>JBEKDK010000067.1:0-17535 GCA_050014395.1 Candidatus Acidiferrales bacterium | reverse complement strand
TGGGATACCGTGTCGCAGACGATGTCCGCGCCTGCCTTCGCGGTCTTTCAACCCGATTTCATCACCCGAAGCGAGGACCACTCCACAGCGCTCCTCACGTCCTCCTCGGGAAACATGCTCTATAGCGCCGCGTCGGGCACTTTCACAACTGTGCCCAGCCAGATTCTCATCGCCGACTCGCAAAGCGCCGTCGCTCTCAGTCCGAATGGGTCGCAATTCGCGGCCTACGATGGGCAGCAAACGGTCACGTTTTATGATTCTCAGTTCAACACGCTCGCCAGCATAGTAGTCGATGGCCAAAACGATATCAGACAAGAACTGATCTACAGCCTGGATGGCCGATTCCTTTACGACTCTGCCAGTTTCTACCCAACCGATCTCACTGCCGTAAGTGTGATTGACGCGCACACTTTCCAGCCGCTCGGCGTCGTCCCCGATCAAAACCTTGCCGACTCCAATACGACGATTCCGTTCGACATCGATGAAACAGGAATGATTTTCGGCGGCCAACCGCAGGCAAGAGGGCTAACCTTCCTGGACGTTTCTGATCCCGGCGCTGTTAGCAATCCAGAATTCACGCTTGGGCCTTCTTATAACGCGGGAGCCCTTCTCAGTCTGTCGCAGCCCGAGCAGGTCTCGTTGGAGGGTGCTTACTTCAGTTCGGCCGAATCGTATCGCGTCAATTTTGGCCCGCCGCCGGCGTCGCCTGCCTCTCAGATTGGGACCGGCGTTGCCGTCCAATCCGCAAACGTCATCCATGTGACGGCGCCGACAGGGTCTAAGCCTGGAGCCGCAAATCTCACGGTCACTGGTTCCGACGGCTGGTCACAGCTTGCGCCTGACTCAGTCAGTTATGGGCCGCAAATCTTGGTCCTCGACGGCAATGCGGGGTCTACAAGCGGCGGTAGCTCCATTTTTATATTTGGATATGGATTGGTCCAGCCGCTTACAGAAACGCCCAACACGCAGGTTACAATTGGAGGCCGTTCCGCGACAATCACTCATTCGTCCGGTCCGGGGTTTCTAAGCCCCTTCCCGTTCGCAATGGACTATCTTGAGGTCACAACCCCGGCGAATACTTCCGGCTATGCCGATGTCAGTGTGACCACTCCGTTGGGAAGCACGACGCTCTCCAAGGGGTTTCAGTATCTTACAAACGCACAAGTGTTTCCGCTAGCCGGCACCACGAATCAGATCATTTACGACCAGGGCAGAGACCGGCTGTACGTTACAAACACGAGCCAAAATGCAGTGGATGTTTTCTCCCTCGCCTCGATGTCGTTTCTTACGCCGATACCGGTCGGCGCCGGTCCCACCGGCATTGCCTTAAGTCCTGACGGCGCAAAACTCGCGGTGGCAAATTTCGGTGATGGGAGCGTTTCCGTAGTCGACCCGGATCAAATGGCAACCATCGCGAAATTCCCTGGCGTGACGGCCGGAGACTCCGGTTGCGACCCGCTTGAAGTCACTGCCGTGCAATCGCAAAAGGTCTTAATAAATAACTATTGCCCGGGCACGATACCGATGGCGGGCAGCATCCATCTTTTGGACCTGAATTCTGGTAGCCTGAGTTGTGTTGGGGTCGCGGGTTGCACTCCGGACGGCACGGAGATTAGGCCGCAGCTAGGTTCCGTCTACGAGCCGGGCTACTACGAATTGTCATCATCTAAGGACGGCACCAAAGTCGCCTTCGCAATTTCCGGTGTGACTGCCGGCCTCAGCGGCATTCTCGATCTGACGGCAAACACGATCACGTCTACGGACAGCCAAGGAGGCGGCGCAACTACCATCGACGGCGACGGCAATTTGTTCTGCTATGAGATCACTCGGAGCAATGGCTTCGGAGGTTTTGCCGAGTTTGATACGCAACTTAACGAGATAAATTTTCCGAACGATATCGATTATCTGCAAGCCGGTCCTGACAGTCTTAACTTGCTGCCGGGCACGGCCTTGAATGCGTCGGGCAGCCTCCTATACGAGCCCCAGGGCGCGCCTTTCTTTCCCGGCGCAGCGCCGCTCAGCGTGGATGTATTCGATGTTCATACGGGGCGCCTCGCTTTGCGTGTGGCAGTGCCGGACCCACTCATCGCACCGCTCAATCCAATGGCGTTGGACGAAACAGGGCAAAGGATATTCCTAATTTCCAGCACGGGCATCACGATCGTTCAACTGGCCCAGGAACCCCTGAGCCTCGCGTCTGCAAATCCGGCGGCAGCCGGGCCGGGAGCACAGATTACGATCCGAGGAAGCGGTTTTGAGAGCGGAGCCACGATATCATTCGGTGGTGCGCTCGCGACAACAACTTATGTGGACGCCGACACCCTCCACGTAAATGTGCCCGCGATCTCGCCGGGACCCGTCCGCGTCACGGTAACAAATCCGGACGGGGGTACGTACCCATACGACGCCCTGTTTACGGTGCGATAGCGTCGAGGCTCGTATTGGACTAAGCATCCCCGCAGCTGGGCGAGCCGGCAGATCACTTCGAAAGCGGGAATGATTCGTGCCGCGCTAGGAGTTCGTCGGCGGTGGGATTTCGTCTGAGGTGCCCGCAACGGGCAGCAAGTATTCCACCACGACGACGTCGCGCAGCGTATCGCGATGCCGGGCGTGAGCGCGGTGCCGGCCGACCTCGCGCCATCCCGTGGCCTGGCACAGCCGCAGACTGTCTCGATTTTCGGCCAGCACACGACCGATCAATTTCCGATAGCCCATGCGCGGCGCATCGGCCTGCACCGCGCGCATTAATTGGCGGCCCACGCCGTAGCTGCGGAATTGCCGGCGCACAAAGATGAAGACCTCGCCGATGTCGTCCAGCGTCAACCGCGAATCGTACTCTTCGATCGCCGCCCAGCCCGCCACCCAATTGCGCACTTCGGCCACCAGCAGCGGATGTTTGGGATCTCGCTCAGCGGCGGCGATTCGGTAGCGTTGCTCTTCGATCGAGCGCGGTTCGAAATCGAACGTCGCCATGTCGTCGGCGACCGCGTCGTTGAAGATTTCGCGCAGCGCGGCGGCGTCCTCGGCTTGTGCTGGGCGAATCCCGAGCCTCGGTCCACCCTCAGGCGTAGCCATGCTGGGATTCTACCATCGAGATTTGCTTTGCGCGTCGCCGTGACGCTCGGTTTCTCGAATTTTGTAGCCGCCCAGACGATGGGCGCGGCTACATGCGCGGCAACGCTGGCTTGACAATTTTCGTGCTGCCCGACAAACTACACGCACGATGGGCGAACTCCTGCAACGCATGACGCTGGGGGATTTCTGGAAGGGCCTTTGGCTCACCTTCAGCTCCCAGGATCCAAAGAAGGTTTACACCGAGCAGTATCCGCTCGAGCGGCCCATGGTGGCGGAGCGCTATCGCGGCGCCCCGCGCCTGAATAACAATCCCGAAACCGGCGAAACGCTGTGTATCGCCTGCAATTTGTGCGCGTTGGCGTGCCCTGAAAACCTGATCGTCGTCGGTTGGCATCGCGACGAAGCCACGCGCCGCAAGGTCCTGACCACGTTCACTTACGACACCTCGCGCTGCATGTTTTGTGGCCTCTGCGAGGATGCCTGCCCGACCGATTGCCTTGAGCTCACGCAGGACTTCGAGATGGCCCACTACACCCGCGAAGGTGCCATCTGGGATCGCCACCGGCTCGAAGAAGGACCGACGCCCGTACGCTACACGCGGTAAGCAGTTCACAAATGGAACTTCGCAAAGACCCCATCACTAGGAGTTGGGTGGTCGTAGGCCATAGGGAGAGCGTCGCTGCGCTCTCGGAGGATTGCCCTCTCTGCCCGAACCCGTCGGCGCCTCCTCCGCTCTTGCAGATACCGGCGCAAGGTGACTGGCGCGTTTGCGTGCGCCCGCACCCCAGCCCGCTCTATCAGATCGAACTCGAAGCGGGCCGCGAGGCGGAAGGCATCTACGACAAAATGAACACCGTCGGCGCGCACGAGTTGATCGCCGAGACTCCGTCGCACGAAGGCACCCTGGCCTATTTGCCGGACGATCAGATCGAAGCCGTGCTCGAGGCCTACCGCCTGCGCATCCTCGATCTGAAAAAAGACGCGCGGCTCAATTACGTCACCGTGTTCCGCAATCGCGGTTTGCCTGCGGGCGAGGAATTCACGCACCCGCACTCGGAAATCACCGCGACCGCCTTCGTCCCGCGCCGGATCATCTACGAATTGCGCGCCGCGCGCGCGTGGTGGGAGGAAAAAGAACGCTGTGTGTTCTGCGATATCGTGCGCCAGGAAGAGCGCCGCGGCCGCCGCCTGGTGGATACCCAGGGCGATTATTACGCGCTGTGTCCGTACGCTTCCCGCGTTCCGTTTGAGGTTTGGTTGATGAGCCGCCGCCACAATCATCTGTTTGAGCAGCCGACGTCGAAGACCAACCGCCGCGACCTCGCCATGTTGCTTGGAAGGACGCTTCGCAGAATCGGGCGGGTGACGGGAAGCTATCACATGGTGCTGCACACCGCGCCGAACACGGCCGATAAACGCGGCGACCTCAAAGATTACTGGAAAACGCTCGCCGATGATTATCACTGGCACATCGAAATTATGCCCATCCTGGAAAAGGTCAAGAAGTCGTACAGCATCAAGGAGGTTTACTTCAACTCCTTGCTGCCGGAAGAAGCCGCCGAGCGATTGCGGCAGATCGATCCCGCACCCTGAGCCACGCACTATGAGACGCTCCGAACGCGGTGGGATCATTTCAAAGCTCATCGCGCTACTGTGTTTGGCGCTGTTGATCGGCGGAATCTACGTTCTGCGTCATCCCATCCTGCGCTTGGCGGGCAATTTCTGGGTGGTCGACGATTCGCTCCAGAAATCCGACGCGATCGTCGTTCTCTCCGACGACGATTATTCGGGCGATCGCGCCGCCCGCGCCGCCGCGCTTTTCAAGCAAGGATGGGCGCCGATCGTCGTCGCCAGCGGCCGCGAGCTGCGTCCCTACGCGGGCATCGCGGAGCTAGAGACGCACGATCTCGAAGGCGACGGCGTGGACAAAGAAGCCATCGTGCAGTTTCCGCAGCGCGCGGAAAATACGAGCGAGGAAGCCGTCGCGCTCCGCGGCCTTTTTGCACAACGCGGCTGGCACAAGATCGTGATTGTCACCTCGAACTACCACACTCGCCGCGCCCGATTCATCTTCAGCCGAGTCGTGTCACCGGATGTGGACACTCGAGTCGCCTCCGCGCCAGACGCCAACTACGACCCCGGAGGTTGGTGGGAGACCCGCGAAGGCATAAAGCTGTTCTCGTTCGAGTGCATGGGATACCTGGTCGCCCGCTGGGAATTGCGCGGTAACTCACTTCGATAGAGTAGGTTACGGCTAATCCGTGCTTGCACCGCCCTTCGGCCTGGGCCAGCATCCGAGTTGAACCCGGCCTGGCCACGGCATCGGACGTTTCGACAGGGAACTGCTGTGCCGCTCAGTTGATAATGTCCATCTGGGAACTTCTCACCCCGAGAAGGCAACTTTTTTCAGTTTACTTCCCCTAACCTGTGTAATATATTGCGCAGTCAAGTTGCTCTCGCGGAGCTTTCTGCTAGGACGGTCCCCGCCGGTAGCTTAGGGAGCACAGTTACAGAAGTATTTACGTAAGATGTTGGTAAGCCGGAGGTTGCGGAATGTGGCGCAAACCTGAAGAGCCGAAGGTATCGTCGCCCTCGATCGCGCCCGCGCTCTCCGAAATTTCCGCGCCGCGCGTTGAACCTCCCTCCGCCGCCTCCGCGTCGTCAACAATTTCGCCCGCGGCATCCGCAAATCGTGCCGTCACCGCCCCCTCGCCTGCCGGTGGCATCCTCTCGAGTTCACTCATCATCAAGGGAGAAATTTCCGGGCGCGAAGACCTGTACATCGATGGCGAAGTACACGGCAAGATCCAGATTCTCGAAGGCAAGGTGACCGTCGGGCCCCATGGCCGCGTTTCCGCCGATGTCGATGCCCGCGAAATCGTCGTCCGCGGCACGGTGCAAGGAAGCCTTCGCGGCCGGGAACGCGTCGAGATTGATTCCACTGGGGATGTCCGCGGCGATGTTGCCGCGCGCCGGGTGGTGATCGAAGAAGGGGCGGCGATCCAAGGTTCGATCGAAGTTGAGCGCCCCAAAGAAGTTGAACGCCCCAAAGAAGTTGAACGGCCCAAGGAAGTGGAACGCCCGGCAGAGGTCGCCGACGCGCGCGTCGTAAGCGCCACCGTGCCCGAAGCTGAGCGGCCGGTCGCATTCGAAATCGAAGCCCTTAAGCCATAAGAAGGCGGTATGAGTTTCCTGCAACGATTACGGTTTTCCGCGGCAGCCCAATGGGGCGCCCAGCCCGCTCGACCGATGCGCCCTGTGGGCGCTGCTAGCCCGGCGGGAAGACTCCCAATGTCTTCGCAACTCATCTCCGCGCCGCCGGGACCCGGCTACGCGCCGCGAACCCTGCGTGCTTCGAACGGCCTCAAGGAATTCCTATGGCACTTAGATGGCATCGGCCGCGGGCAATTGCTTGACGTAGGACCGGTCTGGCAGAACACGGTGGGTTTCTTCATCGAGCGCGGTTTCCGCGTCTACAGTGAGGACGTGCTGAGCGAATGGCAATCATTCCTCGGTGAGGAAGAAGCCAAACTGCGCGCGCTGGCGCCCGGCGAAGGCGCTGAGGACATGACCCCCGCTGGCCGCGCCGAGCGATTCCTGGCCACCAGCATGCAGCAGCATGCCGGCACGCTCGATGGAATCTTGTTATGGGATATGCTGGATTATTTCGATAGCGCGCTCGGGTCGCGCGTCGTCGCGCGGATCTCGTCGCTGGTGCGCGATGGCGGCGTGGTGCTGGCGCTGTTCCATAGCCGCAAGCCCGAGGAGTTTCACCGCTACCGCGTGCTCGACGGTCAGAATCTCGAACTGGTCGGCGCCAGCTGCTCGCTCACTCCGCAGCGCGTCTATCAGAACCGCGAAATTCAGGATTTGTTCGGCCGCTTCCGCTCGTCGAAGACGTTCGTGGGCCGCGACCAGGTCGGCGAGTGGCTTTTCACCAAGTAAACTCTCGCCCGCGCCGCCCGCACCCGCCGGACTACCCGCTGTAGTGCCCGGTCCAGATCACGCGAATCAGATCGCGCTGATACGAAATCACGTTCGATTGCCACAGTATCGCGCAGAGCATCAGCCCCATCATCAGCACCGACATTCCGAGCGCAATCGCCATTTGCGATTCCGTGGCTGGAACCGTCAAGCTTCGAAGCATCCGCACCAAGTTTCCCCCTGACGCTTCCGCCGCGTCCCCACGGCCCCTTTTGCGCGATACTAAATCCCAAGCCCGCAGCGCCGGAGGAAGCTTCCGGC
This sequence comes from Candidatus Acidiferrales bacterium, assembly GCA_050014395.1. Taxonomy (GTDB): domain Bacteria; phylum Acidobacteriota; class Terriglobia; order Acidiferrales; family UBA7541; genus DASPOJ01. Next base: position 10,215 of record JBEKDK010000067.1, on the reverse strand, counting down.
ACGTCACTCGATAATCTATCGCAATCGGTATGCCAATTCGCGCTCGAGGCAAAACCCCGCGTTCGCGTGGAATTGTGCACGTGCAGGGCAAGACGTCTTCACGAATGGTCGAGCACGAGGAAAAGTTCTGCGCAGTCGCGGCTCAAATGTGGAGAAGCTTTTTCCTGCGACTTAACCGGGTCCTAGAACTTCCAGTACCACCTCGGACCAGCCATATGCGTCGGAAATTTGCGCCTGCTCGAATCGCCGGGAAGCCCCGGAGTTTTCGGATTGATCGGCCGCGTCACCAGCCGTCAGCAAAATCCCGCGATCCGCGGCGGACAACATCCCCGCATCCTCCGAGCCCTCGCCAATCGCGACGATTTGCGATTGTCGCCGCGCCGGGGCGGACGCGCGATACAGTTGCGCCAATCGGCGGGCCGCCGCCCCGGCGTCCGGCAGCGACGAAAAATGCCAGAAGGGCGTCCCTGGCTTCGCGTGATACCCCTTCTTTTTTGCCAACGCAACAAACCGCGCAATTTCGCCGTCGGACGCCCCTGCAAAAAAGAATGGCTCCTCGAAATCGCGCAGCCGGAATTGTTCCGCTTCACGCTGCGTGAATCCCGTATTCCGCTCGGTTTCACGCAAGTTCATTTGGCTCACGCCAACCACGCTGACACCCGCCTCTTCCGCCAGCTCCTCCAGCGCCGCAGCCGTTTCGCCATACGGCTTGCCCAATGCCAGCATCTGGAAGTTCCCCGAGCGCTCCTGTCCCTCGATCCGCACGGGGAAATATCCCTGCGGCACGAACAGCCCGCCGCCATGTTCGGTGACGAATGGCCCGCTGTGCCCCAACTTGCGTCGAATCGGATCCATCTCCGCGCGCGTAAGCCCCGAAAAAATCACCCACGGCACCGCGCGCCGCTCAAGCTCGTCGATGCCCGCCTGCGCCGCGGCCGATGAGCCCGTCCGCGCGTCAAGCAAGCATCCCTCCAGCGCCGTAAACAATATTTTTCGCGTAGCCAGCATTGACGATCAGTGTAGCGCGCCTACGCCGCCCCGCGAAACGCGCCCCCAAAAAGAAAAGACGGGCGGATTTTGCATCCGCCCGTCTCACGTCTTCTCCGGCCCGGCTGGCGTTCTCTCTGAAGTTGGCCTAGCCGGTCGGTACGAGAACGACTTTTTCGTTCGGGCTATTTGCCCCGGACGTGGCGTTAATCGCTGCTGGCAGACGCCGTCGCTGCCGGTTTCGGTGGCTTGGGCACGCTGATGTAACCGGTGATCGTGTCTTTCGTCACTTTGTTTACGACAAATTCGCATGGTGTGCGCGAGCCGGTCTGTTCAAAGAACACCGGTTCGTTCACGGCGTGGTTCTTGCGGCTGATTTGAACATCATCCACCAGCAAGTCCGCGCTGAACTGTTTCTTGGCCGGGTTCGTGCCCTTCAGAGTCACCTGCACGGAGCCCACGGTCTGCGCCTTGTTCTTGGTATTGATCGTGAATTCGGTGTAGTCGCGCTCGCCCATCCGCTGCAGTTCGGAGATCTGTTCGCTGTTGGTGGCGATTAACGTCCCCAACTGGCTCTTGGCCATCTGCAAGTCGCTGCGCGTGGAGTCGAGGTCGGTGCGCACGCCTGTAACGCGCGTGTCCACGGCCTTCACGTCATCCGCGTTGGCCTTCGTGGCCAGCTGCGTCGTCACCGTCGTATTCACATCGTTGATCTTCTCTTGGCTCGCCTGCAAGTCCGCGGCTTCTTGCTTGCGGGCGTTGCTCAGTTGGCCTTGAGTCAAATTAAGCTTCTTGGTCACCACGCTCAGGTCGCTTTGCAGCTCGGCGTTGGTAGCGTCCACCTGCGCCTCGTGCGTTCGCAGCTGCGCGATCTGGCTGGTGTAATCCTGCTTCGCGCTCTTCAGTTCGTTTTCAAGAGTCTGCTGAAACTGATCTGCATGGGACGATGCTGTCCAGCCAATGCCGATGCCGGCCAGGCCCGCGATCGCCGCCAACACCACCGCCGGTATCAACCAGCCCGGCGTCCCGCTCTGCTCTACGTACTTCTCGTCTGCCATTTTCGTTTTCTCCCGGAAGGTTAGTTGAAAACCCCACTCACGTAACAGCACGGCAAGCGCCAACCCCACCGGCCCGCCATGCCGTCCGTAACCTACTGACTGAGTGGCAGTTACTATAGACCTGTACGAAAGGACAGGTTACGAGGCTAGTACTAGTCCGTGCAATCTTTACCGCACGCCGTGCGTTGTGGCACACGCGCTCAGGATTTCGCACAAACGTGCGTCTTGATTTGTCAGGGCATGGATTCATCCGTGCCGTAACGCTACTCCGCACCTATGCGGCTTTCGCGCCTTTTGCGTCCCGACGTTTTGTATCGGGACGCCGCGAAGACGATGGTTCGTTTCCGCCCCTAGTGTCCCGCTTTCGGCGGATACGCCGGCAGGTCCGGCGGCCGCGGAGGCAGCGTCATCGGATGCTCCTGCATGGCCTTCGTGACGACCTCAATGGCCTTCTCAAGCTGCGGATCGTGGCCGGCCATCACCTGGTCGGGCAGGTTGTCGACAACGATGTCCGGATCGACGCCATGGTTTTCGACCACCCACTGGCTATCCAGCCCGTAGAGCGAGAATTCAGGCCGCGCGACATATCCGCCATCCATCAGCGGAATGAACCCGCGGATCCCGCGCACGCCGCCCCAGGTGCGCATGCCAATCACGGGACCCAGCTTGTAAGCTTTGAACAAGTAAGCGAAGAAATCGCCGTCGGACGCGCTGTACTCATTCGAGATGGCCGCCATCGGCCCGTTGAAGACGAACGGAGGAACCGTGGTGGACGGCCAATTGCGCGCCGTTGACATCGCCGCCAGGATACGCCGCAACGGGTCCAGCACCATGTCGGTCGCGAACCCGCCGCCGTTGTAGCGCTCGTCTATGATCAATCCCTGCTTGCGGATTTGCGGGAAATATTGGCGCACAAATTCATTCAGCCCGTCATCTTCCATGTTGGGCAGATAGATGTATCCGATCTTGCCGCCGGACGCCGCGTCCACTTTGCGCCGGTTGGTTTCGATCCAATCGAGTTCGCGCAAATGGTATTCGCTCGAAATCGTGCGCACCACCACGTTGCGCTCTCCGGTTTCGCTCGGCGTGGAGTTCACCGTCAGCGTGACGTTCTGCCCCGCCGTGTTCACGAAAAGCTCGTAGGGATTCTGCGGAATTTTCAGCGCGTGCCCATTCACGGCCAGCAGGTAACTTCCTTCGGCCACGTTCACGCCCGGTTCGGTCAGCGGCGAAACGCGCTGCGGATCCCAATTCTGGCCCGGATAGATTTTCTTGATGCGATAGCGGCCGCTCGCCGTGTCGGCTTCAAAATCCACGCCCAGCAGTCCGGTCTCCACCGGATGCAAATCCGGATAGTCGCCCCCGCCAACGTAGGTGTGCGAGTTGCTGAGTTCGGCGACCATATCGCCCATCAGCAGGTCCAGGTCGTATCGATCGGCTACGTAGGGCAGCAGCACTTCGTACTTCTTGCGCACCGCGTCCCAATCCACGCCATTCATCGAAGGCTCGAAGAAGAAGTCGCGGTCCTGCCGCCACACTTCCTCAAACATTTGGCGCCATTCGGCCCGCGGATCGATTTCGGTGCGCAAGTCGGAAAGATCCAGCGCACCATCGCCCGCATGATGCGGCGCTCCGGCACCTGCGGTGTCCACGATGCCAAACGTCGCGGCGCCGCCTTCGCCCGGCGGCCCGAAGTACAGCAGTTTTTTGCCGTCGAATGACGGGACGAACGCGGTTGCCCCAGCCACCAGGACGTGGTCCTCACGTTCCGCCATATCGAACGCGTGAATTGCGTTTTCTTCGCCCGGCAACGGACCGGATAGCCCTTGAATCGGCTGCGTAACGTAGAAAACCAGCCCACCCTTTGCCGCGCCGAGTTGCGCGATCACCGATGGCGGCATCGGGAAAACCACGATCCGGTCGGCGATGCCGTCCAGATCAATCCGGAATTCGGTCTTGGCCGCCGCTGGTGTTGCGGGTGTTGCGGCTGCGGTCGCCGCCGTCGCGCTTGCTGGTGCTGGCTTCGCAGGTTTCCCTGGCTTGCCGGGTTCCTTTGGTGCGTTCGCCCGATTGGTCGTCGGCGTGGTCGTCACGTCGGTAGTTGCGGGAGTCTCCTGCTTCACGGAGACTTCGTCGCTTCGCGTGGCAAACGGCGAAGGCAGATCGGCGCGCAACGTGATGGCATAGACGCGCGTGGCCTTGGGATTTGCGAATTCCTCATCGTACACGCCCACCACTTCGTTGTAGTCGCGCGTCGAAAGCACGAAGAGGTATTTGCCGTCGGGATCGAAAATCGGGTTGTAGGTATTCGTGAAATCGTCGGTCACCGGAGTGACCTTGCTCGTGGCCAGCGAATACAGTTCGACCGCGTGATTGTAGTTCGCAAATGGCTTCGAGTACGCCAGCCACTGGCTATCCGGCGACCACGCATAATCCGTGATCTCTCCCCACACCGCCGTATCTGCCAGCACCGGTTTCTTCGTATCGACATCCACGTACCACAGCCGCAGTTTCTGGTCCGCGTACGCCAGCTTCTTGCTATCGGGCGACCACAGTGGCGGGAACATGAATCCGCTGCTGCCCGTGGTGATGCGTTGCGCTGGGCCCAAGCCGTCCTGCGGAGTGACGTAAAGCTCCTCTTCGCCGCTGGCGTCGGAAATGTACGCGATCCATTTGCCGTCGGGCGACCAGGCCACGCCGTGCTCCCGGCTGCCCGGCGAAGCCGTCAGGTTGCGGATGCTGCCACGCTTGGCAGGCACCGTGTAAACGTCGCCGCGCGCCGCCACAACCGCGCGGTTTCCGTCCGGCGCGATATCCGCGTCGGTCACGAACTTGGCCACGTTTTCCCACTGCGGCCGCGCCAGGTTCGAATCGCCCGGAAGATACACGGTCATCTTTTGCGCTTGCTCCGTTTTCGTGTCGAACAGATACAAGTAACCCGCGTTCTCAAATACGATTGTGTCGCCGCCCATGCTTGGCCAGCCCATGTCGTAATCCGTGTAGTTGGTCAGCTGCCGCGTCTGTTTCGATGTCAGGTCATACGCGTACAAATTCATGCGCTTGGCCGGCCCGCGGTCGGAGCCGAAATAAATCGTGTTGCCGTGCCACATCGGGTAGGTGTTGTTTCCTTCGGTGTCTGTGATCTTCTCCACGTGATTTGCGGCGAAATCGTAAATCCAAATCGCTTGCGCCATGCCACCGGTGTAGCGTTTCCACGTGCGGAAATTCCGGAATATGCGGTTGTACGCGATGCTCTTTCCGTCCGGCGAATATGACGTGAGCCCGCCCTTATCCACGGGCAACTGCACCGGCAACCCGCCGATCACGGGCACCGTAAACAGCCGCCCGAACCAATCGTTGAATGTGTTCGCGCGCGAAAGAAACACGATGTTCTGGCTGTCCGGCGTCCAGGTGATCACTTCGTTGTTCGGGCCCATGCGTTCGGGCATCGGCTCGGCGTCCTGCAAGAATGTCAATTGGCGCGGCTCGCCGCCGGTAGCCGGCATCACGTAGACGTTGAAGTTGCCGTCGTACTGCCCGGTGAACGCGATCCATTTACCGTCGGGCGAGAATTTCGGGAAAATCTCGTTGCCCGGGCTCGTCGTGATCCGATCGGCGACGCCGCCGGCTGTCGAAACCAGCCACAGATCGCCTCCATAGCTGAACACCACCTTGTCGCCGTGCACGTCGGGGAAGCGCAAGAGGCGCCCCTCTGGCATCGTTTGGCTCATCGCGGCCGATGCGAACGCAAGGACACACGCAAGAATCCACGTTAGACGTAGTTTCATTGGGATTTCACCCCTGCCTGATTTGAATTGAGGCCATCAGCAGAAGCGCCATCATAGCGCAACATCCTGTGACATGCGAATTGGAGTTTTGCCGCACGCGCAAAAAGAGCACGTCTGGCGCGGGCCTTCGTGTAATGAACGCCGGCGCTAGGTCGGGCTTACTTGGCGGGAATGGCCATCGGGGCAGGATCGCCAAGAATGGCGGCTTCGAGCACTGCGTCGTTGCTCGAATCGTTGCGCGCTTTCAGTTGATTCTCAATTGTCTTGAAGAGTTCCGCGGTTCGGATCGGCTTCGATACGTATGCATCCATTCCCGCCGCCAGGCAGCGTTCCTGATCGCCTTTCAGGGCGTGCGCCGTCATCGCGATGATGGGAATGTGCGCGCCGGTGGGTTTTTCTTCGTTGCGAATCATTGCAGTGGCCACGAAGCCGTCCATTTCCGGCATCTGAACGTCCATCAAGATTGCATCGAAGCGCACCTTTGCCAGCGCCTCCAAAGCGGCCCGTCCGTTTGCCGCCACGGTCACCTCGAAGCCGCGCTTTTCCAGCAACCGCAACGCCAGTTCTTGGTTCACCAGATGGTCTTCGGCCAATAGGATTCGATGGTGATGCTGGTCCTCTCGCATCGTGTGTTTCGTTACTAGCCGCTCTGGAATTTTTCGCGGTCCCTTTTGCAGAACGCTGCAGATCGCATTCAATAGTTCGCGCTGGTGTATCGGCTTCACCAGATACGCGGAAATCCCCAGTTCGCGGCAGCGCGCCGCGTCTCCCACGTGCCCCGCCGAAGTCAGCATCATGATCGTGGCGCCAGCCAGCGCGGGATCCTGCCGGATCTTTTCTGCAACCTTGAATCCATCCATTTCCGGCATGTGCCCGTCCAGCAGGACCAGCGGATATGGATGGCGCTCCGTCTTGGCAGTCTGAAGCGCGTCAAGCCCTGCGCGCCCGCCTTCAGTTGTTGTGGGACGCATGCCCCAATTCGTCAGCATTTCTTCCAGCACGCGGCGGTTCGTGTAATTGTCGTCGACGATCAGGACCGGCAAGTCCCGCAATTGCTCGGGCGGCACGGGTTTCGAGCGCGCCGCAGGCGAATCCTGCAGCGCGAGCGGAATCGTAAAGTGGAATGTGCTGCCATGCCCCGGCTCGCTTTCCAGCCACAGACGGCCTTGCATCAGATCGACAAGCTTTTTGCAAATCGTCAGGCCGAGTCCCGTGCCGCCGTATCTTCGGGTCATTGAGCCGTCCACCTGAGAGAACGCGTCAAACACCGTCGCTTGCTTCTCGGCGGGAATGCCGATGCCCGTATCGCGCACGGAAAAGTGCAGCGCCGTGAATCCCAGTGCCTGTATCTCGCGATCCTCTTCCACGCTCACCACAATCTCGCCCTTTTCCGTGAACTTGATGGCGTTGCCCACCAAATTGACCAGAACTTGCCGAATTCTTCCGGGGTCTCCCACCAGCGCTTCCGGAACGTCGGGTTGCACCTCGTAAACCAACTCGAGTTCTTTTTGATGCGCGCGCAGGCCGAGAGCCTGCATCGTCTCGCCCAGGCTTTCGCGCAGATCGAATGTAATCGAATCAAGATCCAGTTTGCCCGCCTCGATTTTCGAGAAATCCAAAATATCGTTGATGATCGATAGCAGCGATTCCGCCGAATGCCGCACCAATTCCATATAGACGCGCTGCTCTGCCGTCAGATCGGTATCCAGCGCCAGCTCCGTCATTCCGATCACGCCGTTCATCGGCGTGCGAATTTCGTGGCTCATTGACGCGAGAAATTCGCTCTTCGCCCGATTGGCCGCTTCCGCCTCGCGGCGCGATTGTTCCGCGTCGTGGTGGGCGGCCTCGGCAGTCCGTTTTGCGAATCGCAGGCGCCAGATCAGCATGGCCAGTTGAATCAGTGCAAATCCAAGTAGAATAGCTCCCACTGCCAGCAATCGCTCGCTGCGTTCCACCGCGAGTAGGTAGAACAGAGCGCGCTTCTGCGGTAGGCCGTTATCGAGCCACCGAAATTCGCTGTTGATCAGCGTGCCATCCGCGACGATGGCGCCCAGTTCATCCCGCAGAGTGTTCGCCGCTTTCACAGCGCCAGGCCGTTGATAGCTGGCGCCAACCCCGTACATAACCAAATATTCCGGCCGGTCGATCATTTGCAGCTGAATGTTCTTGCAATCGTCCGGAAGACTGACCTCGTAGAAGCTTTCCGTAATCATTGTCGCCCGGACTTTGCCGGTACACACCGCGCTCAGTTGTTCCGGAGCGCTCCCGACGGTTAGAAACTCCGCGTTCGGAAAGTAGGTCCTCGCAAGCTTCGTACCCATACTTTTAGGGTTTGCGGCGATTGTCACCTTGGACGATTGATCGTTCGGCACGATTGGATCGCTGCTCCGAGACACCAGTCCGTAACTGATCATCGACCACGGCGCCGAAATGTAGACATGTCCCCTTCGCTCCGGCACGTTGCCGATCACCGGCCACAGATCCACTTGGCCCGTCTGCAGCGCGGCGTCTGGACCTTCGGGCGAATAGACCCATTGCAGTTGGATGCCGCTTCTGCGCGCAGCCTCGTTCAGGAGGTCGACTGCATAGCCCGCGGCTTGTCCGTCGGGGCCTGGGAAGTGCTCCTTGTTCGAGTTGTAGAAGCCGATTCGGAAAGGCGTCTTCCGCAGCGCCGCTGCGCGCTCGCGGTGAATCACGACTACCGCGACGCAGCCAAACAGCAGCGCCAACCCAATAGCAACCAATGCCACTTTTTGACATGGTTTCAATTTCTTAGTGGTGGGCATCGTCTAGTTTCGCCTTCGTCCTTTGGCGCTGTCGCGACCGCTCGAAAGGGAACTCCGAGAGAGAAGCGTGCACGAAGGCGGCCAGACGCCGATTCCGGAATGACCTGCAACCCGCTTGGAATCATGGGAGAACAGACGATGTGAGATGAGCTGAAATTACGCAGCGCGCGTGAGTGTTCGCGGACGGAACGCCCCGCGCCGGAACGGCACAGATGCAAATCTTCGCGCGGACCGAAGGAAGCGCGAATCGCATCGCGGAGAGCCGCAAAAATGTCGGCTACGTCGTCGGCAATCCGTAGCGGCGAAGCTCGGGTTCGAGCGCGGCCAGTCCGGTAAAATGAAAGCCGATCATGCCGAGCGCGCGCGCCGCGTCGGCGAATTCCGCGATGTCATCGATGTACAGCGTATCGCTTGCGGCGACGCCGAGTTCCTCGAGCGCGCGGCGATAGATTTCCGGCGCCGGTTTGCGCGCGCCCACTCTGCAGGAATAAACGCGCACCGGAAAATATTTCACGAAAGAAAAATCCCGCTCCATATGCGCCACGTGCAGCGGATCGATGTTCGAAAGCAAACCCAGGCGGCAGCGCGCGCTCAGCGCGCGAAACAGATCGTCGCCGATGATCGGCTCGGGCTCGAAAACGCTGTTCCACGCCGCACAGAATAAATCGTAATCGGCCGGCGAGCCGATCGTCTGCACCAAGTGCCGATGCCAATCGTGCGGATCGATCTTGCCTTCCTGCCAATCGTTCCACAGCGGATCGGTTTCCACGGCGCGCCACACTTGCTTCGCCGAAAGTCCGGAGCCGCTTCCCGTGACGTCGAGCGCGCGCGCGATGTTCAGACGCAGGATCACGCTGCCGATATCGAAAATTACAGCTCGCGGTGGCGCAGCGGCGGCCGGCGGTGTCGCTGCGGCTCGCGCATTGTTCACGCTCATATTTTTTCTTGTTCGGTTTCGGCTGGGGCCAGTGCCGCCGCGCCCTTGCCGCGGCGCGCCCGCAGCGCCCCGATGATCGCCGGCATCAGCGAAAGCACCACGACGATGACGATCACGTAGTGAATCTTCTGGCTGATGTTCGGAATGTGCGACCCCAGAAAATATCCGCCGAAAATCATGCTGCCCACCCACACGATGCCGCCCACGATGTCGTAGCTTAGATAGTGGCGATAATTCATGCGCGCCGCGCCGGCCACCGGCGGACAAAAAGTCCGCACGATCGGCACAAAGCGCGCCAGGATCACCGCTTTCCCCCCGTTCGTTTCGTAGAAATTATGCGCGCGCTCCAGGTGCTGCCGGCGGAACAGCAGCGAATTCGGCCGGCTGTAAAGCGCCTTCCCCACGCGCCGCCCGATCCAATAGCCCACTTGATCTCCGACAATCGCGCACAGCGTCACCAGCGCCGCCAGATTCCACACCGGCAAGCGTCCCGCGCCCGCGAATACTCCAGCCGTCACCAGCAGGGAATCGCCCGGCAGGAAAAATCCCGCGAAAAGCCCGGTCTCCGCGAACACAATCGCGCACACCATCAGTGTGCCGCCCCACGCGATCAGCCCTTGCACGTTGTACAGCGTGTGGAATAAATGGGTGAGCGATGA
>JBEKDK010000066.1:0-17561 GCA_050014395.1 Candidatus Acidiferrales bacterium | reverse complement strand
CACTTTGATGTTGTTGATCCCTTTCACGTACGACCAGTCCGAGCGCACCCCCGCGTTCGTCAGAAACCGAAGCTGAGAAACAGTCTCGTCCTGAAGCGGCCCCAGGTCCGAGAACGGATCGTCGCTGGGGTAATAGTTGTATTGGTCGTGTCGCACGAAGGCCCCGACCGTCAGCACCGAATCCGCAGTCAACAGGCGAGTCCACGACGGCGCAATATTGAACGTCCTGATTAGCGAGCGCTGATCGCTCGGCCCCAGCGGCTTGCCGGTGATCGGGTTGAGTACGACGGAGTCTGGAGCATATGCCGCGCCGCTACAGTCCGCGGATAGAACCGTACAGATCATCAGCTGCTGGTCATACGTATTGGGCGTTTGGAACCAGGATCGCGTGAATCCGATGTTAACTTGGACGTTGTCCTTGCTGGAAATTTTGAAATCCAAACGGTCGAAAAAATTCTCCTCGTTGCCATTGTCGTGCAGCGCCACAAGCTCGGGCGGATCGAGGAACCGGTCGGTATCGAGGCCGCTCGCGGAAACGAAGTTGCCCCACGAAGTTCCGCCGTACGAAAGATTGAACCCGGTGGTTGATGAGCCAAAACTGCCGTAAGAAGTTGTCACCTCGCCGTGAGGCGTGGTCACTCCCAGGCCCGATCGCGTCGTCACGTCGATCACCACGCTGGTCTTGCCACCGTATTCCGCCGGCGGAGCGCCTTGAATCACTTCCATCGATTGAATGGAATCTTCAGGAATCTGATTTGAAAACACTTTGCTTTGTTGGTCCGTGATCGGCTGGCCATCCACCGAGAATGAATTCTCCGCGTGGTCCCCCAGCCCGTGGAAAAGCCCGTTTGAGTCCGCGGTGATTCCCGGCGTGGCCAGCGTCACAAGCGAACTAACCGAAGAGGATTGGCTTTCAAGTGGAAGCTTGTCGAACAAACCGCGGTCCACATCCGTGTGCGTGATCGGATCGCTCTCCACCAAGGTTCCGCCGTCGGCTTCGACGGTCACCGTGGTTCCTGTGGCGCTGATCGTCAAAACGACGTTCGCGCTCACCGGGACCGCCGAGCGCACGTCCACGTCCTGCACATACGATTGAAATCCAGTGATCGTCACAGTTAGCTGATAAGGATTGAGCGGCACGTTGGCGAACGCGAAACGTCCGTCGCGACCGGAAACGGCCGTGCGATCGTAACCGCTCACTGGGTTGCGAATCTCGATCGCTGCTCCCGCCACCGCCGCGCCCGAAGGATCGGTCACCACGCCCTGAAGCGAGCCGAAATTCCCCGATTGCGCGCGAAGAGAGACGCAGAAACTCAGAGCAAGAACAAAAGCCAATACCAATCCGTAGGACAACAAGCACCGTTGATTCATCGTAGCTCCTTGTAGGGGCCCATAGGGGCCTGCGCTGGGCCTCCTGCGGAGGCCATAGACGTAGGCCGCGAGCTTCCGATGAGAAGGAATCGGGAGCGGCGGCGCGAACAAGCGCTGAATTGTTCGGAGCTAGACGATCGGCGGTGCGCGGGAGGAAGTGTGGAAAAGGCCCGGAGCAACGTAAAGAATTTCGTCGGCTTGCGGCGCAAGCGCCACATAGATTCGCACGACGATCAAGGCCGGCTGTGCCACCGGCCCAGTCACCGGCATGTGCGCTACTTGGCAGATCGGGCAAGCGGCTGCGGCGTTCGGATCGTCATGGTGCCACAACCCACCCGCAGCCAGGAAACAGACAAGCGCCGCGAACGCCGCGGCGAGCAGCACGCGCGAGTAAATTCCACGCACCGAGCTGCGCGGAGCGCCTGACCTCAACGAGTTGTCGTGTCGCGTCATCGATATCAACAGAAAATAAAAACGCCGGCCAAGCCGGTGAATCCTGATTTTAAACTAGATGTCGGCGGCCCCAGTTCGGTTGCGCGCGCCGCGTCATCACACCTGCAAAACGTCACCCTCTCGCGCGACCATTTCATACAGCACCGGATTCACGAAAAACCCCAACAGCAGGCGCGAAATCAATCCCGCCACGATCACGATCGCAAACGGTTTCTGTGTATCGGATCCGATGCCGGTGGAAAGCGCGGCGGGCAGCAAGCCCAGGCACGCCACCAGCGCCGTCATCATGATGGGCCGCAGCCGCAACAGCGAAGCCTCGCGCGTGGCTGTGCGGATATCCTTTCCCTCCAGGCGCAGCTTGTTGATGAACGACACCAAGATGACGGCGGTCTCCACCGACACCCCTAGCAGCGCCAGCAATCCCAGCACGGATGAAACGCTGAAAGGAGTGTGCGTCAATCTCAGCGCGATCAGCGCCCCAACCGGCTCCGTGATTATCACGCCGAGCGCGATCGTCACCGGGAATTTGAAATTGCCGTACAGCGCGAAGAGAATCATGAAAATCAGCAGCAACGCCAGCGGCCCGATGATTTGCATTTGGCTTTTGGCTTCCAGAAATTCGCTGTACTCTCCGCCCCAGGAAAGTGTGTAGCCGGCCGGCAGCGACTTCGCCACAGCGGCGATGGCGCTCTGGCCGTCGCGCACCGCACCCTCCAGGTCGCGTCCTTCGATGCTGTACTGCACCCCGATGTAGCGCGAATTGTTCTCGCGATAAATGAACGAGGCACCGCTCGCCTCCCGAATATCCGCAAGCTCGCTCAGCGGAATTTGCTGGCCCGACGGCGTGCCGACCAGCAGGTCGCCAATCTCCTGCGGACCCTCGCGGAACTCGGGCTTCATGCGCACCACCAAGTCGAACAATTTCTCGCCCTGGATCACTTGCGTCGCGGCTTGCCCGCCCACGGCCGTTTGCACCACGGTTTCCACGTCCGCGACGTTGATGCCGTAGCGCGCGATTTTGTCCCGGTCGACATCGATCAACAAACTGGGCTGCCCCAGCTCGCGCACCACCGTCAATTCAGTGAATCCCGGCACTTCAGCCAGCCGCCGCTTGATCTCCAGCGCCGTATTTTGCAAAACATTTAAATCGGGCCCGTACACCTTCACCGCAAGCGCGCTTTTCAATCCCGTCAGCGCTTCGTCCACCGCGTCTTCCGCCGGCTGCGTGAAATTGAAAATCACTCCGGGGAACGCGTCGAACTTCTTTTGCAGATCTTCGGTCAGCTCGGCCTTGTTGTGGATTGGCGTCGCATTCCATGAAGCATCGCCGTACGGCTTCAGGCCGACGTAAAACTCATCGTTGAAGAATCCAGTCGGATCGGTGCCGTCGTCAGGTCGCCCCAATTCGGAGCCGACGTCGGTGACCATCGGATACTGCATCAAAATGCCGCGCACTTGCGGGCTGAACTTCGCGGCTTCTTCGTACGAAATCGTGTACGGCATCGTGGCGCGCACCCAGATGGCACCCTCATCAAGATGCGGCATGAATTCCCCGCCGATGAATGGGATCAGCAGAAGCGTCGCGCCGAAAATCAACACGGCCGCACCCAGCGTCGTCTTCGGCCGGTCCAGGCACCAGGTCAGCTGCCCTTCGTACGTTTTCTTAATCCACTCGTAGGGCTTGTTCCGGTATTCATGCACGCCCTTGCGGAACCACGCCGAGCACATCACCGGCACGAACGTCAGCGTCAGGATCAGCGCGCCCACCAGCGCGATCGACATCGTGTCCGCCATCGGATGAAACAATTTTCCCGATGGCCCGCTCAGCGCGTAAATCGGAATGTATCCCGCGATGATCACGGCAACGGAATAAAAAATCGGCCGATCCACGTCCTTCGCCGCGCGCAGAATCACATCGTACAGATCGTATTCGGTGCCTTCGCGCAGCCCCAACTCGCGATAAATATTCTCGACCATCACCAGCGTGCCGTCGATGATGATCCCGAAATCGATCGCTCCGATCGAAAGCAGGTTCGCGGCCATGCCGCTCCCGTGCAGAAAGATGAAGGAAAAAAGCAGCGCCAGCGGGATCGTCAGCGCCACAATCACCGCCGCGCGCCAGCTCACCAAGAAGAAAATCAGTACGATCAAGACCAGGGCCATCCCGCGCAGCAGATTGCCCTCGACCGTGTCCGTCGTCAGCCGCACCAGATCGCTGCGGTCGTAATACGGCACCACCTTCACGTCCGGCGGCAAGATGTTCTCGTTCAACTCTTTCGTTTTCGCCTCGACGCCCTGCAACACGTTCTGCGCTTGCTCGCCGGTGAGCATCAGGATCACGCCTTCCACGGCGTCATCCGTTTTGTTGAATCCGAATTCCCCCAGCCGCGGCGCGTGCCCGATCGCCACATCTCCGATATCGCGCACGCGCACCGGCACGCCATTCGCCGTGCCCACGATCACGTTGCCGATGTCGGCTTCGTCGCGAATCAGCCCAAGCCCACGCACGTAATAAAATTGCCCGCCCTGGGAATAAAATCCGCCGCCGGTGTTCGCGTTGTTCACCGCCAACTGGTTCATCACCTGCGGCACAGTGATGTGGTAGCCGTACAGCTTTGCCGGATCGAGCAGCACCTGATACTGCATCACCGTGCCGCCGAATCCGGAATCGTCCGCCACTCCGCGCACTTGCTTGTATTGCCGCTCGATCACCCAGTCTTCGTACGTCTTCAATTCCTGCGCCGTGCGATCCGGACTCACCAGCACGTAGCGGTAGATCAAGCCCGATGGGCTGGAAAGCGGCGCGAGCGTCGGCGTCACCCCGCTCGGGTAGCTCACCTCGCTCAGCCGCTGAAACACAATCTGCCGCGCAAAATAACTGTCGGTGTCTTCGTCGAACGTCAGGATGATGTCCGATAGGCCGTACAGCGAAATCGACCGCTGGATCGCCATCTTCGGCACGCCGTTCATTTCCACTTCCGTCGGCAGCGTCACCAACCGCTCCACTTCTTCTGCCGCGTGCCCCGGCCACTGCGTGATGATCTCCACCAGCGGCGGCGAAAGGTCCGGATAGGCGTCCACCGGCATGCGTTGGAATGAAATCACGCCCGCCACCGCGATCAACACGGTGAGCATCATGATCAGAAATCGATTCTTCAGCGAAAACTGTACGATCCGATGGATCATAAAAACCCGCGGCCTCTAGTGTTGAAACGAATTGGCGAACTGCAAAAACAGGCTGCCGTCCCCAACCACTTTTTCGCCCACCGCCAGCCCGCTGGTAATTTGCGTTTCGCCGCTTTGGCTTGGCCCGATTTCAACCGCGCGGCGCCCGAATTGATTCGTTCCGCTTTCCACGTACACGAATGGATGGTTTTCGTCGTCGCGCAGCACTGCCGCGTCCGGCACGGCAATCGCGTTATCGATCGAGCCGGCCGTGACCGTCGCGACGCAGTACATGTTGTTCTTCAGCTTCTCGCCCGTGTTGTCCACCACGATCCGCGCCTGCAGCGTGCGCGTGGTCGGATCGACCGCTGTGGAATTGAACGCAATCCGTCCGCGAAAAGTGTCCGGATAGGAATCGGTCGTGACGGAAACCGCGTCGCCCACTTTCACGTTCGCCAGATCCCCCTCGTACACGTTCGCCAAAATCCACACCGTGCTCATATCCGAAATCACGAAAGCCTGCGTCGTACCCGGCGTCAGCAATTGCCCGGGCGCCACGTCTCGTTCCACCACTTCGCCGCCGATCGGCGCCAGCAGAGGAACCTCCGGCGTCGATGGCAGCTTTTCCAGCTGCGCCGGATTCGTGATGCCCAGAATTTTCAAGCCTTGCTCCGCCGCGTCCAAATCGTCTTGCGCCTGATTGCGATCTGATTCCGCTTGCAACAGATCGCGTTGCGCGATCGCGTTGTGCGCGTACAAATCCTGCGCTCGCGTATAGTTCTCATCCGCCACTCGAAAACTGTCCCGCGCCTTCAGGTACGCCGAGCGCATTTGCGAGTAATCCGGACTGCTGATCGTCAGTAGAGGCTGGCCCATGCGCACATGCTCGCCCGGCACCACCAGGATGCGGCTCACCGGGCCCCCAACCTGCGTGATCACCGGCGTGGTGTGAAACGCGTTGTAGGCCACCGCCCCGGTCAGCCGCAGCGTGCGCGTCAGCTTCTGCGGAGCCACCGTCACCACCTGCACGTGTGACATTTGATCCGCCGGAATCGTAAACAGTTCCGGCGTCTCGGATTTCGTCGCGTTGGCGGAAAACGACGTCATGTTCCCCGCATTCTCGCCGCCCCCGCATCCGCCGAGGCCCAGCGACACCGCGACCGCCAGCCCCATCGCCGCCGCGATTCCCGATTTCCGCATCCCGATCGTCTTCCGTGCCGTTTTCATGGCAGCGACCTCGTTCCCACCGCTTCGCGAAGCTGCTCGACCGCCAGCAAGTACGCCGCCAGCGATTGGCGATACGCCATCTGCGTCGCGCGATAGCTGCGTTCCGCATCCAGAAAATCCAGCAAGCTGGCCGCGCCCCGCCGGTATGCGTACTCGCTGATGTCGCGATCCTGCTTGGCGTCGTCCAGATAGCCGGAGCGGTAAATCGTCATGATCTGATCGTTCGTTTCCACGCCTTCATACGCGTCCCTCACGTCGGTCAGCACCTGTCCATTCGCCAGCGCCTGCTGTTCTTGCGCCTGTGTGATGGCGAAGTGCGTGCGCGCGATCTCCCCTTGATTGCGGTCGAAAATCGGCAATTGCATGCTGCCGAATAGCGAAGCCGAACTCACATCGGCCACATGGGTGTAATTGAATTGCCCGGTGATGTCCCGTTTCCCATTGGCGCGCGCCAGTTCGTATTCGCCGTTCGCCAGCGTCACGCCCTGCTGCGCCGCGCGCAGATCGGGCCGCAATTGCAGCGCTTTCGCTTGCAAATCATCCAGCTTGCTGGTCATCGGCTGATAATCGAAATCCCCGGCCACGTCGTAATCCGCGGAAACGGATTCGTACCCCAGCAATTGCCGCAGATCGGAAAGCCCCTGCACTTTCGCCAGCTGCGCTTGCGAAGCGTCGGTCTCGAACTGCAATAGCTGCAGCTTGATCTTCAAATAATCGTCTTCGCCGATATCGCCCGCCTTGTACCGCGCCTCGCTGATATTCACCGTGTCCTGAAAACTTTTCAGATCCTCTTGCGCCATCGCC
Organism: Candidatus Acidiferrales bacterium; assembly: GCA_050014395.1. Taxonomy (GTDB): domain Bacteria; phylum Acidobacteriota; class Terriglobia; order Acidiferrales; family UBA7541; genus DASPOJ01. Next base: position 10,541 of record JBEKDK010000066.1, on the reverse strand, counting down.
AGAGTCGATTCCGCCAGTTGCACGTTGATGTATTGCGTCGCCACCTCGAACTCGACCGTGCGCTCGCTATCCGCTTCCGTTGAGCGCGTCACCGCCGTCTGGTCCTGCGCCGCGGCCAGCCGATGCTGCCGTTTCTTGCCGCGCTCGAATAAATAACTCACGCCCAAATCGAATTGCGCGGAGTTGTCCATATACGTCGAGCTGAATTGGCTGGGCTGGAAAATCGGAATGAACTGCGCGTCGCCCATCAGCACCGGGTCGGGCCGCAGATTCGCGGTGATCTCCTCCGCCTGGCTCTGGTCGATCGTTGAGCGCGCCGCCAGCAACGCGTGATTGTGCGCCAGCGCCATTTGAATCGCTTCGTCCAGCGTGATTCGCACCGGCCCTGTGGTTTGCGCGCTCACAGTTTGCGCGCACGTGAGCCCGCCGAAGCAAACGGCAATCGCGAAAGTTGCGAAGCACAGGCGCTTCACATGCACAGGCACTTTCCTTCGGTGAAGAAATTGCTGATTCATCGCAGATCACCTCTAAATTGTTGATAGACCCATACGGACCACGCGCTCCTCCGAGGGAGGGGGCCCGGGGGCAAACTCAAAAATGGGTGGGGCTAGGCGATCGGGGGTGCGCGAGAAGAGTTCGGAAAAAGACCGGGTGCGGCGTACAGAATCGCTTCGGCTTGCGGCACAAGCGCCACCACGATTTGCACGATCACCAACACGGGCTGCACTACCGGCCCTGTCGCCGGCATGTTGGCTACCTGACAAATCGGGCAAGCGGCCGCGGTGTTTGGATCGTCGTGGTGCCACAGCCCGCCAGCCGCCAAGAGGCAAAGCAGGGCGGCGAACGCCGCGGCAAGCAGCACACCTTGGCGAAATCCGCGGACGCCCTTACGCGGCGCGCGTTGCCTTAGCGTGTTGTCGCTGTGCATCATCGAATTCGTTGGAACAAGGGCCTATTGCCTACTGAGCCGACGAGCCTTGATCTTACCCTAGATGGCGTTTGCGGAGGATATGGTTGCGCACTTCGTGCCCAGCGCGTCACCGGGCGCAGCCACGCCGCACGGAAGGCAAGCTCAATTGGATTGGCGCAGCGCGCGCTCCACCAATTCCAGACAACGCTTGGCGCGCTGGCGAACTGCGCCGTCCTGCCCTTCGCGGCCCTCACGCAGAGCTTCCAGTTCGTCTGCAATCGCCAGCGCCGCCAGCACGGCCACGCGCACCGAATCCACCGTCCCGGTGGTGCGCGCCACGTCGCGCATTTTCGCGTCCACCATATTCGCCAATTTCTCCACGTATTCCGTGTCCAGTTCCCCGGCGATGGTGTACGGCTGGTCGTAGATTTCGACTTTGACGCGATGGGCCACGAAGCCTTCACTCCTGGAAGGGGCGCCGCCATTCTCCAGCCGCAGCCGCCCGTAAACAAGCAAAACTTCCGGGAGGATGGATTCGCATTTTGTGTGCGCAACGTGCGCCAAGGACCGATCCTGCGCCGCGTGATCACACACATGTCCAGCTCGAAGCGACCAGCTTCGAGCCTCAGCCCCGTAGAGTGTGCGTGAGCTTGTTCTCACGCACACTCGTAGGGGCGACACAATCTTTACGCGCGGATGTTTTGATTTTGGAATCGTCTCGACGGTCGCCAGCGCTGAAGGTCTCGACCGCTCAAACAGAAAAACTACGCCACCCGCAGCTTAGCGCCCAGCGCTTCGAGCGCCTTCACGATCCGCGCGGTCGCCTCCGCCAGTTGCGCGTCCGTCAGCGTGGCGTCGTAACTCTGAAACGTCACGCGAATCATCAGCGAATGATGTCCCTCAGGCACGCCCTTGCCGCGGAATAAATCCAGCGCTTGTACGCGAGAAATCTCCGCGATGCCGAGGCCCTGAATCGCATCCGACAATCGCCCGAACACCGTGCCGTCAGGGAGCAGCATCGAAAAATCGCGCTCCACGGCGGGATATCGCGAAATTGGCTGATATTGCCGGCTCGCACGCGCCGCGGCAACCGCCGCAAGCAAAGAATCGAGCGCCAATTCAGCCAGAAAAACATCCTGCCGGATCTTCAGCCGCTCAGCCACCTGTCGAGCGAGTTGCCCCGCGCACCACAGCGCCGCGCCATCCCCAAGCGTTGGCGTCGCCGCGCTTCGCGATTCCAGCCACGCGGGCCCGCCCGCGTTCCAGCTGAAGCCGCCAACCAATTCACCGATTTCCTCCAGGTCGCCCTTCAAATCCTCAAAGCGAAATTCGCGCTCGCCTTCGATAATGCTTTTCTCTCGCGCCAGCCCCGTCGCGCCCAGCGTCAAGATGCGTGTTTCCGCCGGCGCTTTGCCGTTCCACGCATAGCGCCGCCCGATTTCAAACAGGCGCACGTTGCGTTGCCCGTGATTCAGATTCCATTCGATCGCTGCGGCCATCGTCACCGCGCCTGATGAGCGCAGCAGCGCAGCATCTTCCGCGATGGGGTTCGCAATACGCACCGGGGTAACGTCAGCCGCGCGGAATATCGCGTCGCGCTCCGCGTCGACGTGCGTAATCGTGATGATTTCCCGGTAGCCAAGCCCCACCAGCATTCCGCGCAGCCGGTCTTCGTCCTCAGCATGCGCCTGTCGCGCCGCCGGCTGCTTGGCCGCGGGCAGCCGCGCGGGGAAGCGATCCAGGCCGTACAGCCGCGCAACTTCTTCGATTAAATCCACTTCGCGCGTCACGTCCACGCGCCACGAAGGCCGCGTGCACTTCCACGCCGCCGTCAATGATCCCGAACTACCGCGCGCCGAATCCTCACGCACCGGTTCAAATCCCAGCGCCTTCAGAATTCGCTCGATCTCCTGATCGGGCACATCCGCGCCCAGCACTCGCAACAATTCCCGCCGCGTAAGTTCCATGGGTATAGCAGGAGCCTTCGCCGGGTAAACGTCCACCACGCCCGCCAGCACTTCGCCGCCCGCCAATTGCACGATCAATTCCGCGCATCGGCGTGAAGCAAGCTCAGCCATTTCCGGGTCCGCGCCGCGCTCAAATCGCTGCGAAGCCTCGGTGCGCACCCCGAGGTGCTTTGACGTTCGCCGCACTGAGATGGGCTCGAACCACGCGCATTCAAGAAGTAGGTTCCGTGTCCTTGCGGAAATCTCGGTGTCCATACCGCCGATCACGCCGCCAATGCCCACCGCGCGCCGCGCGTCCGCGTTCACGCACATTTCCGCAGTCAGCTTGCGATCCAGGCCGTCCAGAGTGCGTATGTTTTCGCCGGGTCGCGCGCGGCGCACGATCATCCGCTTTTCCGCCAACGTGTCCAGATCGAATGCGTGCAGCGGATTCCCCAACTCGAACATCACGTAGTTGGTCGCGTCCACCACGTTGTTGATCGAAGATTGGCCGATGGCTTCAAGGCGCTTCTGCAACCACTCCGGTGAGGGCCCAATTTTCACGCCGCGCAGCACGCGCCCCGTGTAACGGCCGCACAGTTCGGGGCTTTCAATCTCCACACGCACGGCCTCCGAAGCCGGATCGCTCGCCTCGCGCAATTCCGGCGCCGGCGTTCGCAGCGTCGCGCCAAAAAGCGCCGCCGTTTCCCGCGCGATGCCGTGGTGGCTCATGCAGTCGCCGCGATTCGCCGTCAGTTCCACGTCCAGCACAGGCCCAGCCGCGCTGGGCTCGATCGAATCGACGGCCGTGCCGGAAAGCGAAAGCCGCGCGCGCAGCTCTTCAGGCGAAGCCGCAAGCTCCACAAATTCTTTCAGCCACTCGAAGAGAACTTTCATGGGAACTGGCTTAGGAAGCGCGCGTCGTTCTGAAAAAACAACTGCATGTCGTCCAAGCGGTACTTCAACATCGTCAGCCGCTCAACGCCCAGCCCGAATGCGAAACCCGACAAGGCCTTCGGATCGTAGCCGACAAAGCCGTAAACCGCCGGATTCACCATCCCCGCGCCGAACAACTCAATCCATCCTGAGAATTTGCACACGCGGCAACCCGCGCCGCCGCACAAATGGCAGCTCGCGTCCACTTCCACCGATGGCTCCGTGAACGGGAAGTAGCTCGGCCGCAACCGCGTTTTCGCCGCCGGCCCCAGAAATTGCCGGACGAAATATTCCACCGTGCCCTTGAAATCGCAAAAGGTGATATCGGAATCGACCGCCAAGCCTTCGATCTGATGAAACATGTAGCCGTGCGTCGCGTCGGGATTGTCTCGGCGATAGACCTTGCCCGGCACGATGATGCGCACCGGCGGGGGCTGTTTTTCCATCGTGCGAATTTGCACGGGCGACGTGTGCGTGCGCAGCACGTGCTCCGCCGCGCCCGGCGGCGAGGCCAGATAAAATGTATCCATCGCGTCGCGCGCCGGATGATGCTCGGGAATATTCAGCGCCTCGAAGTTGTAATACGGCGTTTCAATCTCCGGTCCTTCGACGACCGTGTAGCCGATCGAAAGAAAAATCCGCTCGATCTCCTCGAACGTCTGCCGCAGCGGATGCCGCGAACCGACCGGTCTTTGCACGCCCGGAAGCGAAAGGTCCACGCGATCGCGCGCGGCCGCCGCTTGCCCGGCGGCGCTCTCCATCCGGCGGCGCGAGCTTTCCAGCGACTGCTCGACGTGCGCCTTCAGCGCGTTCAGCTCCTGGCCCACGGCTTTCTTTAATTCCGGCGGCGCAGGTTTCAGCCAATTGTCGGCGACACGCGTCAGCCTGCCCGATTTGCGCCCGAACCACGCGGCCCGATCCGCCTCCCACAGCTCCGGGAACAGTACCGGAAAGTGATTGCGCAAATCCGCGAACAGGCGCGCCACGCCCGCGGCGTCGGTGACGCCCAATTCAGCCAGCGTCTTCGTTGTTGGGTCTTCGTACGCCATCGGGAAACCCGCGCGCTTCAGGCGTGTTTCTTGGCTTTCACGGGCGCAGGCGCGTGCTGCTTGGCCTGCGCTGCGAATTCGGCAAACGCCGCCGCATCCTTCACGGCCAAATCCGCCAGGATCTTGCGATCCACCACCACGCCCGCCGCTTTCAATCCGTGCATGAGTTGGCTGTATGAAAGACCGTTTAATCGAGCGCCCGCGCCGATCCGCTGAATCCAAAGCCGCCGGAACTGCCGCTTTTTATTGCGGCGATCGCGATACGCAAAGCGATCGGCGCGATTCGCGGCCTCCTGCGCGGATTGAAACAGCTTCGATTTTGTGAGGAAAAATCCTTTGGTGCGCTTCAGGTATTTCTTGCGGCGCGCGCGCCGCTTTGTACCGCGTTTCACTCGGGCCATTGCGTCTTCTCCTGCGAGGAGAGCACACGTCGGGCGCGATTAAGCGCCAAACGGCGTCTCCACGGCGTGTTGAGATTGCAGCCCAAAATTTCAAGGCTGCGAATCGCCCCGGATCGCACGCGATTAATTTCGCGTGCATCGGAGCGGCCGGCCGGCAGGCCCGCCGTGGCGGGATGCGCGCTGCCTGGCGCGGCAAAAAAATTCTTAGGCGGCTGCCGCTGCGCCCTCAGGCGTACGGCAACATGCGGTGAACCTTCGCGGCGTCCGCCGGACTCACCAGCGCCGACCTTCGCAGGTGGCGCATGCGGCTCGGAGCTTTCGTGCCCATCAAGTGCCGCTTGCCGGAGTGCCCGCGCATGATTTTGCCCGTCGACGTCACCTTGAAACGCTTGGCGGCGCCGCGGTGCGTCTTCAATTTGATCTTCTTAACTTTTCTTTTCTTCGACATGGTTTCGGATTCCTTAGATATTTTCTAGCTCGGTCCCGCCGCAGGCTTGCCCGTCGCGCCCTTTTTCGGCGCCAGCAGCGCCATCAAAATATTCGCTTCCATGCGCGGTCCGATTTCCACCAGCGCGTGCTCGTTGATATCTTGCAGCAGCCGATTCATCTTAGCGCGGCCCACTTCCTGGTGCGCCATTTCCCGGCCGCGATGGAAGATCATCGCCTTCACGCGATGTCCTTCTCCCAAAAATTTGATGATCTGATTCTTTCGCACCTGATAATCGTGCTCGGCCGTCGCCGGCCGGAATTTCACTTCCTTTAGCTGCGTGCCCTTCTGGTGGCGGCGCTGCTCGTGCGCCTTTTTATTCGTCTGGTAAAGGTAGCGGCCGTAATCTGTAATCTTGCAAACGGGCGGGTCGGCCGTCGGCGAAATTTCCACCAGGTCGAGCCCTCGTTCGCGCGCCAGCTTCAGCGCATCTTGCGGCACCATCACGCCCAACTGGCCGCCGTCATCATCCACCACGCGAATCTCGCGCCCCCAGATGCGCTCATTCACGCGTGTTCGATCGTTCGGTCGAAAACTCCGTTCAGCGATAAACCCACCTCCCGCCCGGGTCCTTGCCCGGCGCGGTTCAAATTTGGATTCCTACAGTAGGCGCATCTCCCGGCGCGTTCGCGGCCCAGAGAGCGGACGGCAAGTATAGCACGGCCCAGCAACGCGTCGCTCCGGAGCGATGTCTTTTTAAGCAGCACGCCATGCTTCCTCGCGCGCGGCTCGAGCGGCGATGTGTTCTAATCGTTTGCACGCCGATTCGCGGAAGATCATCGCCTAAATCAAGATGAGCGCGGTCCCCCAACCCCCCGGACCCATCGCGTCGCGCGGAAAAATTCCGTGGCCGCTGGTGATTTCATTTTTTCTGTTCCTGAACTTTCTTTTTCTGATCGTTTCCACCGGCCGCGTGCACACAATCGACGAGGTCTCGGCCGATTATCAAGCCGAAAGCCTGGTCCTCCACGGCACCACCGCCGTGCCGCAAGCCGTCCAGGCCAATTGGTTTTACGGCGAAATCGATCGGTTCGGACAGCCGCAGAGTCCGTATCCGCCGGGCCAGGCGGTGGCCTCTATTCCCTGGTTCATGCTGGGCCAATTTGCGGCGCGGCATTTTCCCGGCGTGCCTGCCGCGGTGCGCGATTTGGTCGGCGATTTTTTTCTCACCGGCAGCAGCGCGGCATATTCGGCGCTCGCGGCAACGCTCGCACTTCTGATTTTCTTGCGCCTCAATTTGCCGGTCGGCCGATCGCTCGCCGCAGCGGGAATTTTGGCTTTGGCCACGCCGCTAGCTTCTTATTCCGCGTGGTTTTTTTCGGAGCCGCTCGGCGCGGCCCTTTTGTTAGGCGCCGCCGCTGTTTTGTTCACAGGCACCGAGGACGTGCCGGTCACAGCGAGCCAAGCCGCCGCCGCGGGCGCGCTGCTCGGCGCGGCAATCTGGGTGCGCCCCACGCACTTGCTGGCCGCGCTCGTGTTTCTCGTTGCGCTGTTCGTGCGCGACCGCAAACGCGCCTTCGCTCCGGCCGTCGTGTTCGCCGCCGTCGTCTGTTTTGCCGGCGTAGCGTATTTGTGGCGCAATGTCTATTTGTTTGGCCATCCATTCGACTTCGGATATCCCGCGGCTGCGGAAAATGGCAAAGCGTTGAACACGTTCCACACGCCATTTACCACCGGGCTTTTCGGATATCTTTTCTCGCCGGGAAAATCCATCTTCATATTTGCGCCGCCCATCGTGCTCTCAATTTTGGGATTACGGGCGCTCTGGCGCCGCAGCCGCGGACTCGCCACCGTCGCGGCGCTCACGCCGATCATCTACATCCTTTTTTTTGCGACGTACACGCAGTGGGAGGGGGGTTATAGCTACGGGCCGCGCTACCTGGTACCGGCGCTGGCGCTCGGCTGTTTGGGGCTGGGCCCAGCGCTCGCGCAGAAATATTCCTGGGTGCGCGCGAGCGCGATCGGATTATTCATGGTGGGATTTGCGGTGCAGGGGCTGGGGGTGGCCACCAGCTTTCTGGAGGCGGCGGTGCGCGGCGGATATTACGACGCGACGTACACGTACCGCATGAGCTTCGCGGCGGTGTGGTTGCAGGGGCGGCTGGTGTGGATTTACGTGACGTCGCCCGTGGCGGCGTCGATCGGCAACGGGTTCGACCGCTGGTGGCTGCTGCTGGCGAAAGCCGGCGTCGCGCACGGAACGCTGTGGGCGATCGGAATTTTTGAATTTGCCGGCGCGGCGCTTTCGGCGTGGGCGCTGTGGCGCAACTGGCGGCGGCTCGAGCGCCGGTAGGGCGCGAACACCGCGCGCCGCGAAATAAAAAACAAAAACTATAGTCAACTCACTTGGCGCGCCGCGCGAATTATTTCGGCGCGGCTTCGGCTTGCAGGTCGAGCAGGAATTGCGCGAGCGGCCGCGGGCCTAGATCGCCGGTGCCGTGATGCCGCACGGAAACCGTTTTCGCTTCCGCTTCTTTTCCGCCGATGATGGTCATGTAAGGAATCTTCTGCATTTCAGCGTCGCGAATCTTGGCTTGCAGCTTCTCGTTGCGGTCGTCGAGATGCGCGCGAATGCCGGCGGCCGCCAGCGCGTCGGTCACGCTCTTGGCGTACTCTGAAAATTTTCCGCTGACCGGCAACACTTCCACCTGCACCGGCGCGAGCCATAGCGGAAACGCTCCGGCGTAATGTTCGATCAAAATTCCGAAAAAGCGCTCCACCGAGCCCCACAGCGCGCGATGCACCATCAGCGGCTCGTGACGATTGCCGTCTTCGCCGATGTACTCCAAGCCGAAGCGCCCCGGCAAATTGAAATCGAACTGCACGGTGGTCAGTTGCCACGGCCGGCCGATAGCATCGATCAGCTTCACATCGATCTTCGGACCGTAGAACGCCGCTTCGCCTTCCATGCGCACGAAGGGCACGTTCATGCGCGCTAGCGTGGTTTCGAGCGCCGCGGTGGAGCGCTGCCACTGCTCCGCCGTGCCGGCGTAATTTTCCGGATGCGCGGCGTCCCAATCGGAAAGCTCGACGACATATTTCTCAAAGCCGAAAGTTTTCATCGTGGCCCAGGCAAACTCAATGCAGGCTTCGATCTCCGCTTCGATCTGCTCCGGCATGCAGAAAATGTGCGCATCGTCCTGCGTGAAGCCGCGCACGCGCAGCAGGCCGTGCAGCACGCCAGAGCGCTCATAGCGATACACAGTGCCCAGCTCCGCAAAGCGCAGCGGCAATTCGCGGTAACTGCGCAGCCGCGATTTGTAAATCAAAATATGGCCCGGGCAATTCATCGGCTTCAGCTGGTAATCGTCTTTTTCCACTTCGATCGGGCCGAACATATTTTCGCGGTAGAAATTGGCGTGCCCGCTGGTCTTCCAAAGCTCCAGACGCATGATGTGCGGCGTAAACACCAGATCGTAGCCGCGGCGCAGCAATTCATTGCGCAGCCAATCTTCCATGATCTTGCGCACCAGGCCGCCCTTGGGATGCCAGAAAATCAGCCCCGGCCCGGCCTCTTCCTCCACGCTGAATAGATCCAGCTCCGCGCCCAGCCGGCGATGATCGCGGCGCTTGGCTTCCTCGATGCGGTGCAGGTATTCATCGAGTTCGGCCTGCGTGTAGAAGCAGACCGCGTAAATCCGCTGCAACTGCGGATTGCCTTCTTGCCCCTTCCAATACGCGCCGGAGACGCTGGTCAATTTGAAGGCCTTGATTCGCCCGGTGGATGGAATGTGCGGACCACGGCAGAAATCTATGAATTTTCCGGTGGTGTAAAACGAAACCATCGGCTCAACGGCTTTTTCCTCGATCAGTTCGCATTTGAACGTTTGGTTCCACTTCTTGTAAAGCTCCAGCGCTTCCGGCTTGGGCAGAAATTTCCGCTCGTTGGGAATGTCCAGCGCCGCAAGCTCGTGCATTTTCTTTTCGATGCGCTCCAGATCTTCGGGCGCAAACGGCTGCTCGCGCACAAATTCGTAAAAAAATCCATTCTCGATTGGCGGCCCCACGCCCAGCTTCACGTCCGGAAATAGTTCCAGCACCGCCGCGGCCATCAAATGCGCCGCCGAATGGCGAAACACTTGAATCGCGTCGGCGTCCTTCGGAGTCAGGATCTCGAGGCGCGCATCGGCATCCAGCGGCCGCGCAAGATCGATCAGCGTGCCGTCAGCGCGCGCCACCAGCGCTTCCTTCGCCAGGCGCGGCGAAATCTGCCGGGCAATCTCCGCGGACGAGGTTCCGCGCGGCACTTGGCGGATGGCTCCGTCGGGCAGCGTGATCTGTATTGTGTCAGTGCTCATAGAGCGTCATGGCGCCTGCCTGCCGACAGGCAGGCGGCATCGTTAAGCGGCGAGCCTCCTACGCTAGCAAATGCCCCGCGGCACAGCAAGGCAGGGGAGGGACAGTGGTGCGCGGCGAGTGACGAGTGCGTCGTCCCGAGCAATCCGCCGCAGGCCGCAGGCCGAAGGCTGCAAGCTCGCCGTGGCGAGTCCGCCGTGGCGGAAGGGGCCGGCCTTCACCCGCGACGACCACAAAAAGAGCCCGGGAGAGCGTCGCACCTCGGTCGTCCTTCCAGAGCCCGGGGCGCCTCTAGCAGCAAGGCTTCAGTTAATGATAGATTGCCTCCGTGGGGAAACAGCCTGAAAAGTTACGTGCCTGCGATGTCCTCAATTGGGAGTATTTGACAGAACTATGTAGTGCTCCCCGCTAAAACTGGACACCTCATCTAGGTAGAATCAGGGCCTCCATAACAGGAGGCAACATGGGCAGGAAACCACGAGTAGATCGATCCCCTGAAGAGAAGTGGCAGATCGT
>JBEKDK010000065.1:0-17642 GCA_050014395.1 Candidatus Acidiferrales bacterium | reverse complement strand
CTATCACCTCCGCAAGTGTTCCGCCGCCTTCGCCCCGCTCCGCGAAGCATAGCGGGCGTTTATGCCGGCGATCCCATCTCCACTGCGGCCGCGCGCGGCCCCGCGCATCTGTCCATTCATGGTTGGAATATTTCACCGCAGGCCATCGCGATGACAGTGCAGAAATGATTCTTACTTCGCGCCGGCTTGGGCAGCCTGAGCCGCGCCGCAATAGCGCGCCACAACAATCGTAATGTCGTCGCGTTGACTGGCGCCGCGCGCGAATATCTTGACGGCCTCCAGCACGTCGGCGTGCACCTGCTCCACTGCATCGCGCTGGTGCGCTTCCAGCGCCTGCTTCAGTCGATCGTTTCCGAACTCGTTGTCCTCCGGGTCCATCGCCTCCGTGACGCCGTCGCTGAACAGCACCAGCGTATCGCCCGGTTCGAGTTGCCGGCTTTCCAATTTGTACGTTGCGTCCGGAATCAACCCGACAGGAAACGAATCCGCCGCGAATGGCGTTTCCGCATGTCCGCGGCGCAGCAGCACAGGCGAAGGATGTCCGGCGTTGATGTATTCCAATCGCCCGTCTTCGCTCAAAATCGCGAAGAACACCGTGGCGTAGCGCTCCACGCCCGAATGGCTGCACAAAAAATTGTTGATGTGCCCGAACACGTCTGCGGGCGGCTGCTGAATCGTCATTCCCGAAAACGCGCCTTGCAACATCGTCGTCAGCAGCGCCGCGCCCAATCCTTTTCCGGATACGTCGGCGATTAGAAACCCCGTGCGCCCCGGGCCCAGCTCCATCACGTCGTAATAATCGCCGCCGACCGTCAGGCACGATTGATTCATTCCCGAAAGTTGCAGATGCGCAGCAGTTTGAAATTCGCGCGGCAGCAGTGCCTGCTGAATTTCGCGCGCGATGCCCAATTCCTGTTCGAGCCGCTCGCGTTCGCGCTCGCGCTCCACCATGCGCGCGTTGTCCATCACGCTGGCGGCTTCCACGGCCAGCGCGTCCAGAATCTGGCGCTCGAGCGTGGAAAATCCCGCCGGGCGCGTGCTATCGAGGTACAGCACGCCCAATAGCTCGCCCTTCACCTCATCGCCTGGCGAAGTGCCCTCGCGACGCTGCGCGAATGCGTACAGCGGAATCACCACCAGCGAGCGCAGCCGCTGCATGATGATGCTTTTCGCTTCCTTCAAATCGGTGGCCGCTTGCTCCAGATCTTCGGTGATCACGCCGCGCTTCTGCTCCAGCGCGTAGCGAATGGCCGTCTGCGTCGGCACCAAGCCCTCGGTCGCCAGCGGTTTTCCGCCGCGCTGCCGCGCCAAACGCACGCGCATCACGTTGTCCGAGCCGCGCTCGACCAGCAGCCCGCGATCCGCGCCGGTCAGCGAAATGGCGTGATCCACCATGTTGCCCAGAATCGCGTCCACCGGCAGATGCGAATGCAGCAGCGCCGTGGCCTCCAGCAGCAGACTCAGCTTGCGCAGTCCACTCGTTCCGCCTCCGCCGCCGATGCCGGATAGACTTTCCATTCGCGCCAGCAGGTCCGGCAGGGCCTCGCTCGACGCGTGAAAAATAATCTCGAACGAATCGTCCAGGCCAAAACTGATCGTGTCGCCTTCCTTTAGCGTGCTGCGCTCGATTTTTTGCCCATTGACGAACAAGCCGCGGCGGTGCCCGCGGTCCTCGAGCGCCAGTCCGCCATTTTCTTCCACGATCGCGGCGCACTGCCGCGAAATTCGCAGGTCGGGGAGCTGCAAATCGTTGTTGGTTTCCGCGCCGCGGCCGATCAGAAACGGCGTATGCGTGACGGGAAACACGCGGCGGCTTCCGTCGGGAGCGACGATTTCGAGTACGGCCTCGCTGGGTGAGGGGGCGTCAGGCATGGCATTTTCCGAGCCGGCATTCTACCACGCAAACGCCACGCTCCGGAATTCCGTGCTCACGCGGCGCGTCTTCTCCAGCCTGGGGAACTGCCGGACAGCCCGCGGTCAGCGTGGCGTCTTGGAGGGGTCTCTTGACGCGGCTTAAAGGGTTTTCTTTAGGAGGCCGGGGCTTTAGCCCCGGCGCCAACGCGCGCACATAGGGGGCTTTAGCCCCTGAAGTCACGCACCTGGGCGGATCACTTTGTCTTAGGCGGCGTCGAAACTGCGACTACCTTTATGCGGTCGGCGATGCGCTTGCCGTTGTCGTCGTGATAGTAGATCGTCACGCGAACGCCTTTGTTTACGCCGGCGGGAATTTGCGTTGCGTGCGTCAGCACAAAATCCCAGTGTGTCTGGTTCTTGCCCACGTTGTGGAGCATAACGATCTCCGTCGCCGTGTGCGATTGGACCGTTCCCGTCGCCTGATGCTTCAGCGTCGTGGCGTAATTGCAGGCGGGCGCGATGAAGCACGCAGCAACCAACAGGATGCCCAGGCACGCGTGCAGCACGCGTTTAGCAGTGGCGTCGTTTCTTCCGAAGTCAGCGCGGCGCATCGGCATCTCCAGATTCGGCGGCGCCGCTATCATCCATGCAATTAATGCTGGGGTCAAGGAATTGAAACGCGGCTGCCAGTTGCCGCAGCGGCGCCATGCCGCGCCGCCGCGCAGATCGGCATAGAACTATTTCTGAGTCTGAGCTTGGCGCGTCGCCGACCAGCTCCCGGAGTTTCCCGTATCGCCGCCCATTTTGAATGTGCCCTTCATCGTGTCGCCGGTCACGGTGCCGTCGTGGTCTACGGTGAATGAGCCGTTCGGCCCGCTGACGGTCACGGTGAATTGAATAGTGTTTCCTTTCACCGTGCCGGTGATCGTGGCGTCGCCGAAATCCGATTTCTGCGTGCCCTTGATCGTTCCGCCATCCTGTTGAATCGTCAGCGTCGCCGTGAACGTGCCCTGCGACGAATCGGCGGTGAACTGCCAGGCGCCCGCAACATTGGCCGGCGCGTCATCCGCACGAACGACCGCCGCCAGCAACATCACCGCCAGGATTCCAGCAAATCGCGCGCGATTGATTTTTCTCATGACGCTGCTTTTTGCCGCGTGGCCGTCCAGTCACGCGTGTTTTCGCCCATCGTGGACGTGCCCTTCATCGTGTCGGCAGTCACGGTGCCCTTGTACTCGATCGTGAAATCGCCGTTAGGCGTCGTGCGCTTCACGGTGAAATCGATCGCGCTTCCCGTGATCGTGCCGTCCACCGGCGAATCGCCGCGATCGCTGTGTACAGTCCCGGAGAGTTTCGTTCCGTCCTGAGTAAGGGTCAGCGTCTGCGTCACGGTGCCGTTGCGTCCCTCGAATGTCAATTGCCACGCGCCAGCCACGTTCGCGGGCTGGTCCTGTGCCCGAAGAGCGAATCCGAACGCCAGCGTGAGGACCAGCGCGCTCGCGACGATCAGACTGTTGCGTTTCATACGTTGTTCTCCTAGCCCGAAGCCGGCATCGTGGCCGCTTCTGATCTATGGACGCGCGCCGCTCATAGCCGGTTCCAAATCGTCCGATTCACCCGCAGCCCCGCTGCGTTTCTTGTTATAGTTCCCCCGATGTCTTCGGACCGCAAAACGACAGAGGTGCCGCCTTCGATATTTCGCGGAGTTATCGAAGTCGCGTTCATCGTATTTCTTTTCTACTCCAATCTCCTGATGGGTGAATTCACGCGAACAAACGGCCGCGGTAAGACGTTGGCGTTCGCAATACGGGATATTTTGTCCGCTACAAACTTCGCAATTGCCGTGGTTGCCGCGCTGATTGGCTACATCGTCTTTGAGCATCTCCGCAGGAAACTCTAGGGTTGCACCGCCGCCGCGCTCGGATGCGCTAACGCGATGCGGCGTGTTGCGCCACGTAATCGTCCATGTATGCCGAGAAGACTTTTTCCAGTTTTTGCGTGATGGGACCGGGCGCCGCGGCGTATTTGTGTCCTGCGATTTCCGCGATGCCCAGCAGGTTGCGGTTGGTGGAAGAAATAAAGATCTCGTCGGCCGAAAATAAATCCTCAGGCAGCAGCGTCCGCTCGACGATCGGCACTCCGGCCGGCGGAGCAAGCTCAAGCAGCAATCCTCGCGTGACGCCCTCGAGGCAGCCCGATGCTAGCGGCGGCGTTTCCACCGCTCCGCGGCGCACGCAGAATAGATTCGCGGCCGTGCATTCCGCCACTTCGCCGCGCTCGTTCAGCAGCACCACTTCATTGAAGCCGCGCTCCTGCGCTTCGGCCAAATTCCATACGTTGTTTAGCCACGAAGTCACTTTCACGCCCGCCAGCGGCGAAGCGGCGTGCCGGCCGTGCTCGCGCAAATCCAGGCGGGATGGTTCGTGATGCGGCGGCAACCCAGCGGTGTAAAGCAGCAAATCCACCTGCGGCATGGCCTCATCGCTCTGCCAGAATCCAACTTGGTTGTAGATCGCGTAGATGCGCGCCGTACCTTCGACCACTCCATTCGCGCGCAGCAATTCCATCATTTGCGTGCGTACGGTCTCGGCCTCGAATGGGAAGGGAACTCGCGTGCGCCCCGCATCCTTCGTCAAGCGGCGCCAGTGGCGCTCGAACGCAAACGGCACGCCGTGATACACGCGCAGCGTGCTGAACAGCCCCCAACCGCTCAGCAGGCCGGCTTGCCCCGGCGAAAGCCGCGTTTGCTCTATCGGCAGCATGCGGCCGTTGTGATAGACGTAGCGATGAATCATATTGTGCGGCTCACGAATGAATCATGGATCGCGCGCAAGGTTTATTTTAGCACGCGCAGCGCGCCGCGCCGGTTTACGACGCGAGTTTACGATGCCGAGTTTACGATGCCAGAATGCGGTCTTCCGGCACTTCCACTTCGTTCACGCCTCGAAAACTGAAGAGCAAGCGCACCAAATATTTCGGCGGATCTTCCGATGTGCGCCGCACAATTTTTCCCACCGCCGCGGTGACCGCCTGATGGAACACCACGCTGCCCACCTGCATCCCGGCCAGATTCACGCGCACGGATTGTCCCGGCTCAAACATCGCGACGCTTTCCTCCATCCGAGGAACGCTTCGTCCCAAGTTCCAAACTACTCTGAGCATCGCGCCAGCGCCAATCGTTTTGAGCGCGCGGTCCTTGAATCGGCCTCGCCGCGAACTATTGCTTGACGATCGCCAGAGTATCCTCGTTGGAGTCAATTGCGAGCTTCTCCGGCGCGGCCGGAAGCTCGAAATCCATCGTTTGGTGATTGCTACGGATTGACACCCAGGCGGCGAGCGCCGGTTTTCCACTGTGATACATGTAAATCGGAAGCGTGTCCTTCCAACCTTCGGGGACGCCGGTGCGGTCGAAGATGAGAGTAACTTTGACCTTGCCGTCGCTCGCCGTAGACGACGAATACATGAAATGGTATTCAGGCACACCCGTCCCGTAAACGTACTGATTGAAAAACCAATCCATCATGTGATTGCCGTCCAGGTCCATGTGCGCGACCATATGTTTCTCGACGATGGCCTTGAAATCCTCAGTGGAGGCCGCTTTATTGTTATAGGTCGCGGTGAAATCCTGCATCATCGCCTTGAAATGGGCATCGGGATCCGGAATCCTCGGATCGTAAAGCATCATGCGCAGCATGTGCAGCACGAGACCGCCCTTGTCGTAAATTACGGTCTGGTAGGCCTGCGGCTCGTCCGACGGCGCCATGCGCTGGCCCATCCAGATCGGCCCGAGCGATTCATACGTGTGGTTGCGTAAGTCCTTGGTCAGTAACTCTTCGCGATCCTGCTGAAGACGCAGTAGATATTGTTTTTGGTTCTCGCGGAATTCGACGTAAAGATCTCCCGAAAATTGCGCGAATCCCTCCGAGAGCCACTGGTCGTGGTAACTTTTCCAGCCAACCTTGTGGCCCCACCATTGATGCGATGTTTCGTGCCCGCGCCAATAATCGCTCACCCAGATCAAGTCCTTCATCGGAATACCCAGTTCGACTTGCTGCGTTTGGTCCATAAATGAAATAGCGGACAAGTAGATCAGTCCCGGCCAGCCTTGCCCGTAATCGCCCGGAATGTTCGTGATCGCCAAAGTGTGGTAGGGATACGGGCCGTAATAGTTTTCAAATAGTCGAACCATATTCCCCAATTCAATTCCCATCTCCTTCGAAAGTTCCGCAGGGTCCAGTTGCCCAAGCGGCGCATCCGGATGTTCGATCTTGATTTGTTCAATATCTCCGCTGGGATTTTTATTCGCGTACACTTCAATCATCGTATTTGCCGCGTCTCCGACCTTCTGCTCGACGACCTTGTAATCCCCGAAGGCAAATCCCGCTACCGAGACGGACGGATTGCTCTTCCACTTCGTCAGGCGCCACTTTCCGTCGACCCTTTCGCTCACCTTGTCTCCCGTTGCGACGAACTCATCATCTTTTGGCGAGTGAAACGTCATATCGAAGTCGCTGCGCAGCGCGAATTCGTTCTCGACCGCCGGATACCAGCCGAAGCTTTCGCAGAAAAAATTGCCGCCTCCCATGTCGTGCACCACGCGCTTCCCCGCGTAGTGAAATTCCAGCGTCACCGGGTCAAAAGACGTCGCCGCCGGCAGCGCAACCTCCAAGAATTCGTCGAAGATCTTGCCGTTAATGCCCGGGTCCCGCGGCTGGAAAAATGCCAGTGATCGGCCCGCGCCATCCGTAACGCGGTCGACGCGCAGATGAGGATTCAGCGTGAAGGACAGCACCTGCTCGCCAGCGGCCAGCATCTCCAGGTGTATGCGCGTCGTAGCTTCCAGTTCGGCCCGGTCCGTCACCGTCGCATCGATCTCGTAACTCGCCACGTGGAAGTCCGCTTTCGCCAGCGGGAATCGGAACGCAGCCTCGGCCGTGCGATTCCCCGCCGGGAAGCTCAGCCAGGTTTCAAACTGCCAATAACCGTATGGATTCACCCATCGCCCGGCCGAGATTTCCTCCGGCTCCAGCGCATCGTCTGCCACCTGAATCCAGCCCTTCGCCTCGGTGTGCAGGTCGGCCTCAAACAGCGCCGTGCGTTCGTGATCGAGTGAAAGTATTCCCTTGAACAAGCGCGCGCGCGGAGAGCCGTCGCGTTTGCTTCGCTCGGCAAACAAGTTATCGCCCGCCGCATCCGAAGTTTTCCAGCGCACCTGGCCAGCGATTTCGTCGTAGGTTTTGTCCGTAAACCACAAGACACCCTCGGTGAACGGCATACTCAGCGTGTCCTGCCCCGTAAACTCATGCAGTTGTTGGTGCTCCATGAAGTTGGGCGGAGCGATTTCCACCAGCCCTTTGCCGCGGAAGATCGCGCCGAACGGTTTGCCGTTCACCGGCGCGGTGAACTCGATGGTCCCTTCGATCAGTGTGATCCGAATGCGGTCGCGTACCAGAACCAGATTCTCGATCACAGTTGACTTGGCCGGGTCCATCACCGGCTCGTTGATTGCCTGCCACACGGCGGCGGGCGTGGCCGCGGCAGTCGTCGCGGTCGTCGTTGCTGTCGTCGTGACCGGAACCTGCAACGCGGCTGGGGCCGCAGCCGCAGTCGGAGCGGCAGTCGGCGTCGCGGCCGGAGCCTGCGCTCGCGCCAGCTCAGCGGCGTGCGTGGGAATCGTCGCGCCCACGAAGATCATTCCGAGCGTGACACCAACTACGAGCCGCAGGCACACCTCCACGAAAATCGCCGTGGAATCGCTTTTTCTCATTGGATCACCGTTGGCGGGCAGGCGCAGATGCGAGCGTGTCTTTGCGATCACTGCACGCGATTGGAGTATAGCACTTCGAAATGGTAGCGCCAGAGTACCGTAAGGCTATTTTGAGCCGGCCTAAATCCTTGAGGTTGATGCTTGCCTCTTGCTGCCGAGGAATCGCCGCGACTGATATAATCTGTCATCGCCATCTAAGGAGCCACTCAGTTCCCATGATCAAGAAAACTGACGCCGAGTGGAAAAAGCAGTTGTCGCCGAACGCCTTTGAAGTCACGCGCCACGCCGCCACCGAGCCGCCCTTCACCGGCGAAAATCTGGAGATCCACGACAAAGGCGTGTTCCGCTGCATCTGCTGCGACGCCCCGCTCTTTAGTTCGGACACAAAATTCGATTCCGGCACCGGCTGGCCGAGCTTCTATGCGCCTGTCGCCGCGGACAACGTCGTCGAAGATACCGACACCACGCACGGCATGGCGCGCACAGAAGTCAAGTGTCGCGAGTGCGGCGCGCATCTCGGCCACGTGTTCCCCGACGGCCCCAAGCCCACCGGCCTGCGCTATTGCACCAATTCCGTCGCCCTGCGCTTCGACAAAGCCAAGTAGAACCGCACACGCGCCCGTCGCTGCGTGGCGCCTCAGCGCCGGAATCGTCGTACCGGCCGAGGTTCTTGTCTGTGAAGTACATCACTCGCTTGCGTGACCTGCGTCACGTTGCGGCGTCTGTGTGTCGATACATCGATTGCGACCTTAGCCTCCATCGTGCCAATTCACGCAGGAATTACCATGCTTAGGGAGTTCCCTCCCGCGGAGCCTTTCCCTCCGCGCGCTTTCGCGGTAGATTGCCATATTGCGACAAGGAGCTTGCCTGCCATGAAATATCGACGCTTTGGCCGCACCGGGTGGGACGTCAGCGAAATTGGTTACGGCATGTGGGGCATGGCCGGCTGGAGCGGTTCCGACGACGCCGAATCGCTGGCCTCGCTCGATCGCGCCGTCGAGCTGGGCTGCAATTTTTTCGACACAGCCTTCGCGTACGGCGATGGCCACAGCGAACAGCTTCTGGGCAAAGTTCTGCGCAAGCATCGCGACAAAAAACTCTACGCTGCGTCAAAGATCCCCCCGAAGAATCGCAAGTGGCCCAGCCGCAGAGACTTCAAGCTCGACGATTGCTTTCCCCCGGAATACATCGCGGAATTCGTGGAGACCAGCCTCCGCAACGTCGGCGTAGAGACGCTCGACCTGATCCAGTTTCACACCTGGGAGGACAGTTGGCTGGACGATGAACGCTTGCCGCGCGTGATCGAGAATCTGCGCGCCAGCGGCAAGGTCCGCGCCGTCGGCATCAGCATTAATCGCTGGGAGCCGTTCAACGGCGTGCGCGCCGCGCGCTCCGGCGTGATCGATTCGGTGCAGGTGATCTACAACATTTTCGATCAGAATCCCGAAGACGAGCTGTTTCCCGCCTGCCGCGAGCACGATATCGGTGTGATTGCGCGTGTGCCCTTCGATGAAGGCACGCTCACCGGCTCCGTAACTCTCGATAGCAAGTGGCCGAAGGAAGATTGGCGCAGCACTTATTTTGTGCCGCAAAATCTAAAGTCCAGCGTAGAGCACGCCAACGCCCTGAAGCCTCTGCTGCGCGATGGTATGTCGCTTCCGGAGATGGCGCTGCGCTTCATCCTCACCAATCCGGATGTCGATACGATCATCCCCGGAATGCGCAAGGGGCGGAACGTCGAAGCCAACGTAGCCGCCGACGATCGCGGCCCGCTGCCCTCCGACCTTCACGCGCAGTTGCGCAAACATCGCTGGGTTCGCACTCCCGCCTCGTGGTCGCAGTGACGCGAGCAGGGAATTGAGCTATTTGTTTGTCGGGGCCGCCGCCGGCGTGGCGTCTTCCACCTGCGCCAGCGCCCGCGCGGTCACTTGCTGATATTTCTTGATGCGATCGAGCGCGGCGGGCGATTTCGCATCCCCGCCCACAATTTCCAGCACCCGCCTTTGCGCCGCTTCGTCCATCGGCTTGGCCATCTCTTGAACGGCAGCGAGCGCGATCTGCAGCACTCCACGCAAATGCATCAGTTCCGCGCCCGCCGTTTGCGGCCGATACGTCAGCCGATCGCCCGTTTGCATCGCATCCACTAGCGTATCGGGCGTCCAGCCGAGCGGCCACGTCTGGTTCAAACTGTCGTAGGCTTCGTGCAGGCGCGTCATCAGTCCGGCAAAGCCGTCCAGTTCGGCCTCGCGCGCCACAAGCGCCGCATCGCGATGCACGCGAACCACGACGCGTGAGCTGACCGGAATTCGCGCCAAGGTGATCACCGTCGTCAACGTGTTGCCCTCATATCGCCAGCCCGGCGCGCCGCTTTTCGCCGCATAGCGCAGCGCCGCGCCGTTCACCGTCACTGATCCCGGTGGCCAATCGCCCGGCAAGCGCACCTCAATTCCGCGCGCGCGTGGCATGCCGGGGTAGGCGCCGCGCAGCGGCTTGATCTCGACCGTCACGTCATTGCCCGCCCGCGACGCGTGCAAAGCGGTCCACGCGGCCTCGCCGCTCTCGTAAGCGCGCGTGTTGCTGGCGTCCTCGTACAACGTGTAGGAGCTCGATTGCCCATCGGCCAGTGGAAACACATTCACGATCAGCGGGTCCACCGGCTTTTCTCCCGTGTAGCGCATCTCCGGTTCCATCGGCACGATAGCTCCGGCGCGCACGTACACCGAAATCTGGCGAATTGAAAAGTTGCGCTGAATTTTCACCGGGCCGGAAAAATGTTTTCCGGTAGGCCACTCGATCCAATCGCCGGGCGGCAACCAGATCGTTTCGCCGGCGAGTTGCGTTGCCGGATCCGCGGCGTTCACGATGGGCGCGGCGATCATGTTCTCGCCGAAAACGTATTCGTTCTTCGACCCATACGCTTCGTCGGCTTCCGGCCAGTCGTAATAGAGCGGCCGCAGAAACGCGACGCCAGTGTCATACGTGCGCCGCGCCTCGGTATAAATGTACGGCTGCAAGGCGTAGCGCAGATGGTAGGTATCGCGCAGGATGTTCGAGTAGGGCTCTGGATACGCCCAAATGCGTCGCTCGGAATCCGGGTTTTTCGTCGTGTGCGTGCGCAGGATCGGACTGAACGCACCGAATTGCACCCAGCGCGTGAAAAGTTCCGCGTCCACCACCCCCGGCATGTGCCCGCCAATGTCATGACTCCAGTAGGCGTACCCGACATTCGCCGCCGTCGCCGTAAACCATGGCTGAAACGCCAGCGAATCCCACACCGAAATGGCGTCGCCGGAAAATCCGATCTCGTACCGATGATTTCCCAATCCGCCCCAGCGATGAAATAGCAGCGGCCGCTTGCCTTCGCGCGCCTGATCGCTGAAGTGCACGTAGTTCAGCCACCAAGTGGGATTCACGCCCGCTTCTTTCGTGTTCGCTTCCTGCTGCCAATCCAACCACCAGAAATCGATCCCTTGCCGCTCCAGCGGATGGTGAATCAGGTCCATGTAATTCGTGGCGAATTTTTTGTCGGTGATGTCGAACGGCACGTATTGCTTCGTCGCTGGATCGATTCCCATGGCCTTGGCCATTTCCGGGTAGTGGTCCTCCCACGGTTGAATGCCCGAAGCCGGGTGAACGTTCAGCGTCACCTTCAATCCGTCGGTGTGCAGCTTCTTCAGAAAATCGCCGGGATCGGGAAAAAGCAGATGATTCCAACTGTAGCCGCTCCATCCCAGCGTGTGGCCCGATGCGTCGTCTTTGTTTTCCCACCACTTCACGCCGAATGTGGGATGCCAGTCCATGTCGATCACCAGCACGTCCAGCGGCACATCGTTCGCGCGAAAATCGTGGACCAAATCGTCCAGCTCCTGATCGCTGTACGCCCAGTAGCGCGACCACCACACCCCGAACGCGAATCGCGGCGGCAGCGGAATGCGTCCCGCGACGCGCACGAAATCGCCCAGCGCCGCTTTGTAATCGTGTCCGTAGCCGAAAAAATACCAATCTTGCCGATCGCCCGCCGGCCGCTCGATCACCCAAGGCCACGCGCTCGCCTCGCCCTCGGTGAACGAAAAATCCGCGGAATCGAACAGTGGCCGTTGCGAATCGTCCACCATGGTCCATCCCCCGCGCGACACCAATCCCGGCCCGATCGGTTCCCGCGTTTGGTCGCCTTCGGCTCCATCGAGTGTTCGCGTCGTCCCCTGCAAATTGCCCGTGTCGGCCATTCCCGGATGCCACACGACGGGCTGGCCATTGAGCGTGAAATCGATTTCGAGATTCTCCGCGGCGAGTTGGCCGCTTTTCAGTGCGGTCGGCGTGTATTTCAACTTCAGCGCATCGGTTTCGATCGTCAGGTCTTGCTGCGCGCCCATTTCTTCGTATCCGAACGTGAACTTCGGCACCGGCAAATTGCGATTCAAGAATACGAACGAAGCGTGATCCTCGAATTTCCCGTCCGCCGCCCACTCCATACGAATCAAGCGCGACGTCAACACCGTGAATCGCGCGTTTCCGAATCGGACCACAGCGCGCGGATCGGCAACTGGATCGTAAAGCCCCGGCGGCGCAACTTTCCTGGCGACGCCGGGTTTGTTTATAGCGGGGCGGCTTGCCTCGGACGCACGCGCGGCTGGCGAAGCCGCACGGTTTTGAGCGTTCGCCGGAGCGCCGCACGCCACAAGGGAAGCGACGGCGATGCAAAGCAATGTAGTTAGGCGCGCCGAAGTTTTCACGTCGAGTTGGACGACGGTTGAACCGATACGGGGAAGCTCGCTAAGATTTTGCGTTACGCGCATGATCGCCTCACCGTTCGCGGCGCTCGTTCCGAATTGGGATTTCTTTGCGGCGCGATGGCTCGCGCATGATAACGCCAACGCATGTTCGCCGATAGGCGCATCGAGTTTTCCACAGGGGCCAGCGTGCCCCGTGAGCAAATACGGCATCGACGTATTGACGCGCCGCGGCCTCTATCTATTATGGAATGTGTCACCTATCGGAGCCGCCCGCGATTTATTGGGGGAACGCTTATCCCGCCTGAACCAATTGATAAAAAAGGCGTTGACAACCTTTTGGGAGTCGCTTAACTTGACGTACAAGCCTAGGTGGAGGCCCACAGTGAGCACTGCTCGTTTATCCACAAAGTCTTGTTTATTTGCGGCCATCGCGGTCGTAGCGCTGGCGCTATCTGCGGCTGCGGCGCCTGGCCCTGCGCCATCGATGGGAATTGTTCTTCAGGCCGATAACGCCAATCTAAGCGGGTCGCCTGTCGTGAATGGCGCCACGATCTTTAGCGGTGACACGCTGATGACCGAGACGTCAGGGGCACTGCGCGCGCGATTTGGTTCCGCGCAGATTTATCTTTTCCCGAATTCGAATGTCGGCATCAGCCAAACGCCGAAAGGTTTCAGCGCTAACTTGACCTCCGGATCTGTGCTCTTGTCCTCCGGTTCCGGCCAGACCTATCAAGTGATTTCTGACGGCGCCGTCATTCAGCCCAAAGGGGACCAGCCAAGCGTAGCTCAAGTTTCCTGGGTGAGTCCGACCGAATTGATGCTGACGAGCCGTCACGGCGATTTGGAAGTGACCATGGGCGACGAGACGCAGACGATCGCAGAGGGCTCTTCATTTCGCATGATGATTACGCCCGCTTCTCAGCCCGCGGCCGCGGCTGCTTCGCCGATGCCGGCGTTGACCTCCGGCACGAACCGGTTCTACTTGGTGGCTGTCGTCCTAATCGCCGTAGGCACCGGCATCGCGATCTGGCGCGCGTACGAAAGCACTCCCGCAACCAACTAGCGGCTCGCAGATCAAAGTTTTTGCGGGGCAATCCGAATCCGGACTGCCCCGTTTTCTTTTTGCTCGTGTTTCCCGTCCGAGAGCGTGCGGCAGTCTCCATCCGCGGCGAGCCCGCGGCTTGACTGTTCCGATCTGAACCACCCAAAAAGATCGCCATTGACGCGTTTTTCCCCGCCCCATAACGTGAATGCAAGCCTTGGTGGAGGCGCATCGTGCGCATGTTGATGAAGTCCGGAATTTTCGCAGTCATCGCAGTTGCAGTGCTCGCAGTTTCCGCCGTAGCTGCGCCGCCTCCCGTGGCATCCATGGGAGTCGTAGTGCAGTCCAATAACGCCAGCTTGAACAGTTCGCCTGTGGCCGATCGCGCCACGATCTTCAGTGGCGACACGCTGGCCACCGAAACCGCGGGTGCGCTTCGCGCGCGCTTCGGATCCTCGCAAATCTATTTGTTTCCCAATTCCAATGTCGCGGTCAATCAAACAGCCAACGGCTTCAGCGCTGACTTGACGGCTGGATCCGTCCTTCTATCCTCGGCCGCCGGCGAATCGTTTCAAGTCCTCGCCAACGGAGCCATCGTTCAACCCAAGTCCAATCAGCCGAGCATGGCCCAGGTTTCCTGGGTCAGCCCAACCGAACTCATGCTCACAAGTCGCCGCGGCGATCTGCAAGTGACCATGGGCGACGAAACGCAAACCGTGAACGAGGGTTCCTCGTATCGCATGATGATCGCACCCGCCGGCCAGCCCGCCGCATCACCGGGTCAGCCTTCCGGCGGTTCCGGCGCCAGCAAGTTCTACCTTGTGGCCATCGTAATAGTGGCCGCAGGGACGGGCGTCGCACTCTGGCGCGCGTTTGAAAGCTCCAGCTCGAACTAACCAGCCGGTCGCCGTTCGCTGACCGCAGCGCCAATCGCGCCTTTCGCGGCGCAGTCCTCAACTGGACTGCGCCGCTCTCCTCTGCCCGCTTGTGTGGAATTTCCAGCTTCGATTTCGCGCTCGCACAGCGCGCGCAAGTCAATCGTGCGTGCACAGCAAAGTTTGCCCCGGATCGATCACCAGCTTCCGCGGCGCCTGCTGCGCCACAAATCGAAACGCCGTCTGCGGTCCTGAAGCCCTCACCGTGCCCACCAGCACAGGCTTCCCCCCGATCGCCTGCGCGTAGATCGGCACCGCCGCAAGAAATGTCTCGGGCACTTCGCTTTGCGTCAGCGTCCCGCGCACCACCCAGCCGTTTTCGCTCCTGCGCACATCGTAGCGAACCGCGTAATGCGGGATCCCCGTCGCGTACACCCATTCATCGAAGAACCACGCCATCGAGTGCGGTTCCTCCAGCGCCATCGCCGGCGTCATCACGCGCTCCACCGCCGCCTGCAAATCTTCCGTGGAAAACGCGCGGTGCGTATAGCTCGCCACGATCCCGCGCAACATCGCCGTGAATCGCGCATCGGGATCGGCCGCGCGCGGATCGCGCAGCATCTCGCGCAGCATGTGGAACACCCACGATCCTTTTCCGTACGTGATGCGCTCGTACGCCTCGGGATTTTTTGACGCCTCGAGGCGCACGCCCAGCGCCAGAGCGCCAGTCTCCTCGATGGTTTCGTGGCTGCCGGGCGCCAACTGCGTCAGCTCTCCGCGATAATTCGCCAGCCAATCGCTCAGCACGCGTTCGTTCGGCCGCCGCGCGTCTGCGGACATCAACGCGATGTAATTGGCCATTCCTTCGCTGATCCATTGATCTCGGTAGCTCTGCCAACCAACTAAATTTCCCCACCACTGGTGCCCTACTTCGTGGAACGGCATGATCTCGTTGAAATCTTCCTGGAATACTTTGTTGATGCCGGCAGTTTGCTGCGCCGCCGGCGGCAGAAACGTCAGCGTCGATAGATACAGCAATCCCGGCCAGCCTTGCCCGAAATCGCCCGGGATTTGCGAGACTTCCAGATTGCGGAAGGGCAGCGGACCCATCCAGCGCTCCTCAAAGTGTACGGCGTCGGCGATTTGCTGGCCCACTTCGTGAAGTTGTGCCGCCGGGCTCGGCGGCGGAGGCGGGGCCGGGGCGCCCAGCGGCGGCGTGAACGGCCGGCGCGGCGCTGGCGGCGGATTGATCAGCGGTTGCGTCTCCTCGGCGGCGCTTGCCGCGCGCATGCGCTCCTCCAGAGCCTTCTCCAGCTCCGCGTTCGCCAGCACCTCGATCTTCACGCCATCTGGCGTGGTCACGCTCACGGAGCTGTATTCGCCCAGATTGAATCCCGCGATGTTCATCGCGTCTGCGTGCCAGCGACCCGTCGTCCAATCGCCGTCGTCGCGCTGCTCCACGGGATTTCCAGTGGCCACCAGCCGCAAACGCCGCGGCCAGCGGAACGCCAGATCGTACGGCGTGAAATTGCCGAATCCTTCCACGTGCGGATACCAGCTTCCGCGCTCGCCTACGAACAGCACGCCGTTTCCCGCGTCGCTGATCACGCTGCCGCGGTAGGTTAGTTTCAGTCGCAGCGTCTCGCCCTCGCGCGCGATTTGCGGCAGCACGATGAACACCAGGTCGTTGCCGCGCCCCGCCACTTGCGCGTGCGTCAGCGCTTCGTTCTGAAAAAACGTCAGCGCATTCCCCGCGCCCGCCGGCGCCGCCGAAGTAGTTGATGTTGTAGCCGAATCCGAAGCTCCCATGACGCCTGCAGCGCCGGCGCCGCCATCAGCCAAGCCCGAATCGTCCTCCACCGATTGCACGGTGAGAAATCGCGAAAGCTCCAGCCCCAGCACGCGCTGCCCGCCGCGCACCGCGCGCAGCGTCAGCGTTGTCGTGCCCTCAAGCGTGTGGTCGGCCTCGATCACCGTTGAAATGTTGTAGTCCACCGGCGCAAATGCGGGCCCTGGCGCCACGCCATTCGCGCGCGCGAACGAAGCCCACACGTCGTACACCGGCGCGCCGCCCACCCAGCGCGTTTGCCCGATCGAGATTTGCTCCTCACGCGCGTCGTCCACCACAATGCCGAATGGTCCGTCGCGATCGCTCAGCAGCGACGCATCGAAATACGGCGCAGGCTGCTCCGCCAGCAGATCGGCCATGATTCGCAGCGATTGCTCCGGATTCACCACACCCAGCGCCTGATTCCACTGCGCCACAAGATTGGCGTCCTCGATCTTCGCCGACGCGGCCCCGCCGCCCTCGCCGCTCTGATTCGCCTGCGCGCTGCGATCGCCCTGCCCGCCCGTTCCGTTTTGATTGATCGGCCCGGCTTGATTGATTTGATCGAGCAGCTCCTTCGCCGTGGAATCCGTGAACCGCAAATAGGCCGTCGTGAACGTAACATCCAGCATCGGCACGCCAAGGAACTGCGCCATGCTTTCGCGCTCGCTCGGTTGCCGCACAATCCCGATCACATGCCCGCGCCCCGAAAACACCGCGCCCGTCACGCGCCCCTGATAGCTCTCGAAAAATCCCAACTGCCCGTCGTCGAACGTGATGCTGACCGAATCGCGTTGCACCCGCACCCGCTTCACGCGGTACACCGCCCCCGGATCGATCCGCAGCCCATTCAGCTCGTCATACATCGCCCGTGGCGCAACCGTCGTCGCCGCGCCTTGGGCTTTTCCTTCCTTTGTAGGGGCGGAGCTTGCCTCCGCCCGCTTTGTTGCGTACGCCGGCGCCAAAATCCCCAGCCCCAGCCCCAGCGCAGCGCACAGCGCAAGCCGCCGAATCCGCCTCATGCCCCGACTCTAGCAATTCGCTCAAGGCCCAGCAATACGCCAAATCCAACCTCGAAGGCGTCGGCAACTTGCCTGCACTCTGATCGCCCACGAGCGTATATTCCGAGTGGCCGGCACCATCGGCCTCCGACGTATGAATGCCACTCTCACTCAACCCGAGACGCAGCCAGCGCCCTCCCGCGATCGCGCGCCGCGAAGCCGCCGCCATTTCCGCGCTATTGGGGCTCTTCTTCTAGCGCTGCTCGGAATCACAATCTATTTCCTCCGCTACGATCTGCGCGGTTACGCCGTGTTGGAGCGCTTCGCCGATCCGCAAGCCTCCGGCTCGCTGCTGCGCTGGGAAACCTATCCGGTCACCGCGCAAGACATCACGATCCCCACAACCAGCGGCGCCGTGCGCGCACGGCTCTTCATGCCGGTGGGCGTGGCGCATCCGCGCGGCATGTTGGTGGTGCACGGGATGCATCATCTCGGGATCGACGAGCCTCGATTCCTCAGTTTCTCCCGCGCCATGGCCGGCA
>JBEKDK010000064.1:0-27779 GCA_050014395.1 Candidatus Acidiferrales bacterium | reverse complement strand
CAATTGAGGGCCTTGCGTGACCACCATCGCGCGCTCGACGGCATTCTCAAGCTCGCGAACGTTGCCCGGCCAATCGTGTTGGGTGAGCAGGTTCATCGCCGCGGCCGAAACGCCGTCGATGCGTTTGTTCATCGAAGCCGCAAATTTCCGGACGAAATGATCGGCCAGCAGGGGGATATCGTCACGGCGGTCCCGCAGCGGCGGAAGATGGATCTGAAAAACGTTCAGGCGGTAATATAGGTCCGGACGAAACTTTCCTTCTTCGACCAGCGTTTCCAGGTTTCTATTCGTCGCGGCGATGCAGCGAAAATCGACGTGAATCGGATGATTGCCGCCGACGCGCGTGATTTCGCGCTCTTGCAGGACGCGCAGTAGATCGGTTTGCGTCTTCAGGCTGATGTCACCGATCTCATCCAGGAACGCGGTGCCACCTTCGGCGATTTCGAAGCTGCCTTTGCGGCGATATTGCGCGCCGGTGAAAGCGCCTTTTTCGTGGCCGAACAATTCGCTTTCCAGAAGCGTTTCGGCAAGGGCGCCGCAATGAATTACGACGAGAGGGTTGTAGCGCCGCGGACTTGCGGCATGAATCGCGCGCGCGACGAGTTCTTTACCGGTGCCGCTTTCGCCGGAAACCAACACCGTCGCCTCGGTGGGAGCGACGACGTCGATCGCCTCAAACACTGTGCGCATGCCGGCGCTCTGGCCGATCAGATCGTGCGGCTGGCTGGCTTTGGCGACCGCTTCGCGCAGGCGGAGATTCTCCTGGTCCGCGCGGCGATGCGCGAGGGCGTTGTGAACCGTGTGGGCGATATCGTCGGGATCGAAAGGCTTGGAAACGTAGTCGTACGCGCCATCCTTCAACGCCGCCACGGCCGTTTCCACCGAGGCATATCCCGTCATGATGATCACCAACATTTCGGGATCGACTTCGCGAATGCGATGCAGCAGGTCAATGCCATCGGTGCCGGGCATTTTGATATCGATCAGCGCCAAATCGAAATGATGCGCGGCCATCTGCGAGAGCGCGGCATGCGCGCTTTCCGCCACCGACGCTTCGTAGCCTTCCTCGCGGAACCATTTGCCGAGCGAATCCCGCACGGAGAGTTCGTCATCGACGATCAGTAAGTTTGCTTTGCTCATGGTGGTTTTCTATCCTCTGGCCGCCACTGGCGGCACATCTTTTTGCGGAATCGGCGCACCCTCGATCGGCAGGGTGATCGTAAATTTCGTTCCTCGGCCGAGTTCAGATTTCACGGCGATGCGCCCTTGGTGGCGCTCAACGATGCTGGCGCAGATGGCCAAGCCCAGGCCCAATCCGCGCGCGCGCTCCTTGGTCGTGAAGAATGGCTCGAAGAGATGCGGCAGGACATCGCTGGGAATTCCGGCGCCGTCGTCCTCAACGTCAATTTCGACTTCGCCCGATTGGGGCTTGGCGAGAGTTCGCAGCATCAAGTTGCCGCCGTTGGGCATAGCATCAACGGCGTTCATCACCAGCGCCAGGATCACTTGCTCGGTCTGGCCCGGATCGCAGCGGATCAGCGGCAGATCGCCGGCGAGATCGAAATCCAAGTGCACGCCGGCCAAATCGAGTTTGTGCCTTACCACGCGCACCGAATGTTCGATCACGCGATTCAGATCCGTCGGCTCGTAGCTGATGGAAGTTGTACGGCCAAAGGTGAGGAGATCTTTCACGATTTCGCCGCAGCGGCGGCTTTCAGTTTCGATCATTTCGATGGAGTTCAAAACGTCGGATTGTTCCGCGCTGCCGGGCGCGGTTAAGCGCCGCTTGACCAATTTCGCGTAGGTCAAAATACCGGTGAGCGGATTGTTGATTTCGTGCGCCACCACGGCGGCCAAGCGGCCGATCGACGCCATCTTCTCCACGCTCAACATTTGTTCGTAGACGCCGTTCAGTTCGTGCGTCTTCTGCTCGATGCGCGCGGCGAGCGTCTGATTCCATTCGCTCAGCTCTTCGCGCGCGTCTTTCAACTGCTGGCTCATTCGATTGAACGCCGCGGCGACATCCGCGAGTTCGTCGCGCGACTTGATTTCGACTTGATAGCCGAGTTCGCCGGAACCGAGGCGCGCGGTGCCAACTTCCAACGCTTCGAGGGGCTTCTGCACGAAGCGCCAGATGAAAACCCCAGTGAGGCAAGAAATCGCGATGATCGCCAGCAGCGTGTAGGCAATCGTCCGGTGCGTCGCTTGCGCCAGACTCGCGTCCGCGGACGCCAGCGACAAGTCGGTGTCGAGCACACCGAGCACCTTTTGCTCGGCAGGGTGCGCGTGACAATCCGCGTTGCTGCATTCCGGTGAATTTTCGATGGGATTGATGATGCCCAGCACTCGCTCGCCACCAGCCAGGCGATAGGTGCGGAAACGATCGGGGCGATCTAGATGCGTAAGGGGTTGTGCTTGTGCGTGGCAGCGATTGCAGGCTTCCGCCTGCTCGTCAACCATCGTATTGGTTTCGCGCGGATCGGAAGAATAGGTGATGAGTCCTTGGCGATTGAAGATGCGGATGTGGACAACGCCGGGCTCATTGCCGATTTCCGAAATGCTGTGGTACAGGCCTTCGCGTTCGTTGCGGAGCATGTAATAGGAAGCTTGGCGTTTGATAACGTCGCTTACGCGATCGGCGCTGGCAAGCGTGATGCTTTCGAGTTGTTGGCGCTGGAGGCGAACGTTCAGATAGCCGAGCAGGCCAAAGACGAGCGTCATAGCCGCAAGCAACAGAATGCCCAGCTTGGCGCTGAGGCTTTGCGTGGCTTGTCGCCAGCGAATCCAGTGCCGCAATGTTCTGTCAGCCGCGCGCATGGGAAGACTCCACCGCTACACCTGTGCTCTGCTCAACAGCTGATCCGCGAGGGGCTAGATCGGATTTCGGCGCGAAACGACCGTCGTGTGCGGAGAACTTCATCACTACTGTGGCGCTTGTCGGCATCGGTGCTTCGCGGACACTGTGGCCCGCTGGGCGAGCTACTGTTGCAATTTTCAACGATTTGGGCGCGCGGCGATGTGACTCGGGTCACGCTGCGATGTGACGGCTGCCGGGCGCAGAGGAGGCGCGCGAGGCAACTGGACACGAAAAAGGGCCGGAGCATCGCTGCTCCGGCCCGTGGGACATGGGGACTTCTGGGACTAGGCCAGGAAAAATTCGTGCGCGACTTCGTCCCATTTTTCCTTGGGAATCTGGTCGCTCAGATCGGGCAGCGCGACACCGCCATCCTGCGCCATTGCGTCCGCCGTAGCCATTGCGGGGATTCGCTGACGCAGCCGGTCGGCGGCGTCCTTCATCCATCCACGCGCAACGGTTCCATTGAGCAAGTTGCGGAAGTTGATCTTCATGTCCGGCGACATCACGGTGATCAGCCAACCTTCGCCATAGGGATCGCGGCCGGGCAACAGCGCATCGCGCAGCGCGGCTTCGTTCACATCGGTGATTTCACCTTCGATGGGGGAAACGAGATCGGCCTTTCGGCCTTGTTTCATCAGCGTCGCGAACTTTTGCCCTTGGCGGATCCATTGCCCGCGTTTCGGAAGCTGTAGCTCGTCCGCGTGGCCCACCAAGCGCGCCGCGAAATCATCCATTCCGACGCGCGCTATCGTGGGACTTTCCGCGAGCGCCCACGTGTGTCCGGGATGATAGCGGCGATTTTCGCGAATCTCGAAGCCGGAGACGTAGGCGGCGTTCAGCTTAGGGATGGCGATGACGGCCTGCGGTTCGGCAACTGCGGGCGCTTTCGCGCGCTTGGCGTTTCGGAAGTAATCGACCGCGAAAAATGCGGCGAACATCACGAGCACGATTGCAATTGTCATGGCCTTGCATCTCCTCGCAGGCTCTTCGGAAGCCGCCGCGTAATCGCCTGCCTACTAGAGACATTGCAATTCGCCAGCCACGTGCGATTCACTATAGACGGATTGCCGTAAGTGGTTTGGGATCAGACAGAAACGAGCGAGATTGCGGAGATTTGAGGTCGTGGAGCGATGATCTTCCGCATGAGCACCGCTGAAAATCACATCACGCACAGGGGAGTGCGGCGCAGGTTTTACACCCAACTCCAATGGGCCCGGGCGTTTAGCCCACGATTTGGGAATGATGAAGCTCGCAACGGGGGCGATGAAAATCACCGCGCCCGAACTTCGCTGGCGACGATTACAATCGCCGAGGCCGCCAGGATTGCATTGCGCCCTGCTCCCAAGAGAAAAAAAACAGATTGGCAAAATCGAGTAAAAGCCTTGTACATGCGGCCCTTGGTCACTTTATAGTGCGCGACTCGGGCATCTGAAAGGACCCGAATCACCGACACCATGACAAAATACAAACTCGAATACATCTGGCTGGACGGCAAGGAACCCGTGCCCGGCCTGCGCGGGAAGACTTTGCTGAAGGCATTTGAGAAGCCACCGACGCTCGCCGACTTATCGAACTGGGGCTTCGACGGCAGCTCCACGATGCAGGCCGAGGGCAGAAGCTCCGACTGCGTGCTGAAACCTGTGGCTCTGTATCCGGACGGAGCCCGAAAGAACGGGTATATCGTTCTGAGCGAAGTACTGCATGCGGATGGCACCCCGCATTCCACGAACATGCGCGCTACGATCGAGAACGACCCAGACTTGTGGATTGGACTCGAGCAAGAATATTTTCTGTTTAAAGATGGGCGGCCGCTGGGCTTCCCGACGAACGGCCATCCGAACATCCCACAGGGCCCGTACTACTGCGGTGTCGGCTACAAATATATGGGTAGCGTCGCGCGTGAAATCGTCGACGAACACTTGGACCTGTGTCTTACCGCCGGTATCAATCATGAAGGCATCAACGCGGAGGTGGCGAAGGGCCAGTGGGAATTCCAGATCTTCGCCAAAGGCTCCGCCAAAGCCGCGGATGACACGTGGGCCGCTCGCTATTTGATGATGCGCCTGTGCGAGAAATACGAGGTCGATGTGGAATTGTATTGCAAACCGATCAAGGGCGACTGGAACGGGTCGGGCATGCACTGCAACTTCTCGACAAAGTACATCCGCGAAGTCGGTGGCAAGGATTACCTTGAAGCCCTGATGAAAGCGTTCGAGGCGCACATCCCGGAGCACATCGCGGCGTATGGCCCGGACAACCATCTGCGTTTGACGGGTCTGCACGAAACGCAAGCCATCGACAAATTCAGCTACGGTCTTTCGGATCGCGGCGCGTCGATCCGGCTGCCGGTGAACTTCATCAAGAACGGTTACAAGGGCTATCTGGAGGATCGCCGGCCGAACTCCGAGGCCGATCCGTACCAGATCGTCTCGCGTATCTTGAAGACGATCAAAAGCGTGTCGAAATCCGCCGCGATGGCCGCTGATTGATTCAACATTTTGCTCGCTCATCCTGGGCAAAACACGGCCTGGGATGAGCGGGCAAGACGGACGACGAGTAACGCGGTTGCGCAACCTGCGCGCCGCTTTCACGCGGACGCCCCAACAGATTTCGCTGTTCAGTACACTCCAAACCATTCTCCTGTTCAGGGCGGAGCGCCATCGGCTCCGTCTGCGTAGGAGTGTGCTTGAATTCATTCGTTGCGCGCTCCTCCTTGAACACGGAAGCCACCGGCGGCAAGTACGTTGTGTCCGGCCAGCGGAAGCACTACGATGCGCGGAGCCGGAAGCCTAAACCGGAAATTCCGGATACACTCTTAGGCGCTCCGCGGCGCCGTTCCCATTCGAGACGCGCCCGAGGAAGGAACTCACATGCGTCTTGGCATTTTCACCGCGCTGTTCGGCGGTCTCACGCTGGATCAAGTGATCACCGAGATTAAGAAACTCAACATTTCGACGGTGGAGTTGGGCACGGGAGGCTACCCCGGCGATCCGCACTGCAAACTCGAGATGCTGGAGAACGCCGCCGCGCGCGGTGAGTTTCAAGAAAAGATCAGCGACAACGGCCTTTCGATCAGCGCGCTGAGCTGCCATGGAAACGTGCTGCATCCCGTGCCGGAAGTGCGCGAAAAATTCATCGGAACGTTGCTGCGCACGATCCTGCTGGCGGAACAGCTCGGCGTGAAAACTGTGATCGACTTTTCGGGGTGTCCGGGCGATTCCGACGATGCCAAATTTCCGAATTGGGTGACGTGCCCGTGGCCGCCCGACTTCACCGAGCTTCTGAAATGGCAATGGGAAGCAAAGGCTACGCCGCTGTGGATCGATCTAGGCAAATTCGCCCGGGATCATGGCGTGCGCGTGGCCATCGAAGCGCACCCCGGGTTTCTGGTGTACTCACCGGAGACAATGCTCCGTATCCGCCAAATTGCCGGCGACAGCGTAGGGTGCAATCTCGATCCAAGCCATTTCTTTTGGCAAGGCATTGATCCGCTCGCTGCGATTCGGCAACTCGGCGATGCGATTTTCCACGTGCACGCAAAGGATACGATGCTGTGGCAAGGCAACATCAATAAGTCCGGCGTGCTCGATACCAAGCCCTATACCGACGAAGTGAATCGCGCCTGGATTTTCCGGGCGGTGGGATACGGACACGGCGCGGACTGGTGGAATTCGTTCGTCAGCACGCTGCGAATGGTGGGCTATGACGACGTGCTTTCGATCGAGCACGAGGATAGCTTGATGTCCATAGACGAGGGGCTCTCGAAGGCGGCGGGATTCCTGCACGGCGTATTGCTGAAGGAGAAGCCGGCGAAGCCCTGGTGGGCGTGAAGCTCGCGGATAAATAGCGGAGCGGAGGCGGCAAAAAATGGCAGAGATCAAAATTCCAGAAATCAACGTCGCGCTGATCGGCACGAAATTCATGGGCAAGGCCCATAGCAACGCGTATTCCGCGGTGACGAAGTTCTTCCCGGATTGTCCGCGGCCTCGGATGCGCGTGATTTGCGGGCGCGATCGCGCCGCCGCGGAGGATATTGCCGCGCGGTTCGGCTGGGAATCCGTGGAGACGAATTGGGAGCGCGTGCTGGAGCGCAAAGACGTGGACGCGGTGGACATCTGCACGCCGGGATATCTGCACAAGAGCATGGCGGTGGCCGCGGCGCAGGCCGGCAAGCACGTGCTGTGCGAAAAACCGCTGGGCAACACGGGGGCCGAGGCGCGCGAAATGCTCGACGCGGTGACGCGAGCCAAGGTCGTGCACGGGATCGTTTTCAACTACCGGCGCGTGCCGGCAGTGATGCTGGCGAAGCAACTGGTCGAAAGCGGACGGCTGGGGCGCATCTATCATTTTCGCGCGCGCTATTTGCAGGATTGGCTGGTGGATCCGCACTCGCCGCGCGGTTGGCGCATGGACAAAACGAAAGCGGGCTCGGGCGCGCTGGGCGATTTGGGCGCGCACATCGTGGACCTGTGCCGCTATTTGGTGGGCGAAGTCGCCGAGGTCACAGCGATGCTGCAAACATTTATAAAGGAACGGCCGCTGCCCGCGGTCGAAACGGGCGGCGCATGGGGCAACACTGCCGGCACGGAGATGGCTCCCGTGACGGTGGATGATGCGGCGCTGTTCTTGGCGAAGATCGAAGGCGGCGTGGTTGGATCGTTTGAGGCTACACGCTTCGCGGCGGGGCGACGGAATCACAATGCGTTTGAAGTGAACGGCAGCAAAGGTTCGGTGGCGTTCAATCTAGAGCGCATGAACGAGCTGGAGTATTACAACCGAGAGGATCCGCCCGAAGTGCGCGGATTCCGCACGATCCTGGCGACGGAGCCGGGGCATCACGCCTACGCCGCGAATTGGTGGCCGCCGGGGCACATCATCGGCTACGAGCACACGCACACGCACATCGTGTATGAATTCCTGAAGGGCGTCGCGAAGGGCGAGTCGCCGCAGCCGAATTTCTTCGACGGCTGGCGCAACAATATGATTTTGGACGCTGTGGAGAGATCCGCGGCGTCGGGAAAATGGGAAGTGACGAGTTAACGCCCGGGCGGCTACGCGCGCCCCGAAAACCTCGCGGATAGGTGGCGCTGGAATTGACCCGCGCGAACCCAATCGCGCCTCCGGCACTGAGAGTCGCAAAGCATGACGCGGACATACATCCGAACGGTGAGGCTACGAAAGTGGTTCCCTCCAAATGACAGTCTCGCCGCATCTGTCGCACGCCTATGCATTCTGCGAGAGGATCTTCTCCTCGAGTTTCATGGAATCTACGCTGAGGAAATCAAACAAATAGACGAACATTCGGCTGAGTGGCGGAGGCTCTATTTCCTCAGGAGCGCGATTCGTACGCTTGGGGAAATGAAACAAGTGGTTGACAGGCTTCAGATGCACCGGGAGTTCAAGAAGGGACTTGCTTCAAGGCCCTCGAAGGAAAGAGATGAGTTCAAGAAGTTGGTGAAGCAACTCAATGCGGAGCAGCAGCTAGTCAAACAGCTCAGAGACTCCCTCGGTGGCCATGTACTCGAGGGCGCTGTTCAGAAAGCGCTGGACGGGATGCATCCCGAACGTCTCGGTTTTTTTGAGGTTGGAAAAATCCTAAACTCAACCCACTACAAATTCGCCATCGAACTAGTGGCCGAGATTCTGGTTAGTGGTGTGCCCGACAATCAGCGAGTCGCTCGACTGGAGGACGTCTTCTCAAGGCTCGGTGCATTGCTTCCGATTATCGCGATCACAGATCAAATTGTGTTGACGTATCTCATCTCACGAGACCTTATCTAAAAGTGCTGGAGACGCCTCAGTCCACGTGAACCGCAAACTTGCCCGGCCCCGACAGTTCAAATTCCTGGCGGCCGGCGGCTTCGTTCCAATGGCTCGTTTCAGCCTTGCCGTCCACTGTCACCGCAGCGGTCGCGCTCGATGCGGGCAATGAAACTGTCGCCGTGACTCCCGCGGGCAGTTCCACGGTGCCATCGATCGTCTTTCCGGCGTGAAACTCCGCGCGAATCTCGCCATTCGGCGCGGGCTCTGCGCCTTTCACGTAGTCGAGGCCGAGCAGATTCGGCTGAATCAACACGGTGCGAAAGCCGGGCGACGCGACTTGAATGCCGAGAACATGTTCGGTGAGCCACGGCGTCGCTCCGGACGACCAGCCGTGCGCGAGGCTGGTGCGATAGCCGGTGTCCGCGTCGGCATGCAGATAAAGATGGTAGTCGGCTTTTTGCCAGCGCGGATCGTAGCCTTCCCAAAAACTCGTGGCGCCTTCATCGATCATCCCGCCCCACCACATGCGCAGGAAATTCATCGCGCCGGGTAGATCGCCGGCGTCGGCCATGGCTTCGAGAATGTAGTTGCCGTAGTAGGGAGAAACGTCGTAGCTGGGAAGTTTGCCCGTATCGATATCCGTGAAGATCTGTTTGCGGATCGCGGCGATTTCGGCGGGACTCGCGGCACCGGAGTAAATCGCCATGGCGTTGGTGTGCCAATTGTCGCCGAAGGTTCCGGTGGATTTGTCGAGGAGGGCGAGATCGGCAGCGGCGCGCATGGCGTCCGCGCGGTGTTCGGAATCATCGGCGCCGGCGGTATCGCCAGCCGCGCGCAGCAGGAACGCGGCGTCGCGAAACGCGCGGTAAAACTCAAAGTGCGCGGCGCGGCGCGCTTCCGGCGTGTCTCCGTAAAAGCCGGCGGACCAATCGATGAAGGGCCAACCGTGATGCTGGTTCGCGTACAGATTGTTCGCATCGAGATCGCCGGCCATAAAATTCACGAGCGTGCGCAAGTTGGGCAGCATCTCTTGCACGAATTCGAGCTTGCCGTTGTGGCGATAATAATCATATCTCCCATCCAGCGGCCGCGATCGCGCTTTGGCGCGTCCCAAATTCCATCCTGCATGCACAGGTGCGCCGTGTACGCGCCGACCAACCAGATGCGGTTTAGTTCGGGATCGGAGGAATCAAAGGAGCCGCGATATTCCACGGGATAATAAATTCCATCGACGCGGATTTTTGCGAAGCGCAGCAGCGGGCCATCGCCGAAAAATTGCAGCTTGGCGAAGCGGAACGCGGATTTCGGTCCATACATCGTGGCGTGCGGCGGAATTATCATGTCGGCGACGCCCAGATACGGCTTCTTCACCGTTTCCTCGTAGGATTCGCCGTAGCGCACGCTCAACCGAATCGGCTGATCGGATGCGGATGTCACTTCGATGCGGCCGGTGGTCTCCTGGCCGAAATCGAGGACGACGCTGGGCGCTTGCATGTCGTCGAGAAGTGATGACGTGCCCGCGCCGGCCGGCAAGGCAACGCTGAAGAGAGCTTTCGTAGCCGGGGCTGAAGCGATGAGCGCTTCGAGATTGTGAAAGTGGCCGAGGCCTTCGAACGGATCGCGAATGGTTTTCGCTGGTATGGGAACGTGTCCGAGAAATGGCGAGATGCCGTCGTAGCCGGGCCAGCGATAGAGGCCGGCGTCCATGTTCCATTGCAGCAGATCGATATTGCTCTCGACCGTGCCAAAGCTCTGCGCGGACTCCCAATCTTTGTCGGCGAAGGCTGGCTTCTCCCAGCCGTCTTTCGCGGTTACGGAGACCTTCCAGCCGGCGCCGCTGCGCAATAACGCTGGGCGATCGATTTCGGGCGCGGCGGGAACTAGTTTTGCGAGCAGGAATAAACCCTGATCGAGCGATTTCGGCAGGCGCCGGTTGAAGATGCCGACGGCTTGAATCGCGAAAACATTCGCTCCGGCGTGCAAGAAATGCGTGGCCTCGAATTCAAACACTCTGGGGCGGAACGTGGCGTCCTGCGGCATCACGAAATCGGCGGCGCGAACGCCGTTGATGAAAATTGTCGCGCGGCTCGGGCCGCTGACGTAGAACGTGGCGCGCGCGGGAACCGCTTTCAGCGTCACCTGCGCGCGGAAGTAGTGCGGCGCGGTGACTTCTTCAGGCTTGTCCGTGCGCCAAATGAATTCTTCGGGCAGCGGCTGGTGGACTTTCGATTCGAGAGCGAGGTCCGTGGCATTCGCCGCGGGATCGAGCGTAGCGGGCGATGCTGCATTCTGGGATCGCACCGGCACGGCGACGAAAACGCCCGCAATCAATAACAGCGCACTTAAACTTCTGCGAATCTTTGGCATAGCGCACCTCCATCGGCCTTGCATTGCGCGCGTCACGCGCAACGGCGCTTATGCCGTTTTCGGCAAATGCGCCAATGCTTCCCGGACTTTCTCGGCCGGGTATTCGTAATCGACGAGTTCGCCGGCGAGATATTTTTCATACGCTGCCATATCGAAGTGTCCGTGGCCGCTCAAGTTGAAAAGGATCGTGCGCTGCTTCCCTTCCTCCTTGGCCTTGCGGGCTTCTTCGATCGCGGCGCACACGGCGTGCGAAGTTTCCGGCGCCACGATGATGCCTTCACTCTTCGCGAAAAGGATCGCGGCGTCGAAACATTTTAGTTGCGGATAGCTGACGGCTTCGACGACGCCCGCGTGGTGCAGCAAGCTGACCAGCGGCGCCATGCCGTGATAGCGCAAACCTCCGGCGTGAATTCCGGCGGGAATGAAATCGTGGCCGAGCGTATCCATTTTCAGCAGCGGCGTCATGCCGCCCTTATCGCCGAAATCATAGGCGTAGACGCCTTTAGTCATAGTGGGGCACGCGGCGGGCTCAACGGCCACCAGGCGAATCTGCTTGCCGCCGGCTTTCAGCGGTACAAACGGAAACGCGAGGCCCGCAAAATTGCTGCCGCCTCCGCAGCAACCGATCACCACATCCGGGAACGCGCCGGCGAGCTTGAGCTGCGCGATCGCTTCTTGGCCGATGATCGTCTGGTGCAGCAGAACGTGATTCAGCACGCTGCCGAGGGAATAATTCGTGTCCGCGCGCTGCGCCGCGTCTTCCACGGCTTCGCTGATGGCGATGCCCAGGCTGCCGGGGCAATCCGGATCCTCGGCGAGAACCTTGCGGCCCGATGCGGTGCGGTCGCTGGGCGAGGGAATGCAATTCGCACCAAAGATTTCCATCAGCGTGCGGCGGTGCGGTTTCTGGTAGTAGCTGCATTTCACCATGTAGACCATGCATTCCAGGCCAAACACTTGGCACGCGAATGAAAGCGCGCTACCCCATTGGCCGGCGCCGGTCTCGGTGGCGAGGCGCTTGATGCCCTGCTCTTTGTTGTAATAGGCCTGCGCGGCGGAGGTGTTCAGTTTGTGGCTGCCCGCGGGTGAGACCGATTCGTTCTTATAGAAAATTTTCGCCGGTGTTCCGAGCGCCTTTTCGAGTCTGAGGGCGCGCTGCAGTGGCGTCGGCCTCCAAATGCGCAGGATATCGAGCACCGGATCGGGGATCGCAATAGTGCGCTCGCCGGAAACTTCCTGCGCGATCAACGCGCGGGGAAAAATCGCTTCCAAGTCGCCGGGATTCGCCGGCTGACCCGTGCCCGGATTCAACGGCGGAGAGAGCGGCTCCGGCAGATCCGGGATGACGTTGTACCAGGTCTTTGGCATTTCGCGTTCCGGCAACAAGTATTTGTGTTCTTCCATAGTGTTCTCCGATTCGATCCGAGGGCGCGCTCGCGAGAAAGTTTCTGCGCGAATTTACAGCCGGCCGGACTACCGACCGGCGATCTTATATCAGGACCGCCGGCATCGTAAGCGCCGGCGATGTGAAATTCCTACGGCGCGCTCGGGCCAATGCCCGCGGGGAATTGATCGAAGCGCCGAGCGACCGTCTTGCCCAATAGGAATTCATCGGCGAAGGCGAGCAGCGCGTCCCAATCTCCTTGCACAATTCCGTGCGGACGATCGGACCAATTCACGCCGAGGTGGTCCGGCGCATGATACAGCGCAAACGCCGGCATCGCCGCCACAAAAGATTGATACACGCCATTTTGATTGACGTTTTGATCGTGATCGCCTTCGAGCGCGATGAACGGCCGCGGCGCGCACAACGCGATGAACCAATGCTCGTCAAACGGCAGCTTATCCGGCTGGCCCCAGAATTGATGAAGGTGCGGCGAAAACCAATTCGGATATTTCGCCACCATTTCGGTGAGGCCCTCTTTGCCGCCACGATCGGGCACGGAGCCGCTGAAGCGATAGGCGGGCGTGCCGCCGCCGGAACTGGCCACCGGCGCGACCATGGAAATTCGATCGTCAAACGCGCCCGCCACCAAGGCGGATTTGCCGGTGCGTGAAACGCCGGTGATGATCAGCTTGTCGCGCGCGATCGAAGGATCGGTGATCAGATAATCCACGATGCGCGATGCGCCCCAGGCCCACGCGCGCAGAAGTCCCCAATCGTAATTCGGATAAGCTGGGAAAAATCGCGTGGTGCGATAGGCCCAACTGCCGTCAGGAAGACGCAGCGTGGTGTCCTCGCCGCAATCGGTGTAGTTGAACGTGACGAATGCGAAGCCGTGGGCGAGCGCGGGATTGGTTTCCGCGATTTGCTCGGCCGTGCGCGGAGCGAAGGGGGAACGAGGCGGTGCGCCAGCCGCGGCGGCGCCAGGTGCGCCGGCTTGCGGCGCTGTGGCTGGCGCGGGCTCGGGCGCTCCGCCAGCCGACACATTCGGCGTTGCGCCAGGAATGGGAGCGGCCGGAGCCGCAGGGCCGACCACCAGCAGCGCATCGTGCCCGCTGCCCTGATTCGCTCCAGGTGGCAACCGCGGCAAAGCGGTCGCGCCCGGCGGCGTGCCCGACGGCGAGATCAATGCTGGAAACGGACCGCCGGTCGCCGGCTCGAAAATTCCAATGTCGAGGCTCAGGCTGTCATTCGGGCCGAACGTCAAATGCACCAGGCGATATTTCACCGCGCCGTTCGCCAGCATTTGCGAGCTGACCTCGACTCCCTTCACGTTGCCGGGAGGCGGCGGCGCCTGGCCGACAGCGTAGTACTCCAAAATGCGTTTCATCTGCTCGCGGCGAATTCTCCACTGCGCGATCGTTTTCACCGGCTGCCCGTTGTTCAGCGTCATGATGTCCGGCATCTTCGGCTGCACGGGCAATTGATCGACGCCGGGCATATCCGGCATGGACGTCTTGATCGCGGGAACGGGAATTTCGTTGGGGTCGGGCTTATCCGGCAGCGTCGGCGGTGTTTGCGCCCACAGAACTCCAGCCGCGATTGCGACCGCCATCAACCCGGCAATTCGATGCATTCGATTCACGGTGGATCTCCTCCGATACTCTTCTAGTTCTTAACCTCGGTCTGCAACTCAGGCTGTTCTGTTTGCAAAATTACGTTGAAGCGCAAACGGCCCAAAAGCGCGCCACCGGGCGTTTCTACGTTCACGCGCCACGCGCCGGGACGGATTTGTTTGGTCGTGGAATACGTGCGGTAGCCGCCCTCGCGCCCTCCGCTTAAAGGCAGCTCGACGCGGCTAGCGGTGATCCAGCCGCGCTTAACGTCGTAGATCTGCCATTCGTGGACGATTTGCGTGTGCAGCGAGGTCGGGGAAAAAACGGCGGTGTAGGCGTACACCGGCGCGCCCGCCGTCCAATGAAACTCCTGCGCCCACCTGAAATATGCGAGCCAGCCCCTGGGTTCCGATTCCACGACGAAATTGCCCTGCGCGTTGCGCGAGACCGAGTGCTCCACGGCGGCATCTTTCAACGAGAGCGGAATCGGCGGAATCAAATTCAGAAAATACAAAATATTGATCGCCAGGAAGATTCCCGCGACCGACGCGAGCAGCGCGCCCCGCCCGCGAGAAACAGTTTGCGGCGCCGTGCGTTGCAGCAAGCGCAGAAAAAGCCAGAACACCACCAGGCTCACGGCGCCGCTGAGCAGAAACACCAGCGTGCCCATCGCGTGCACCACGACCGGAACGATGAAAATGGCGAACGCAAAGATCGAGAGGAAGAAGAAGCTCGCTTGGAAATCAAGACGCTTGAAATGCCGCTTCAACCGCTCGTTCGCGAGAAACGCGGCCGCCAACAGAAGCAAGAACGGCCAACTGGAACGCAGGCTTCCGCTGCGGAAATAAAACACCAGGAACGTGCTGAGCAGGCCGCCAAAGCAAAATTGCAGCACGCTCTCGACCCACGTCGATTCGGGCGCCGCCTGCGGCGAATCAAAATCCGCCCTAACCGCGCGATTTGCCAGCACGATGCACAAGCCGGCGACGGCCAGGTGAACCAGTACCCACACGTTTTCCCAAAACATGTCGACGCGCTTGAGCGTCAGCGCGTCGAACACAAATCCACCGAATAGCGAGAGCGACGAAATTGGCCGCTCCAATCGCGCGTAGCGGACTTTCACGCGGTCGAAAAATGTTCCACGTAAACTATCGAGATTCATTTCAGGGGGTAAGCTCGCCGGATCGAATCACGGCGCCAACCATTATCCGTGGTTCATGCCCGCGGGCCAAGCCGCGTCACGCCGCCATCGACGAGGATCATTTCTCCCGTCGTCGAGCACGCATCGGCCACGAGAAACAGCATCGCGCTCGCGATGTCTTCCACGGTAGGCAGGCGTTGCAGCGGAATCTTGGTGACCGCCTTGTCATACATCTCCGCGGGCCAATTCGCAAACTGCGTGCGCACGAACCCCGGCGCAATGGCATTCACGCGAATCTCCGGCGCCAGCGCTCGCGCGAGCGACATCGTCATCGTCACCACCGCGGCTTTCGCCGCCGCGTAGGCGATCGAGCTGCCGCTTCCCGTGAGCGCCGCAATCGACGCATTGTTTACAATCGACGCGCCCTCCTGTTTCCGCAGCAGCGGCGCGGCCGCGCGCGCACAGTAGAAGACACCGCGCACATTTACGTCGAATGTCAGGTCCCAGATTTCGTCGGTGAGTTCATCCAACTTGTCGTGCGGCACGCGCTGCGTCCAGCCGGCATTGTTGATCAGCGCATCCAGGCGGCCGAACTCCTGCTCCA
Organism: Candidatus Acidiferrales bacterium; assembly: GCA_050014395.1. Taxonomy (GTDB): domain Bacteria; phylum Acidobacteriota; class Terriglobia; order Acidiferrales; family UBA7541; genus DASPOJ01. The sequence goes on along the minus strand of JBEKDK010000064.1, from coordinate 12,047 downwards.
CGCGCCGCATCATTGCGACCACTTCCGATTCCTTCGCGACGCTGGCCTGAATCGCGATGGCCTTCCCGCCCGCGCTGCGGATCTGCGAGACGACTTCCTCCGCTTCGGCCCGCGAGCGGCTGTAATTCACCGCTACACACGCCCCCTCGCGCGCAAACAGCAGCGCCGTCGCGCGCCCCATCCCAGTGCCGCCGCCGGTGATCAATGCTACTCGATCCTTCAGTCTCATTTTTCCGCCTCACCGCAAATGTGCAGACCGCTATCTTCTAGCATTCGCACCCAAAATCAAACCAGTGCTCGGATCCGCCGAGCAAAATCAATGAAGTTCATACGGTTTATCGGGCGCGGGAATGGGATCGGGCAATTTTGCCGGCTCGATCTTCGTCGCGCCGGCAAGGCCGATGCCGGTGACGTTGTCGATGTTGAGTAGCGACCCGCTAAATCCTGTGACTTTTACGTTGACGATGTGCGCGTGCTTTACGTTGGCGAGGAAGATTCCCTTACCACATGTCCCGGTGACGTTGGCCAGTGAAAACCCGTCGAGCGGTTTGTGCGGATGTATCCCGGTTCCGTCAACGAGCACAGGAGCGTCGGAGACGCGAATATTTGAGAAGCGATAATTCGCAATCGTGGGGATGCCTTCATCGCCGGGCACGGGGAATTCATCCTGAATGCCGCTGTTTAAAATATTGAAGCGCAGAAATCCTCCCGTCATCCCGGAGACATCAAGATCGTCCGCGACGATGTCCTCAATAAACGCGCCACGGCCGGGGCGACTTTTGATGTAAATGGCGAAGGTGCGGGCTTGGGTGAATTTGCAGTGCTCGATCAGGACGCCGCGAATGCCTCCGGAAGTTTCGCTGCCGATGCCGATGCAGGCGAAGATCGAATCCGCGAAAGTGCAATTAGTGATGCGCACATCCTCGGTGGGGCGAAGAATGGAATAGGCTTCCGCGCCGCGGCCAGATTTCAGCGAGATGCAATCGTCTCCTGTGGCGATGTCGCAGCCATCGATCAGCACGTGCTTGCACGAATCGATGTCGATGCCGTCTCCGTTGCCGCCGGTGCTGCGGATGGTGAGATTCTTGATCGTCACGTTCTCACAATACGTGGGATGGATCGACCACATAAGGCGCATACTCGTGGAGAAATCCTCCAAGCGAACGTCAGTGCAGTTGATGAATTCAATCAACGCCGGATGGCGCAGCGGGTTGTCCCTTGTGGGACGTCCACCCAGAGCGGGATTACCGACGATTTTCCCCGGTCCGACAACGCCGATGTGCTGTGAATCGATTGCGGAGATGAGGCCGCTGTATCCTTGGATCCAGCGGCCTTCCCAACGCACCTGTGTGACGGGATAGTCCGCGAAATCGGGCGTGCCGACGAGGCTCGCGTCCTTGTCCAGCACTAAAGTGGTGTTGCTGCGCAGCACGAGGTCGCCGGTGAAATAGTTGCCGGCGGGCACCACCACTTTCCCTCCGCCGAGCACGGCGCAACGATCGATCGTCTGTTGGATCGCAACGGTATCTTTGTATAGGCCGTCGCCGGTCGCGCCGAAATCGCGGACGTTGAGCGTGACGGTTCGAGGCGATGCGCTCCGCTCAGCCCGTGGCTTCGGCGCCACGGCCGCCGGAGCGGCGAGTTGCGGCGCCGCGCTCGCGGCCGGTTTCTGCGGCGTCTGCGCCAGGCCCCAATTGCCCAGCGACGAAATTACGGGCGCCGCCAAAGCGCCGGTCGCCGCGGTCTTCAGGAAATTTCTGCGTCCAACCAATTTGTCGGTCATGACTGGCCCACCCCTCAGGCAAGCAAATTTCTATCCGTGAATGCGGTATTCAAAAGATCGCAAGCTATTGCAACGCGATCGGTTGAACGTAGGCACCGTCTCCGGCTGAATCCCACACCGAGAATCGCACCCATTTCTTGCCGGTGGCATCGAATGGGATGCTGAATTTCTTTGTGCCAAAGGGCAGCGTGTCCGTCAAATCGATGATTTTCCTGTTGACCTTCGTGCCGTCGCTCCACACCAACTCCGCAAATTCCAGCGGGAACGTGTATTCAATCTCCGCGGTATAGATTCTTTTCGCGCCGGTGCCTTGGACGCCCCAATTGTGAAAGAGCACTTCGCCCGTGGTGCCGAAGAAATTCCCCGCGCGAATGCCCTCGACCACCGGGGCCCAACTTTCGTTGTAGAGCGGCACGCGATCGAGCTTCAGATAGTTCACGGCCAATTGCGAGTAGGTATCGTCGTCGGACCACTTCGTGTAGGTATCGCCCTCGGCGATCAAGAACTTTGGCTTGGGAGCCCAGTTGCTCATGTCGTCGCCGGTGCCAAAGCAGCGAAATTCGCAGAGTTCCTTCTGCGACAAATCGACCGGCAAGGATTCCCACGACGCGCCGATGAAGCGATCGCTCAAAAAGAAATCCTTATCCTTATATGCTTCGGGGTAGCCTTCGGAATTTTTCGTGCGCGGATGCGCGGTCCAGATGATTCCCTGTTCGCGATTCACCATTTTCAGGACGTCGGCAGCCGAGCCGAGATGATAGACGGGGCCGTAGGTCGGGTCATTCTCCATAAAGGTTTGGCCCGCGGGGCGCGGCTCAGCGTGCGAAAAATAGATCGGATTCGGCGTGAGCAGATACCAGTGGCCACCGAGAAACGAATTCACTTCTTCGGCCGGCATCACCAGGAAATCTTTATCGGAGACGCGCTGCGCGCCCTCGAAATACACTTTTTCTTCCGCGAAGCGCACGGGGCCCGGATCGTTCGGATGCGAATCGTCGTGGAAATCGCCGAGGTACAAAATGTTCACGCCGAGGCCGCGGAACACGCCGACCCACGGCGGCTGATAATCCAAACTGCCGCGATCGCGAAGCATTTCATTCAAATCGAGATGAAAGTGGCCGGAGAGGACTTTGAAGCCGGGCACGGGTTTGAAAACATCGTCGTGCGTGTAGGCCAGCACCGCTTTCTGCGTCGCGTCGGTGTGCGTGGCGCTCAAATAATAATAGACCGCCATGTGCTGCATTGTTCCCGGGGGCGCGTTGTAGAGCGCCCAATTTTCCGTTTCCGATCGCGAGACGCCGGTGCGCCGCGCCCACTCTTCAGCCGACACGCCCCACGGATGGTAGCCTTCCGTTTTTTCCGGCTGCATAACGCCCAGCGAAAATGAGCTTTCGCTATCTTTGCGGTAGTACGGGTAGCCGAGATTCACGTCATTTTCGCGGGCGAAGAAGAATTTGTGTGGTGGAGGAAAAACGGCCAGCGAGCCAGCCCCGGCGTCCAGGATTTCAAGATTGTCACGCGCACGCACATTGACGGGATCCGTATTCGCCGCGCCTCCGAACGAGTATTGCTGCCATTGGCGCGCCGTATCGCGCCACATAACGCGCGTCGCAGTGCCGATCGCGAATCCTCTTAGTCCCGCTTTGTAAATGAACGCCACCGAAGGCTCTTCCGTCTTCGCGATGGCTTCCTGGCGCAGCAAGTTCGATCCCTTGTACGCGGTGAATTGCAGAGTGCCGGAGAAAATTCCCAGGGTGAGCCCATTGAATGCGACGCTGACGCGATCCCCTTCCGTAGAGACCGTGCACGCGTCCGATTGGTAGTGGACCGAGTCGCGGCGAATTTCTTCCGGCTTGCGCGGCAGATCCGTGGTGTCTCCGCCGGCATCACCGGGCACCACCAACGGCGCGTCCCAAAACGTATTCCATTTGTCCGCGTCGATGCGTTCCGGGGTATCGAGATGAAATTGCTTCAGTATTTGCAATTGTTTATTCGAGATGCGCCGCTTCCCTGTTGTCACCTGGAATTCGGAAGAGAGATTTTTCCCCAGCACGACCCACGCGCCGCTCTTCTCTCGCGCCGCAAGTTCGATCACCACGGGCTGCGCATTGCGAATCGCGAACCGCGCGCGCAGCTCCGCGCCCGCCTCGCCCTGCCACGTCAGCGTGACCACGCCGGCATTCGTTTGCGCGGTCACGCCGTCCACGGGCTTGTAGTCGTGCAGATCGCAGGTCTGCGCTTGTGCGCCCGCCACGCCCGCACCGCACAGCGACGCTAGACTCAACATCAAAATGGAAAATTTCATGTTGTTTGCCTCTATCCAGAATCAGAGCCTGCGCCGACGCCCGCGAAAATCTACTGCATCGGCACAAATTTGTCCGTACACGCCTTCACATCCGCGTCGAGCCCGGCGCCCGATGTTGCCGTCTGCCCATCGACGGTGACGCCAGTGCCGCTGAATTGCAGCGCGCTTCCACGGCCGGTAACAGTGATGTGGCTGAACTGGCTGTGGACCCGGTCCGGCGTGATGCCGTTCACAATCACGCCATCGAGCGTCACTTCCGTGATGTGATCGGCGTCCTTGCCCGCGATCAACACGTCTCCTGCTGTTGTGTCGATGACATTCTGAAGGGTGATGCTTTTATATTCCGGAACGCGCGTGCCGGTGATGCCGGGATCGGTGAATCCTTCGATCGTCTGATTGTTGTAAAACGGGCTGATGGCGATCGGCACAGGCACATCGCGCATGCAAATGTTGCGATAGGTGAGGTCGTGCACCAATCCGCCGCGCTGCGCATTGCTCTTGATGCGAATGCCGCTGGTGGTGTGGTCCTCGGTCAGTCCATCGACTAAGAGAAAACTGTCGCCGCTGTACGTTTCGCTGCCGATGGACATGCCGTGTCCGCTATAGAAATGATTGTCGAGCACACTTATGTGCGTCACGCCGGTCTTGATGGCGATGTTGTCGTCGCCGTTGTCGATCCAGCTTTTGGTGATCGTGATATTTGTCGATGAGCCCGGATCGATTCCATCCGTGTTGCGCGCGTCCGTGCCCTTCACCGTCGGCGTCTGCAAATGCACGCCCCACGCGGTGAATCCGTCCGTGGCGTTGACGGAGACATGAAAGTTCGCTGAATTGTGCAGCGTGATTCGATACAGCACGAATCCATCGGCGTGGCTGGCCACGATCATGCGCTGGCTGAAGTAGCGCTGCTGCTTCGGCTCAGCCGCGCGCGCCATCTGCCACCAAGTGTAATTTTGCCCGACGATCATCGCGCCGCCGCGGCCATCGATAATGCCGTCGCCCATGATCGCGGCGTTCTTCACGTTGATTACGGAGATCAGGGGCTTGCACATCCGCCCTGGCGGCATCCGGTTTTGCGTGGGATCGAACGAAGTGATGACGTCAGCCATCGTGCCGCAGAGCAGCGGAGTGGTGGCGGAAGGATCGGAGTCAAAATCCTTCGGGTCGCGCGAGGCGTAGAGAGTGACTCCCTTGTCGATCAACAGCGTCACGCCTTCGCGCAGATCGAGCGCACCGCTGAGGAATGCGTTCGCGCGCGGCGCTACCGCGGCCGGCGTCAGCGGTGCGGCGCCCGGCGCCAGCTCCACGGCTTGGCCCGGTTTACACGCGTCGATCGCTTTCTGGATGCGCACCGTGTCCGTCGTCGTCTCGTATTCGGGCAGCAGGATTTCCGCGTGGCCAACTTTTTCGGCGTTCAGCACAGCGCACGATGAAGGAATCGTGGGCTCGGTGACGGTGCGCGTATCCTGCGCGCGAACGACCTGTGCGCTCGCCGTTAACGCGATAGCCACAAGTGCGGTGCAATTCAGAATGTTGTGGAATGTAAATGCGCGGCGAGAAAAATCGAAGCAAATGGAATGAAGCGGACGCAACATGGGGTCCGACCTCCTAGGTCAGCGCCGCCAAACTAGCACATTGTCCAAGACACAACAATCTTGGGGGCAACCATCTTCGCCCGCACAAAATCTCGCTTCGCTGATGCTGGCAATCGCCGGACCGCTTCGTATAAGCTCGTCGCGTCGAGCCCAAGTCGATTTTTGCGGGAGTGAAAGAAGTGCCGATGGCCACGCTGCGTTGTTCCGTGCCTTATAGGCGCTTATTGCCGGCTGGATTCCTCGCGTTCTTCGCTGTCTTCGCTCCGTGGAACGATGCCGCGGCGGCAACCGGACGTGCCGTCTTCAATATCGTCGATTATGGCGCGCGCAATGACGCCTCTGCTCCCGCGACAGGCGCTTTCAAGCGCGCGATCGCGGCACTGCAGCGCGCCGGTGGCGGCACAATCTACGTCCCGCCGGGAAAATACACCACCGGGCCGATCGCGTTCGTTAGCAACATGACGCTTGAAATCGACGCCGGCGCAGTCGTTGAGTTTCCCGCGACGATGCTGCCATTTACGAAAGGGCGGCAGCAAGGCGTGGAGACTCTCACGCCGGTCCCTCTGATTGGCGGCCACGATCTGGAGAACGTAGCAATCACAGGCCGCGGAATTCTGACCAGTAACAATGCGGACTGGATGAAGCTTCACGGACGAATCGCGCCGTCGGCTACCGATCCCGGCAGTGCGGACGGGCCCCACTGGGAGCATCTGCTGCAAGCGCTCGAAGCCAATCAACCGGTCAGCGATCAGGAATATCGCGATGCAGCTTCCGAGCTGCGCCCATCTTTTGTGCGCTTCATGAACAGCAAGAATATTTTGGTGGAAGGCGTGCGCTTCGTCGGCTCGCCGATGTGGACGATTCAGCTGCTGTATTCGGAAAACGCCGTGGTGCAAAACGTCACGATCGAAACATATCCCGGCGTGCATACCGACGGCATCGTCGTGGATTCCAGCCGATTTGTGCGCATTTCCAATTGTTACGTGGATGCGGGCGACGACGGCATCGTGATCAAATCCGGAAAAGATGCGGATGGACTGCGCGTGAACCGGCCATCGGAATACATTGCGATTACGAATTGCACGGTGCACCACGCACACGGAGCCGTCACGATCGGCAGCGAAACTTCGGGCAGCGTGCGCCACGTTGTGGCCAGCAACATCACGGTGCTCGGCACCGAAAATGGCATCCGCATCAAGAGCCGCCGCGGCCGAGGCGGCGTGGTGGAAGACATTCGCTTTGACAATTGGACGATGCAGAATCCGGGCGTAGCGATCGTCGTCACCAGCTACTACATGATGGAGGGCGAGACGCAATCGTCGGACGAAACTGTGTCACGCCGAACGCCGATTCTGCGCGACATCGCGATCAGCCACGTCACGGTGAGCGGCGCAAAGCAACTGATCGATATCGAAGGCCTGCCGGAAATGCCCATTTCCGGGTTGCGGCTCACGGACATCGTTGGCTCCGGCGAAACCGGTCTGGTGGCGCAGAAGACGGACGCTCTCGAGTTGCATCAAGTCCAATTCGATGTCGCGCACGGCGCGGTGTTTCAAATCGAAGACGCCGCCAATCTTGAACTCGACGGCGTATCGTCGCGAAAGCCACTGGTGGAGGCTCCGGTCATTCGGCTCATTCGCAGTCCAGGGGCTGTGCTGCGAAACAGCCGGGCATTTCCAGGTACGAATGTCTTCTTATCTACGCTGCCTGGCGAACTTCAGCAGCTTTGCTTGACGGGCAACAATCTGGAAGACGCGCAGACTCCTACGCAAGAATCGACACAGTAACAGCGTTGAAAAAATCGAAAACGCACGTAGCGTCCCGGCTAGGGCCGGGCTGCTGCTTCTAGTTAGACGCGGCCTTGGGCTTCGCGAGCGAACGAACGTAGTTCACAATATCCCAGACCTGATCTGTCTTGATGCGATCTCCTTCCCCCGGCATCGGCATGTGGCCATTCTTGATGATGTAGAACAGCTCGCCGTCCGTGTGGTCTTTGAACGTATCGGGATTCGTAAAATCGTTGATGGTGAGCTTCATGCTGACGGCCACGTCGCCTTTGCCGTCGCCGTTTTCGTCGTGGCACATCGCGCAATCCAGCTTGAACCACTTCTGGCCGCGCGCGATCGAATCGGGCGAGGACTTGACGGGATTCTGTTGCTTCGCGGCGTCGGCCGGGATGTCAGCATACGGCGTAACTTTTGGCGGGACGACTGGGGCTTGTTGGGCGGAAATCGCCGCCAGGCAAAACAGAGCTACTGGAAGAACTAGCACAAGTTTGGACATGTGAGTCTCCGATGAACGACAACCCCAACTTCGGCCGGATTGTAACACCGGAAAGAGGGTTATGACGGTGCAGTTTGATACAGACTGAAGGTCGTGGTGAGCGCGGGAGGACTCGAACCTCCAACCCGCTGATTAAGAGTCAGCTGCTCTACCATTGAGCCACGCGCCCACGAGTCAGAAATCATAGCACGCCGGAACGCGTGGGATGAACATTGCGAGAGGAGGAGTTGGCGCGCTGGCCTCGCGCCGTTCGAGGTTCTGGATCACTTCCGCCGGCCAAGACGTTCACAGCTTCACTTCTCGGTTGGCTGCGGTGGCTGGAAGACGGATTGATTGGGGTCCGTCAGGCCGCCGGCGTTGAGCCATTTGACAGCGTCTTCGATCACGGCGTGGGCCGGGTGATGGCCACGGCCGCCTAGGGGGATTCCGTCGAGAGTTTTGTAGAGGCCCTTTTGCTGGAATGTGTGAGCCAGTTCGAATTTGCCGCCGTTGACGCGACGCTCAACGACGAGCGTATAGATGCCGTAAGCGAATGAGTAGGGGACGGCGGTGGAGCTTGTTGTGGTGGCGTATGCGGTGGCGTCGATGTCCGACGTGTTGGTGTGTTGGTCGGTGACGGTGCCGCTGATCGGTATGGACTGAGTGAAGGTCTGATTCACTACGCGCGTGCCGCGGTGGACCGCCGCAGTTTCGGTGATATAGAAAACCACCGGGACTGCGGATCCTGGCTCAGCATAGCAAGCGCCGGGGTACTTCTTCGCAAGTTCCCTCTCAAACCATCTCACGTCGTCGGCCGATAATCCTTGCGTGACGTTGTTCAACGTGTCTTGCGACACGATCGTGAACTGTGCGCAGGCCGGCTTCGATTGCGCCGTTGCAGCTGCGACGCAGAGCAATAGGCTTGCGCCGAGCGTGATAAGTCGATTCATCATCTGCCCTCTACGGGGCCCTATGTGCAACGGCGGTTCCAATCGGCTGGGTTGGTTAGGCGGAAGTAAATACGGGAGTTGGCGACTGTGGCGCCGCGGGCCGCCGAGCTGAAGTGCCACAATGGCACCGAGCGGCTTCCCATTTTGGAACGCACGGATTTGGGCCGCGTATAAACGAAGTTTCCATTTTTGCGCTGCGAAAAAATTGTCCGGCTCGAACGGGCGGCAGGGGCCGGGGCAACATTATCAAGTTATAACTGAAGGTGGATACGGATACCCAGCTACCGCACGGGGGACCCAGTAGTGGCAGGCTGCGCACAGTACCATTGCCCAGGGTGGTCCGTAACACCAGAATGGATTCATTCGGCATGCTGCCTGTTGCCGAGTGAGGGGTAGCAACGGCACAGAGAGCGTTTGCGCGGCCTGTATGGGACCCGATGCCCACACCGTTTGCGCTTGACCGCTAAGCTCTAATCCCAGCCAAGTTGACGGAAAAATCGTAAGCGGAAACTGATCGTCGTGGCGCTTCCCTCGGGGGTTGAAGCACGCGGACAAGTGGTGGTCGAAGCTGCGAAACAGCTGAGGCGACACCCAACAATGGCCCTCTCCGGGATCTCGAATTCGCGAAGAAAAATGGCGATCGTTGCGGTTGCGCTGGCGGTATTACTGGCGAGCCTCGTCGTGGTGGCCGTTCGCGTGGAACGCAGATCTCAGCTATTCAAAACTCCGTTTCGAATCGGCTTCTACAATTCGGCGAAGGAACATTTTCTGGGCCCCGACGGAAAGGCCGCCGGCAACACGGTGGATCTTATCAACGAGGCCGCGCGCCGAAGCGGCATCCAGCTCGAATGGGTCTATTCACCGGAGGGGCCAGACGCGGCGCTGGAATCGGGCCAAGTGGACCTGTGGCCGATACTGGGCGACTTGCCGGAACGAAAGGGGCATGAATACATCTCGGCTCCGTGGTCGATGATCGCGTATGGCCTGGTCTCTCGAAGCAGCGATCCGGTCTTGCGCGGCTCGGCATCGTCCGATCTGACGATCGCCAGCTATGCGCAGAGCATCGGGTTGAGACTTGCGAAGCGAACTTTTCCGAACGCGAAATTTCTGAACGTCGACAGTATCGCCGATCAACTGAGGGCCGTCTGCACGGGCCAAGCGCAAGCCGCGATGGTGACACAGACTTTCAGCGGTTTCTCTGTGCCGGACGAATGCAAAAATGTCCCGTTGCAGATGGCCGACGGCGCCGGCTTTTCGATCATGTACGGAATCGGCGCCAGCTATAGCCGGCCCGGCGCGGTGGACGCGGCGAACGCTCTTCGGGACCAGTTGGGCGTGATCTCCAAGGACGGCACGCTGGTCAGCAGCGAGTTTCGTTGGATGGATACCTCGCTTCCCCAGACGCGCGCGCTTTTCTATTTGCTCGCCGCCGAACGCAGCGCACGTTTGCTAGCCGCCGCAGTCATTCTCCTCGCGGCAATCCTGATCATAATGGGATGGCTGATCATCGAGCGAAAACGCGGGGACACCGCTCTGCGCGAAAGCGAGCGACGATTCAAAAGCCTATTCGAGGACGCGTTGCTGGGACTTTACCGGACCACGCCGGATGGCAAGATCGTGATGGCGAACCCGGCGCTGTGCCGAATGCTGGGCTACGATTCCTTGGAAGAGCTGCAGAATCGCAACGTGGAGCGCGATCTTCACATGTCGGCGTCCGTGCGGGGCGACTTCAAGAAACAGATGGGGGAAGCGGGCGGCATCGTAGGGATCGAGTCTGTTTGGAAGCGGCGGGATGGGCAAGCGATCTTTGTCTTGGAAAGCGCGAGGGTTACGCGTGACAGCACGGGCAGAATCCTCTACTACGAAGGCTCGGTGGAAAATGTCACGGAGCGCAAACGCGCGGAGGACGCGCTCTCCGAAGAGCGCTGGTTGCTGCGCGCGTTGATCGATAACCTGCCCGACTACATTTACGTGAAGGACGCGGCGAGCCGGTTCCTTGTGGCAAACCGCGGGGTTGCCGAGTTGATGGGCGCGAAGACTCCCGAGGAAGTTTTAGGGAAGACAGACTTCGACTACTTTCCGGTGGATCTGGCAACGTCCTTTTTCTCCGACGAACAAGCCATTGTGCAATCCGGACAGCCGCTGTTGGATCAAGAAGAGAGAACGGTGGACGCGCTTGGCAATGCCAAGTGGACTTCCGCATCGAAGGTTCCCTGGCGTGACAAGCATGGCCGGGTGATCGGCGTCATGGGCATTGGGCGCGACATTACCGCGCGCAAGAGCGCGGAGGAGAACTTCTACAAAGCGTTCAACGCCAGCCCGGAGCCGATCACCATCACCACTTTGACGGAAGGCCGCTACCTCGACGTGAACGAGAGTTTTCTGCGTGCGTCCGGGTATCGACGCGACGACGTGATTGGCCGGACATCCGTCGATCTGAAAGTTTGGGAAGATCCTGAAGTGCGCAGCCAAGTTCTGGAGAGGCTGAAGGCGGAAGGGTCGATACGCGATCTGGAATTACCCTTTCGCACTAAGTCCGGTGAACAGCGAGTATGGCTGCACTCGATGAATCGCATCGAGTTTGCCGGACATGAATGCCTGATCAGCAGTCAAAAGGACGTCACGGAGACGAAAGCGCTGGCGCTACAGCTTAGTCAGGCGCAGAAGATGGAATCGGTCGGGAGGCTCGCGGGAGGCGTGGCCCACGACTTCAACAATCTGCTCAGCGTGATCATCGGTTACAGCGACGTGATTCTGGGAAGCCCCGACCTGGATTCCCAACTACAGAAACAGACCGAAGAAATCAGAAAGGCCGGAAATCGCGCAGCGGGCCTCACCCGTCAGCTTCTTGCATTCAGCCGGCAGCAAGTGATGGAGCCGAAGGTTTTGAATCTGAATTCCATCGTCATCGAAACGGAGAAGATGCTTCGACGCTTGATCGGGGAGGACATTGAGTTTCAGACAAAGTTGGCCGCGGACATGGGTTCCGTGAAGGCCGATCCGGGGCAGATCGAGCAAATCCTGATGAACCTTGCGGTGAATGCGCGCGACGCTATGCCGCGCGGCGGGAGGTTGACCATCGAGACCGCTGAAGCCGAATTGGACGAGGATTACGCCCGGCATCACCCGCCTTGCGTTCCAGGTTGGTACAT
>JBEKDK010000063.1:0-18152 GCA_050014395.1 Candidatus Acidiferrales bacterium | reverse complement strand
CCTTACGCTTTGTATCGGCATGCTCATCGGCACGGTGATTTCCGGCCGCGTCAATGCCATGCACACGTTTTTCGCACTCGGCGCCACGCCCCTGGCCCAGCCCAATCCCGTGGAGATGTCCAGCACGTTTGCCTCGATCGTCAATAAAGTCGAGCCGGCTGTCGTGAATATTTCCACCACGCAATTTCTGCAAAAAGGCAAATCGCACGGCCGCCGCGGCGACGACGACGATGACGATCAGGACCAAGGCAGTGGCCAGGACCCGTTCCAGGATTTCTTCAATAAATTCTTCGGCGGTCCCGACCAGGGCCAGCAGGCCGAGCGCAGCCTCGGTTCCGGCGTAATCGTGGACAAGAAGGGCTTCATCCTCACCAATAATCATGTGATCGACGAAGCCACAAAGATTCAAGTGCAGTTGGACGACGATCAAACTCTGTACACCGCCAAAGTCGTCGGCATCGACAAGGAAACCGATCTCGCCGTGATCAAGATTGACGCCGGCAAAGATCTGCCCACGGCCCAGCTCGGGAATTCCGATGGCGTGCAAGTGGGCGATTGGGTGCTTGCCATCGGCAGCCCGTTCGGCCTGCAGGCCACCGTCACCGCCGGAATCATCAGCGCCAAGGACCGATCCAACATCGGCGGCCAATTCCAGCGCTTCATCCAGACCGACGCCGCCATAAATCCCGGCAACTCCGGCGGCCCGCTGGTAAATCTTGCTGGTCAAGTGGTCGGCATCAACACCGCGATCATCACCGGCGGACGCGGTTACGAAGGCGTGGGCTTCGCCATGCCATCGAGCACGGCCATCGGCGTCTACAATCAAATTATCGAAAATGGGCGCGTGACGCGCGGTTCCATCGGCGTCAGTTTCACCGATGGCCAGAGCAGCAATCCGATCGTCCTCAAGGAACTCGGCGCGCCATACGGAATCGTGCTGCAATCTGTGACCTCGGGCAGCCCGGCCGAAAAAGCCGGACTCAAAGCCGGCGACGTGATCACCGCCGTCAATGGCCACCCGGTGCACAACGGAAACGACTTGGTGAATCCCATCGCGGCCACGTCCGTGGGCGATAAAGTCAGCATCGACTACGTGCGCGATAAAGCCCAGCACAATGCGTCGGTCACGGTCGCCGATCGCACCAAGATTGTCCCCGACGATGATGCCGACGACACCGATAGCGATAGCGACCACAAAGGCGGCGCGCAACAAGAGACCCCGGCATTATTCGGCGTGCATCTTGCCGAGCTCACGCCGGATCGCGCGAAACGCCTTGACTACACCGGTCAGCGCGGCGTACTGGTCACCGAAGTGGATCCCGCCACGTTTGGCGAAGACCTGGGCTTCGTGCGTGGCGACGTGATCGTCGAAATTAATCATGTGCCCGTCACTTCGGTGGCCGATTATCGCCGCGCCACCGAATCGCTGAAGCCCGGCGAAGACATCTTGTTCAAAGTAATTCGCCACGGCGAGACCGACGACCTGCTCACCGTGTTGCTGGCGGGAGCAGTACCCGCGCCCGGGCAGTAACTGCGGGCCGTCGTGAGGTAGAATTTATCGATGACGCGTAGCAATCGACTCACGTTGCCCCTGGCGCTGCTCGTGGCGTGCGCTCTGCCCGCCGCAGCGATTCAATCTGCGCAGACGCCGGCATCGCCGCCAGCCCACAAACCGGCCACGACCGCATCTCACAGCGCCGCGCACGGTAGTCACGCAAAGCATCATCCGAGAGAACCCCGCGGCCAAATCGCGCCAACGCCCGATCGCATTACGGAAATTCAAACCGCCCTGGCCCGCGAGAACGCCTATCAAGGCGATCCGAACGGCAAATGGGACGCCGCCACCATCGACGCTATGAAACGCTTCCAAGCCGCCCAGGGTCTTGCCCCAACCGGAAAAATTGACGCCCCCACGTTGCAGCGTCTGGGCCTCGGCTCCGATGTAGCCGGCAAAGGCGCCCCCACGCCGCTTGCCACGCCCGACGCGCCAGCGGCCCAGTCTCCATCGGCGCAGTCTCCTTCAGCTTCGATTCAGAGCGATACTCAGCTCCGTTAGCGCGATGAGTGCCGCAGTGCTCCCTCAAAACTTCAAGAACTTCATCAATGGTGAGTGGATCGAATCGCGTTCCGCCCGCACGTTTGAAAATCGCAATCCTGCCAGCACCGATGAGTTACTCGGAATTTTCCCATCGTCGGATGAGCAGGATGTCCGCGCCGCCGTCGACGCCGCGAGCGCAGCGTACAAAACGTGGCGCCTGGTTCCTGCGCCCAAGCGCGCCGAAATTTTGTTCCGCGCCGCCGAAACCCTGGTTCGCCGCAAAGAAGAATTGGCGCGCACGATGACTTCTGAGATGGGAAAAGTGTCGGCCGAAACGCGCGGCGACGTCCAAGAAGCCATCGACATGACCTACTACATGGCCGGCGAAGGCCGCCGCCTTTTCGGCCAGACCACGCCTTCCGAGTTGCCCAACAAAATCGCCATGTCCGTGCGCCAGCCTCTCGGTGTGTGCGGCCTCATTACGCCGTGGAACTTCCCGATGGCGATTCCGTCGTGGAAGATGATGCCCGCTCTGATCGCGGGCAACACCGTCGTCCTGAAGCCCGCCAGGGAAACTCCATTCTCTGCCAGCCGCCTCGTTGAGATTCTCGCCGAAGCCGGCATTCCCGCCGGAGTCGTGAACCTCGTCCACGGCAGCGGTGCTGAACTCGGCCCGCCGCTTATGGCGCATCCAGATGTCGCCGCCGTCAGCTTCACCGGCTCCACCGAAACGGGCCGCTCGGTCAGCTTGGCGTGCGCGCGCGATTTCAAGCCCTGCCATCTCGAAATGGGTGGCAAGAACGCCATGATCGTCATGGCCGACGCAAACCTCGACCTGGCGCTCGATGGAGCCGTCTGGGGCGCGTTTGGCACCGCGGGCCAGCGTTGCACCGCAACCAGCCGCATCGTCGTCCAGAAGGGCGTGTATCGCGAATTTCGCGATCGCCTGGCCGATCGCGCCAAATCCTTGCGCGTGGGCGATGGCCTTGACGCTGCCACCGAAGTCGGCCCGCTGATCAACGAAGCTCAGCTCAAAAAAGTGATGGAGTACGTCGAGATCGGCCGCAACGAAGGCGCCAAGCTCACGACCGGCGGCCATCGCCTCGAGAAGCCGCCCTTCGCCAAGGGCTGGTTCCACGAGCCGACAATTTTCTCCGATTGCGCGCCCGCCATGCGCATCGCGCAAGAGGAAATTTTCGGCCCTGTGATTTCGCTGGTCGCCTTCGATACGCTCGACGAGGCCGTCGAAATCGCCAACGGCGTCGCCTACGGCCTCTCCGCATCCATCTACACGCGCGACATCAATTCCGCGCTGCGCGCCACGCGCGATCTGCACACCGGCATCGTTTACGTGAACGCTCCCACCATCGGCGCCGAAACGCATCTGCCCTTCGGCGGCACAAAGCACACCGGTAACGGTCATCGCGAAGCCAGCGTTGCCGCGCTCGATTTCTACACCGAGTGGAAGACTATCTACGTAGACTATTCCGATCGCCTGCAGCGCGCCCAACTGGACACTTAAACGGCTCCTCGCGTTGAACCCCTTTACAACAATGCTAGAATTGATGTGTAGCCGTGTGGCCGATCGCGAGCCATGATTACAATCGCTCCCAACTCGAAGCGTAAGCAGCAGATTTTGACTGGGGTGGTCCACGCCTACATTGAAAGCGGACAGCCGGTTTCCTCGCGCGCCATATCGCAGCGCAATCCCGAATCCCTAAGCCCTGCTTCGATTCGCAACGCGATGGCCGAACTCGAAGAGGAAGGTTTTTTGTATCAGCCGCACACTTCCGCCGGCCGCGTCCCGACCGCTGCGGGTTACCGATTTTTCGCGCAGGCCGTGTCCGCGGAGGCCAAACTCGATCCCGAGGACCAGGAGTGGATTCGCTCCGAGTTGGCCGCGGCCACTACGCCCGGCGAAGTCGCCGAGCGCGCCGGTCACGTCCTGGCCTCCATGTCGCGCGGCCTGGGCATCATTGTTTCGCCGTCGCTGGCGAAATCCGTGCTCGAGCACATTCGCTTCATGCTCCTGCCCGATGGCCGCGTGGTGACTGTGCTTGTTTCGGCCGGCGGCGTGGCGCGCGACAAGATTCTGCGTCCCGCTCGTGCCTTCACGCAGGAGGATCTCGATCGCACCGCGGAATATCTGAATCGCGAGTATGCCGGCCGCACGCTGGCGACAATCCGCGCCGATCTGCTGGCGCGTCTCGCCGGCGATCAAGAGCGCTACGATCAACTTGTGCGTAACGCGCTCGAGCTCTGCGACCCGCGGCTGTTGGGCGAAAATGAAGCGGCTGAAGTGCACGTCGAAGGCGCCGCGCAGATTGCCGCCGCTCCGGATTTCGCCGATCAGGCGCAATTGCGCGAATTGCTCGCCGCGATCGAGGAGCGCGAAAAATTGGTGGCTCTGCTTTCCAGTTGCATTGACGAGCCTGAAGCCGTGCACGTCCAGATCGGCATCGAGGGCATCAGCGCCGGCGGCGGCCAGCTCACCCTGATCAGCGCGCCGTACGCGTGGCTCGATCAAGCGCAGGGCTCGATCGGCGTGCTTGGCCCGATGCGCATGCACTATGAGCGTGCCATCACCGCGGTCGCCTACGTGGCTCGCCTATTCAGCGAAGCCCCGGGCAGGAGCTAATCGAGAATGAGTGCCCGCGACGCAAAACCAAACGACGACGAAGCCTTGCCGCTCAACGAAACTCCGTCGCCTGCCGACGCCAGCGCGCCGCCGGAAGAACTCGCCAAGCTCCAAGCCGAAAAGGACGAACTCGCGCAGACACTGGTACGCCGTCAGGCCGACTTCGAGAATTATCGCAAGCGCCTCGAGCGCGAGAAAAAGGAAGAAGGCCGGCGCGGCCAGTCGCGCGTGATCGAAAGTTTGCTGCCGGTCCTCGATGGCTTCGAGCGCGCTTTGAAGGCCCACGACGATCCGGCTTACGAGGAATATCGCAAAGGCGTCGAATTGATCTACAAGCAGCTTTGGGACACGCTCGCGCGTCAGGGCCTCGAACGCATTGACGCCGCCGGCAAGCCGTTCGATCCTCACGTACACCTCGCGGTCCATCGCGTCGAATCGATTGACCATCCCGATGGCACGGTGATCGAAGTTTTGCAAGAAGGCTATCGCTTGCACGATCGCGTCCTGCGCCCTAGCGCCGTGCGCGTTGCCGTGCATCCGGCAGGCCACGATGCCGGCGGGCATATGCAATCCACGAAGGAAGTGAACTAGGACCCCATGGCCCAGGCGCACAAACGCGATTACTACGAGATTTTGAGCGTCAGCCGCACGTCCACGCCCGAAGAAATCAAGTCCGCCTATCGCAAGGCCGCGCTCAAGTGGCACCCCGATCGTCACGAGCCCGGCAAGAAAGACGTCGAAGAAAAATTCCGCGAAGCCACGGAGGCTTACAGCGTTCTTTCCGATCCGCCTAAGCGCGAAGCCTACGATCGCTTCGGCCACGCCGGTCTTTCCGGCGGCGGATTCGATGGCGGCATGAACCAAACGATCTTCGAGGGATTTCAAGATATCTTCGGCGATTTTTTCGGCTTCGAGGATATTTTCTCCGGCCGCGGCGGCCGCCGTTCACGCGGACGCACGCAACGCGGCGCCGATCTGCGCTACGACATGCAATTGAGTTTTGAAGAAGCCGCCACCGGCCTCACTACCAAGATTCGCGTGCCACGCCAGGAATTCTGCGAATCCTGTAACGGCACGGGCGCCAAAGCCGGCACTGGCGTCACCGCGTGCGAGCAATGCGGAGGGCGCGGACAGCTTCATTATCAACAAGGATTTTTCGCCATCTCGCGCACGTGCCCCGCGTGTCAGGGCGCGGGCCAAGTGGTGCGCGAAAAATGCGTGGAGTGCCGCGGCGAAGGCCGCGTCGAGCGCGTGCGTACGATCGAATTGCGCGTTCCGCCCGGCGTGGATTCCGATACGCGTCTGCGCGTGCCCGGCGAAGGTGAGCGCGGGCCGAATGGCGGCCCCTCCGGCGATCTCTACGTCGTCCTACAAGTTCGCGAGCATCCGTTCTTCGAGCGCCGCAACGCCGATCTCTACTGCACCATTCCCATCAGCATGGCGCAGGCCGCGCTCGGCGCCGAAATCGTTGTCCCCGGCCTTTTCGGCGAGGAGCGCGTGAACATCCCCGAATCCACCCAGACCGGCTCGATCTTTCGCTTGAAAGGGAAGGGCCTGCCCGATCCGCACGGCGGCGGCAAGGGAGATTTGTACGTCAACATTCGCGTGGCCACGCCCGCGAAACTCACGCGCGAACAGCGCCGCTTGCTTGAACAGCTCGGCCAAACTCTACAAGTGGAAAATCGCCCCGTCGAACGCGAAACCTCCTTCTTCGACAAAGTGAAAGATATTTTCGGCTAAAATTTGCCGGTTAGAAACTCCCTGTGGGTGGCGCCTTGGCCGGAGTTTGCGCTGGTTTCGGTTGTGGCGTGGGTGCCGCACTGGCGGGCGGCTTTGGCGTTATCGCCGGTGCCGGCGCTGGAGTGGACGGTGCGGCTGGCGAGGCGGCCTTGGCCGCCGGTGCCGCCGAGGTTGTCGGCTTTGCGGGCGCCGTTGCCGCTGGTGGAGCTGTCTTCGCTGCCGGCGCCGCCGCCGGCGGTTGCGCCTTCACCGCAGGCGCTGTTGCCAACGCTGCCAGGAATTCGCGCCGGAATCGCACAGCGTCGGCCGTGAGCGCCACGCGCGCATTCGGAACTCCGCCTTGCGTTTCCACCGTGCGCCCCTGCTGAATTCGGGTCATGTCGATTTGAATGTTCAGCGGCGTCACCTGCACTGCGTCCACGTCCACCAGCGCCACAGCCGCCAGCGGGTCCCAAGCGTAAAAATATCCTTGCTTGATAAACGTCGCGTCGCTGGCCAGCACCTGCGCCGCGAATTTCTCAAGAGGAGTCTTCGCACCATCCGTCAGCGTCTTCAGGAAATCGGCGCGAATCGGCGCCTGCTGCGTAGCGTCCAGCGGAATCAATCGAATCGAAGCCTTCGAGCCAAACACAATCGAAGCTGCGAGCGGATCGATATAGAAATTCCACTCCGCCTTCGTGTTGTCGGTATTGAACACGCCGCCATCGCTCAGATTTCCCGGCACTCGTACCGCGCCACCCATGATCACCATTTCTTCGATAGTGTGGATAGCGAATGGATCCTGGCGCAGCACCGCGCCAAGATTGGTCAGCGGCCCCAGCGCCAAGATGCGCACCGGCCGCTTCGTGTCGTTCAGCCGCCGCGTCAGGTACGCGACAGCCGATTCAGCCTGCGGCTTCGCCGTGGTTTTCGGCAAATCCACGCCCGGCAGGTCGTCGGACGTCTTGCGCCACGCAGCAGGGAATGCAGCGCGCCCGGCCAATGGCACAGCGCTTCCCACATACACGGGAATTTCCGGATGGCCCGCGAGCTGCAATAGCGCCAGAATATTCGCCGCGCCCGCCGGCACGTGCGCCATCCCGTTCACCACCGTGATCGCTTCGATGTGCACGTCGCTGCGCCCCAGCAGAAACGCCAGCGCCAACATATCGTCGGTGCCCGCGTCGGTATCGACAATCACAGGCGTCGCCGCGCCCAGCGGAGGCGTCGCGTGTGCCCGCGGCGCAAGCGCACACCAGCACGCAAGAAAAATCGCAGCCGCAAACAGAAATCTTTCCCAAGACGTTCCGCGCTTTCGCATCATGCAATTGATATAACATACTGGCTATGCGCAGGCGATTTTTTGTCGATGGATTTGCCGAAAATGCAGCGGCCTTGCGCGGCGAATCCGCCGGCCACTTGTCCCGCGTTCTGCGCGCCGAGCCCGGCCAGCTTTACGAACTCAGCGACGGCCACGAATTGTGGCTCGCGCGAATCGAACGCGTGGCGCGCGAAGCAATCGACTTCGCCCTCGTCGAGCGCCTCGAAGTGCGCGAGCCGCGTTTGGCCGTGACCTTATTGCTCTCGATAGTGAAAATGGATCGCTTCGAGTGGGCCATCGAAAAAGCCACGGAGCTGGGCGTCTCCGAAATAATCCCGCTGGCGGCCGAGCGCAGCGAGGGCGCGTTGGTGGGCGCAGCGCCCCGGCGCGCCGAGCGCTGGCAGCGAATTCTCCGCGAATCCGCGCAGCAATCGCGCCGCTTGCGCGTCCCCGATCTGCGCCCGATGTCTTCGCCCGAATCGGCGTTCCGCTCGGGGGAAGGGAATCGCCTCCGCATTCTACTTTCCGAGCGCCCTGGTGCGCAGCCAATGCGCTCCGTGATTCCCGTGGACGCGGGAACGGCCGCCCTTGCGAATGCGAATCCCCGCGCGATCTCGATCGCCATAGGCCCCGAAGGCGGCTGGACCGACGCCGAATTCTCCGCCGCGGCGTCCTCTGGCTTTCTCGAGGCATCCCTCGGCGAAAATATTCTGCGCACAGAAACGGCCGTCACCGCCGCGCTCTCCGCCATCATGTTTGCATTGGGCTAAACGGGAATATCGCGCGTGAAAACGCATCACGCACGTACTTGACGCCGCGCGCTCTGTCACGGCATCATGCCGTCTGGCGAAATCGTGAGCATTCCTTCTGCGCGCATATCTCGAAGCATCCTCCTAGCCGCAGCACTTCTGTTTCCGTTGCACACAGTCGTCGCTCAGGATCGCCCATTGCAAACGCCTGACGCCGAAGTCATGCCGGCGGGAACCGCGCGCGTCGCCGTCGGCTTCGATTTCCTCCAAGATATTTCGTACCCGCTCTCTGGGCTTTCCGGCGATCTCACTCAAGTCGGCGATATGGACCTGCGCGTCGGCGTTGGCGGCACCGTGGAAGTTGAACTCGCCGGAATCGCGCAGCAATTCCTGGACGTCAAGCAACAAGGCGCGTCGTTTATCCCGACGCTTGCGCTCACAGGCCCGAATTCCACGCGCGACATCGGCGACTTCTCGCTTACCGCGAAGGTCCATTTTTTTCGCGAAGGCCACAGGCGGCCCGCTCTCGCCATGCGCTTCGGCTTCATCATGCCCAACACGGACCAAACGCGTGGCCTCGGCAACAACGCCACCGACGTCTTCAGCGATATCGATATCGAGCGCACTTTCGGCCGGCTCGACACATTCGGCGATCTCGGCATGGAAATCATGACCTCGCCCAACGCGCTCTACTCCCAAAATGATGAATTGCTCTATGGCGCGGCGTTTCGCTATCCGCTCACCGCGCACGTAAACTTGGTCGGCGAAGTGAATGGCCGCTACACCCCGAGGAAAATAATCCCCGCGCTCTATGGCACGGAAAGCCGCGGCGAAGCGCGCCTTGGCCTGGATATTTCGGCCGAAGGATTTACTTGGGACGTCGCCGGAATCAAGGGCATCAATCACTATGACGAGCACTATGGCTGGACCTTTGGCGTGACCCACGACATTACATTGTTCCCTGCGAAGAGAAATTCGCCGCAGTAGGTTTCTGTTGCGCGTTCCTCTCTCGATCTCCTTTTCACTCGCTTCATCACGCAGTGACGCCGCACCGCGCCTCATGGTATAAATGATTTGCGCCGAAAATTATGGAAACCTCCGCTCAGCCGACAGCGGCTCCTCCGGAAGAGCCGCGCCCGTCACTCCCGCTTCGTCGCGAAGCGCGCGCGTGGACGCGCGACGTGGTTGTGGCCCTCGCGCTGGCGATGGTCATCATCGTCTTCTTTTATCAGCCCGTGAAAGTGGAAGGCACCAGCATGGCGCCGCTGATCAGCGATCAAGAGCGCATCTTCATCAATAAATTTGTCTACCGCTTTGAACCTATCGGCCGCGGTGATGTTGTCGTGTTCTGGTATCCGCTCGATCGCTCGCTGTCTTACATCAAGCGCGTCATCGGATTGCCCGGCGAATCGATCGAGATTCGCCGCGGCCACGTCTATATTGACGGCCACCGCCTCACCGAGCCCTACGTTCCCCCGCAGTACGCCGATCTCGGCAATTTCGGGCCGCTGCGTGTTCCCGACGGCGAATATTTTGTGCTGGGCGATCATCGCAATAGCTCCAAAGATTCGCGCATTTTTGGGCCCGTGTCCGATCGCCTGATTTACGGCAAAGCGGTGTTCGGGTATTGGCCGATGGATCGCTTCGGCTCCATTCCTCCTTCGGACGGCCTTGCGAAATGACGCGCGGGAGAACCACGTGACGGAATCTGCCACATGGCCGGCGATCCTGGCGCTTGAGGATGGCCGCCTATTCGAGGGGCGCGCCGCGGGCGCGCGTACGCGGCGCGGCGGCGAACTCGTGTTCAATACCAGCCTCACCGGCTACCAGGAAGTTTTCACCGATCCTAGCTACGCGGGCCAGATCGTTTGCCTCACGTATCCGCACATCGGCAACGTCGGCGCGAATGCGGACGACGAAGAATCGGGCCGCCCGTACATTGAAGCCCTCGTGGTGCGCGAGTTTTCCGCGCTGGCGTCGAATTGGCGCTCCACGGAATCCGTGCAGCTTTATCTTTCGCGCCACAACATCCCGGTGATCTGGGGACTCGATACGCGCGCGCTTGTGCGCCATCTGCGCAGCGCCGGCGCCATGCGCTCGATCGTTTCAACCGACGGCACTCCTGCTAAGCAACTGATCGCCGAAGCCCGCGCGCTCCCTTCGATGGCGGGCCTGGAGCTTGCGTCGGGCGTTACTTGCCGCGAGTCCTACGATTGGGCCAAAGGCTCGATCGAACTCACCGCGTCTCCGTGGCACGAAGGTGTCGAGCCCGATCGCACGGTGCAAGAAGCGCAGCGCTTCCGCGTCGTCGCCTACGATTTCGGCATCAAGCAAAATATTTTGCGTCTGCTCGTGGATCACAATTGCGAAGTCACCGTCGTCCCGGCCAAGGCTTCGGCCGCGGATGTCCTTGCGCGAAAGCCTGACGGCGTTTTCCTCTCGAATGGTCCCGGCGATCCCGAGCCCGCAACGTACGCCGTCGAAGCCATTCGCGGCCTGGTCGGACGCGTGCCGGTCTTCGGCATCTGCCTCGGCCACCAACTCTGCGGCCTCGCGCTCGGCGGCAAGACGTACAAGCTAAAATTCGGCCACCACGGCTCGAACCACCCGGTGAAAAATCTTCTGAGCGAGCGCGTCGAAATCACCGCGCAGAATCATGGTTTCGTCGTCGATCCCGAATCGCTGCCGTCCAGCGAAGTCGAGATCACGCACATCAATCTGAACGATCAGACCAACGAAGGAATGCGCCATCGCTCGCTTCCGTTGTTTTCCGTGCAGTATCACCCGGAAGCCTCGCCCGGCCCGCACGATTCGCGCTACCTATTCACGCAATTCACCAAAATGATGGCCGATTGGAAATTGTCCGGCGCACTGCGCCGCGGCTCGTCCTCCGCGAAAGGGACATCCGGCGCCCGCGCGTGACGGCCTGATCGACCATGCCCAAGCGAACCGACCTCAAGAAAATTCTAATCATCGGGTCCGGCCCGATCGTCATCGGCCAAGCGTGCGAGTTCGATTACTCCGGCTCGCAAGCGTGCAAAGCCCTGCGCGCCGATGGCTACGAAGTCGTGCTTGTGAATTCCAATCCCGCGACGATCATGACCGATCCCGAATTGGCCGAGCGCACCTATATCGAACCGCTTACGAAATCCTCGCTCGAATCCATCATTGCGAAAGAGAAGCCGCAGGCGCTGCTCCCAACCGTCGGCGGCCAAACCGCGTTGAATCTCGCTGTCGAGCTGGCCGAAAGCGGCGTCCTCGAACGCCATCACGTCGAGCTGATCGGCGCTTCGCTGCGTGCCATCAAAGTCGCCGAGGATCGCCTGTGGTTCAAGGACGCGTGCCGCAAGGTCGGTCTCGATGTCCCGGCATCCGCCCTCGTGAACAATGTCGCCGACGCCCTGCGCCTCGCCGATCAATTGGGCTATCCCGTCGTCATTCGCCCCTCCTTCACACTTGGTGGCACAGGCGGCTCGATCGCTTACAACCGCGAAGAGTTCGCCGAATCCATCGCGCGCGCGCTGGACATTAGCCCGGTGCACGAAGCGCTGGTCGAAGAATCCGTCCTCGGCTGGAAAGAATTCGAGCTCGAAGTGATGCGCGATTTCCGCGACAACTTCGTAGTCGTCTGCACGATCGAAAATGTTGATCCTATGGGCGTCCACACCGGCGATTCGATCACCGTCGCTCCGGCGCAGACGCTCACCGACAAAGAATATCAGCGCATGCGCGACGCTGCCGCCGCGATCATTCGCGAAGTCGGTGTTGAGACCGGCGGATCGAATATTCAGTTCGCCGTCGATCCCGCGAATGGCCGCCTCGTCGTGATCGAAATGAATCCGCGCGTTTCGCGCAGCTCGGCGCTCGCGTCGAAGGCCACCGGTTTCCCGATCGCCAAAATCGCCGCCCGCCTCGCCGTCGGTTACACGCTCGACGAAATCCCCAACGACATCACGCGCAAAACGCCCTCGTGTTTTGAGCCGACGATCGATTACGTCGTCGTGAAAATCCCCAAGTGGCAATTTGAGAAATTCCCCGGCGCGGACACCGCGCTAGGCACGCAAATGGCCTCCGTCGGCGAAGTGATGGCCATCGGCCGCACCTTCAAGGAAGCGCTGCAGAAGGGAATTCGCTCGCTCGAGCCCAGTTCTCCGTGGCGCGCGCCAGCGGAAGTTCCGCTCTCATTGTTCCGCGAAAAACTCGCCACCGCGCGCCCCGAGCGCATTCACTGGCTATTGCTCGCTCTCGAGCGCGGCCTCGCGCCCTCCGAGGTCGCCGATCTCACGAAGATCGATCCGTGGTTCATCCGCCAGATGGAGGAGATCGCCAGCCTGAATCGTCGACTAGCCGGCGTCACCGTCGAGACAGTGCCCGAAGATTTGCTGCGCGAAGCCAAGCGTAACGGCACTAGCGACGATCAGCTTGCGCTCACCTGGAAAACGACGTCGTCAGCCGTGCGTCATCGTCGCGCCAAAGCCCGAATCGCTCCGGTCTTCAAGCGCGTCGACACCTGCGCTGCGGCATTTGAATCCTATACGCCCTACATGTACTCGACCTACGAAGCCGAGGACGAAACCGATCCCAGCGATAAGCGCAAAATTGTCATCCTCGGCAGCGGACCGAATCGCATCGGGCAGGGAATCGAATTCGATTATTGCTGCTGTCATGCGTCGTTCGCGTTGCGCGACGATGGCTTTGAGACCGTCATGATCAATTGTAATCCTGAGACGGTCTCCACCGATTACGACACGTCCGATCGTCTCTACTTCGAGCCCTTAACGCTCGAAGACGTACTCGCCGTGATCGAGCGCGAAAAACCCGAGGGTGTGATCGTGCAGTTCGGCGGGCAAACTCCGCTGAATCTCGCGCTGGAATTGAAACGCAATGGCGCGCCGATTATCGGCACCGCGCCCGAATCGATCGAGCTGGCCGAAGATCGCAAACGCTTCGCGCATCTTCTCACGCGCTTGAAAATTCCGCAGCCGCGTAACGGCACGGCCCTTGTGCCCGAAGAGGCCGCGCGCGTGGCCGCCGAAATCGGCCTCCCGGTTTTGGTTCGCCCCAGCTACGTGCTCGGCGGCCGCGCCATGGTGATCGCTTACGATCTCAATACCGTGCAGCAATACGTCGCGCAGGCGGCGTTGATGGGCTCGGCTCGGCCCGTGCTGATCGATCAATTCTTGGAAGAGGCCACGGAAGTGGACGTCGACGCGCTTGCCGACGGCGAAGATGTCGTCATCGGCGGAATCATGGAGCACATCGAAGAAGCCGGCGTGCATTCCGGCGATTCCTCGTGCGTGCTGCCGTCCGTCACGTTATCGCCTTCGGTGCTGGCGCGCATCCGCGAATACACCAAGTGCCTCGCCAAAGAATTGCACGTCGTCGGCCTGATGAATGTGCAGTATGCCGTGCAGCGCGACACTGTGTACGTGCTCGAAGTAAATCCGCGCGCATCGCGCACCGTGCCGTACGTGAGCAAAGCCGTTGGCGTGCCGCTGGCGAAAGTCGCCGCGCGCCTGATGACCGGCAAACGCCTGCGCGATTTGAATTTGCCCACAGTGGAGACCGACGGCGTCGCCGAACTGGTGGTGCGCGATTTCTTTGCCGTGAAATCGCCCGTGTTCCCATTTAGCAAGTTCCGCGGCGTGGATACGATCCTTGGCCCGGAGATGCGCTCCACCGGCGAAGTGATGGGCATCGCGAAAACTTTCGGCCACGCGTTCGCAAAAGCGCAGATCGCCGCCGGTCAGCATTTGCCGAAGAAGGGCACGATTTTCCTCAGCGTGAGCGATCACGAAAAGCGCCACGCCATTCCGCTCGGCAAGGAGTTGGTCGAGCTCGGATTCCAAATCATCGCCACGCGCGGCACGGCCGCCGCCCTCGAAGCCGCCGGCGTCGAAGCCAAAGCCGTTTACAAAGTGAACGAGGGCCGCCCCAACATCGTCGATCTGGTGAAGACCGGCAAAGTGGATCTGATCATCAACACGCCTCTCGGCCGCGAATCTTTTTACGACGAAAAATCGATCCGCCGCGCCGCGATTCGCTACGACATTCCGTGCATCACCACGCTTTCCGCCGCGCGCGCGGCCACCCAGGGCATTCACGCGCTGATCGAAAAATCGCTCGATTGCACCGCGCTCCAGGTACTGCACGCGCGCAAGCCCAGCGGCACGCGCCAGCCATCCAGCGCCGATTGACGCCTGTGGTTTTGCGCCGCGACACGTGCACTATTCTTTGCAGCGTCCCTCGGTTAAACTTTTAAGATGAAGCTCGAAGGAATGTTCGCGGCGCTCACCACGCCGTTCCGTGCTGACGATTCTCTGGACGTCGCCGGCCTGGCCGATAACGTCGCGCGCTACAACCGCACCGATCTCGCCGGCCTGGTCGCCACCGGCTCCACTGGCGAAGCGGCCTTGCTCTCTGGCGACGAAGCCGAGCGCGTCTGGGCCACCGTCCTCGAGCACATCGCTCCAAATAAAACCGCGCTCGCCGGCACCGGCGTTGAGACCACGGCCGAAACGATCGCGCGCACCCGCCGAGCCGCCGCGCTGGGATACCGCGCGGTCCTCGTCCGCACGCCGAGTTACTACAAGCCGTTCCTGACCGCCCGCGTTTTAATCGATCACTATCGCCGCGTTGCAGACGCGTCGCCGGTTCCGATTTTGATTTACTCCGTGCCCGTGTTCACAGGCGTCACCGTGGAAGCCGATGTCACCGCCGCCCTCGCCCAGCATCGGAACATTATCGGTATCAAGGACAGCTCCGGCAGCGTGGAGCGCGCCGCGGAAACCGTGCGCAACGTGCCCGCGAGCTTTTCCGTTCTGGTAGGTTCGGCCACCACGATGGTTGCGTCGCTTGGTGTGGGCGCCCAAGGCGGCGTTTTGGCCTTGGCCTCCGCGCTACCCGAAGCGTGCGCGCAAGTTTATCGATCCGTTCGCTCGGGCGATCTCGCCGATGCGCGTGCGGTGGAAGAAAAATTGGGTCCTGCTTCGCGGCGCATCGCTTCCGGATTGGGTCCGCCGGCGCTGAAGTACACGATGGATCGCCGCGGCTATTGCGGTGGATTGCCGCGCCACCCGCTTTTGCCTCTCACGGAGCAGGAGCGCGCCGAAGTGGATGCAATCCTTGCCGCGTGGATTGACGTTCCCGCCGCCGCAGGTTCCGCTTAGTGCTGTCGCGCGTGGCGATTCGCACTATTTTGTTGAACCCTCGGCCGTCGCCGCACATCAAAATAGAGCGAATTGCGCGTTAGAATTGCTGGGGGTTGTCCGGCCCTATATCATGGCTGTCTCGATGGAGTGCCACTGTGTCCCCGCATCGCAGTTGCCGCACGTCACGCGCGTCTACCGCGCGTTCCTTGAGGATTTCCCCAGCGTCTCCGAGTTTTACGCCCACGCTCCCACGCTTGAAGGCGCGCGCGACGCGGCCGCCGAGGTGCGCTACGACCCGGCCGTTCGCGCGCAGGTTGTGGAGCGCTTGCGGGTGCAGAATCGCGCGTTCGGCAGCGTCGCCGCAGTCGAGCGCAATCTCGATCGCCTCGCCGGCAGCGCCGTCGCTGCGGTCACCGGACATCAGCTCACTCTGTTCTCCGGCCCGGCCTACACGTTCTACAAAGCTCTGACGGCCGTGCGCCTTGCCGCGGAAATGTCCAAGGCCGGCATTGATACCGTGCCCGTCTTCTGGATGGCAGCGGAAGATCACGATCTTGCCGAGATCAACAATTGCGTCTGGCGTGCTCACCAAGCCAACGAACGGTTTGTACTCGCGCCCGGCGCCGGCGAGGGCCAAAGCGTCGGCACGGTCCTTTTGGGCGATGGCGTAGAAGAATTGGTGCGCCAAGCCACCGCAAATCTCGAAGGCCCAGCGGCAGAGCAAATCGCCGCCGCGCTGCGCGATGCATATCAACCGCAACTCACCTATAGCGCGGCTCTTGGCAAGCTGCTCGCGCGCCTGCTCGGCCCGGCAGGCTTGATCCTCCTCGATCCACTCGATCCGGAGTTGCATCGCCTGGCCGCGCCGGTTTATCTCCGCGCGCTCGATGAGCACGCGGTGCTCACCAAGGAACTCATGCAACGCTCCGAAGCCCTCGAAAAGGGCCGCTTCCACGCTCAAGTGAAAGTCACCGAGAGCAGTACGCTGCTATTTTGGTCCAAAGATGGCCAGCGGCTTCCCGTGCGCCGCAAGAATTCCGGCTTCGCCGTCGGCGATCGCGAATTCAGCGCCGCCGAGCTTCGGCTCGAAATCGAAACCGTGCCCGAAAAATTCACTGGCAATGTCCTGTTGCGCCCGATCGTGCAGGATACGCTCCTGCCCACGGCTGCCTACATCGCTGGTCCGGCTGAATCTGCCTACTATGCTCAGGCCGCCGTCGTGTACAAGCGCCTCTTGGGCCGCATGCCGGCGATTCTGCCGCGAGCCAGCGTCACTCTGGTTCCAACGCACGTCGCGCGCCTGCTAGAAAAGTACGGCCTCAAAGTTCCGGACGCCTTTCGCGCGCCCCGCGAACTCCGCGAACAAATGGAGCGCGACTCGCTGCCGAAATCACTCGCCGCGCGTTTTGAGACCGGCGAAAAATCGCTGAAGAAGACCTTGGCCGGCCTGCGCGCGCCGCTGGAGAAGCTCGACAAAACGCTGCTCGGCGCCCTCGAGACCGCCGAAAGCAAAATGCTGTTTCAATTTCAAAGCCTCGAGCAGAAAACCGCCCGCGCCCGCGCGTTCCGCAGCGGAGTGCTTGACGGCCACGAGCGCGAAATCGTCGATCTCCTCTTCCCGGAAGGCCAATTGCAAGAGCGCGTCCTGTGTTTCCTCCCGTTTCTCGCGTCTCAAGGCCTGGAACTCCTCGATCAGTTGGCCGCGCAAATCGCCCCCGGCAATCCGCAGCACCAAATCCTGTTCCTCTAACCGCCGTCCGGCCACCTCTGTCCCGGTAGCTCGACGTAAAGATTTGCATGCTTCAGCGTTCGCGCGAGCGGGGTCCGCCGTTTGTAGGCCATCAGCTCGTTCGCCGGAACGATGCTCGAGAAGGTGCGGATTTATTGCACGCGAGCGCGAGGAACTCTTTAGGAGGTGGGAGCTTCAGCTCCCGCGTAACGGCATGTAAAAGGAACGGGCTTTAGCCCCCGAACACACGCTTTGAATTCTACGGGGTCGGCCCTGATTCAGATCGTTGCGCGATAATCTTCCGCACGTTCTGGTAAAGTGCGCGCGCCTGCGGCAAAGACTCCACCGCTTTGTCCACCTGCGGATCGCTTTCCAGCGCCACTTTGTACCCGTCATTCAATCCATACACCGAGGTGATTACTTCCAACTTGATCATGTGCCGAATCCACTCGTTGTTCGCCGTGATGTCGGCGTCGGTGTACTTGATGCCCAGCTTATCGAGGTACTTCCGCAAATCGGCGACGGTCGCGTCGTCCGCGGCGAAATCTTTCGTCACCGTCGGCTTAGTTCCCAGATACCACGTCGTGAACCCGCCTACGCTGAGCGGCGGCGGATACGCGTAAAACACGTTGTGCCTGTAAAGCTCAAGCTGGAAATCGTTGGGTTTCGTGTTTGCCACCACCACGTCCGGCGTGATCCCGCCGCCACCGGTCACTTGCCGTCCGCCATCGGTCAGCTTCACTTCGGTGGGCGGAGGCGTCTTGTGGTTGTAAAGGTAATCGTACAGCGAAATATCTTTGTAATCTC
>JBEKDK010000062.1:0-18463 GCA_050014395.1 Candidatus Acidiferrales bacterium | reverse complement strand
TTATGCCCGCCGGCGCAACGCACGATGTATTCAAACGAAGCGGCCAGGTAGTCCACCACCTTGCCCTTGCCTTCGTCTCCCCATTGCGCGCCCACCACCACCACAGCCTTTGCCGCCACGCTCGCTCCCTCTCGCACTTGCCGCGTTACGCGTTCAAGCCCGTTGCTCGGGCCGCGCAAGCCGCACTCCGCCGCCTGCTGCCTACGTCTGGCCTGTTCCCTGCGACCAAATTGACCAGAAAAAGTGGCCTCAATACGCGGAATTCAATCCTACCGTGGGCTTTGCCCGAAGGCAAGCGCGCCTAAAAGCGGCCCTAAAAATGAAGCCGCCCCGCACGGCGCCATTCACTGGAGCCACGCGGGGCGTTCAGTTTGAAAACAAAATTACTCCGCTTCGGGCCTCGAAACATACTTCCGCGCAACTAGCGCCAGCCCCGCCAAAGCGATCAGGCCAACGATAAGCTGCGCAGAACTGCTCGGCTCCGGAACCACATTATTAATTGCCTGAGCCGGAACCACACTGATCAAAGCAACCGCAGTTGCGAACCCCACGAAATACTTCTTCACGAGTCCCCCAGTGTGTACTGCGAAAGTGTACCGCTCGAACGCGAATCTACTCCGCTTCGGGCCTGGAAACATACTTCCGTGCAACGAGCGCCAGCCCTGCCACAGCAAGCAGGCCAACGACAAGCTGCGCGGAACTGCTCGGCTCTGGAACAGTCACCGTTGCCTGAGCCGGTACCACACTGATCAGAACGACTGCAGTTGCGAACGCCACGAAATACTTCTTCACATGCCCCCCAGTGTGTACCACGAAGGTGTACCGCTCGAACGTGAATCTACTCCGCTTCGGGCCTGGAAGCATACTTACGTGCAACCAGCGCCAGCCCCGCCACAACTAGCAGCCCAACGACAAGCTGCGCGGAACTACTCGGCTCTGGAACTACAGCCGGTGCTGCCTGAGCCGACACCACACTGACCAGAACGACCGCGGTTGCGAACGTCACGGAAAACTTCTTCACGGTTTCCCCCAAGTTTGCGGAGGTGCAATAGAACCCGAAAAGTACGAGCAATTATCTGACCAAATGCCGCGCACCCCAATTACTGGGGTTTATGCGTCGGCTCCAGCGGCCACACGCATCTTTCTCCAACTCATCTTCAGTTTATGTGAAAATCTTTGCGACCTGAACGGGCTTAATGTAATCTAAATTTTGACCTGAGTCATCGAGGAGCGTGCCATGAGCGAAGTCGCCACGTTTGGCGCGGGCTGTTTCTGGGGCGTGGAAGCGGCATTCCGCAGCGTGCCCGGCGTACTGGATACCGCCGTGGGCTACAGTGGCGGCCAAACCGTCAATCCCACCTACAAAGACGTCTGCACGGACCGCACTGGCCACGCCGAAGTCGTACAGGTCACTTTCGATCCCGCTCAAGTCAGCTTTGAAAAACTACTCGACGTCTTTTGGCAGGAGCACGATCCCACGCAGGTGAATCGCCAAGGACCGGATTTCGGCAAGCAATATCGCAGCGCGATTTTCTTCCACTCGCCCGAGCAGGAAGCCATCGCCAAAAAATCGAAGGCCGCGCTGGAAGCTTCCGGAAAATTCCGGCGCCCCATCGCCACGGAAATCACGCCCGCGTCGACATTCTACCGTGCCGAAGAATATCACCAGCGCTATCTTGAAAAGCGCGGCGCGGCTTCCTGCCACATCTAGATAGACGCCGTGGGCTAGAACCGCTGCCGCCGTCGCTTCCGCCGGCGTGTCGGAACCACATTTTCGGGTAACTTCCTGTGGAGAGCGCGTCTGATTTCGCCGAGGCTCTTGGCACCGACGTACGCGTAATAGACCTGACTGCCTTCGTTCAACGCGTCGAGCCAGGCCAAGTTGCAGATATCTAAGACTTCCTTGAAGCGCCATGCCACGCGCTCCCCAAAAGCATTCCTATACTTATGCTGCTCGCCACGCCCTAGCTGCCCAGCTTTTTTCCTGGCAGCGTCTTCCGTCGCGGCCCTTAGAAGAAACGCTCGGACCTCAAAATGGCGTCCGACGAGGCACGTTTTTGGCACGATAAACTCGAACGCCACCAGTGCGCTGAACCAGGATTCTTTGTTCCTGTCGGTCGTCTCCATCCTTGTCATGGCTTATTAAGTCGGAAACCAAGAAACGACAGCGGATCAGTCAGGCGCACGCCAACTACGAAGCGGCTAGGCCAGAGCCTTATCGACCGCCTTCGCGATCTGGTCCTTCGGCACGGCGCCGACGATCTGGTCGGCCACCTGCCCGCCCTTGAAGATCAGTAGCGTGGGAATTCCCCGAATATTGAATTTGCCCGAGGTATTCAGGTTCTCATCCACGTTCAGCTTCACAACCTTGAGCTTGCCCGCATACGTCGCCGCAATTTCGGCAACCGTCGGCGCCAGCATGTGGCACGGCCGGCACCACTCCGCCCAAAAATCCACCATCACGGGAGTCGTGCTGCTTGCGTCGATCACTTCCGCTTGAAAACTGCTATCGCTCACGCTATTGACGTTATCCGCCATCTCAACCTTTCCCGCGGGCGCTCGGAGCGTCGTGGCTCACTGCCCGCTTTCAAAATCCGTTTCACCGCAGGTCAATTAGATGTCGCTCCGGCCTTTCGGTTTCTGCTTTTCGACGCGATTTCGTACAGCCGAGCATACTCCCCGGCGGACGTCTTCCAGGAGTAATCCTTGCCCATGCCGTTCAATTGCAATTGCCGCCAAGCCTTGCCGTCGGCGAAAACGCCCAGAGCTTCACGTACGGACGCCAGCAGCGCCTTCCCGGTGTACGCCGAAAACTTAAATCCTGTGCCCTGCCCCGTGCTCGCGTAAAACGGCTCGATTGTGTCGTCCAAGCCGCCCGTAGCGCGCACGATCGGCACCGTGCCGTAGCGCAAACTGTAAATCTGGTTCAATCCGCATGGCTCATAGCGCGAAGGCATCAGAAACATGTCCGAGCCCGCCTCGATCTTGTGCGCAATCGTGTTGTCGTACGCCACCATCACCGCCACCTTGTGCGGGAATCGCGCCGCCAAATCGCGGAACAATTTTTCGTAGCGCGCTTCGCCCGCGCCCAGCGCCACGATCGCCAGATCCAGCTTTACCAACTCCGCCGCCTCTTCCTCCAGCAGATCGAAACCCTTCTGCGCCGCAAATCGCGAAACGATTCCGATCAGCGGCAGATCCACGTCCGCTTCGCGGCTCATCGGCAGGCCGAACGCCGCCAGCAAATCTTTCTTGCACTCTCGCTTGCCGCTGAAATCCCGCGCCGAATATTTCGCTTTGATGAATTTATCCTGCTCGGGGCTCCACGCGCTGTAATCCACGCCATTCAAAATTCCCTGCATGCGATCCGCGCGCCCGCGCACCACGCCGTCCAATCCGCAGCCGTACTCCGCGGTCTGAATTTCCTGCGCGTATTTACGGCTGACCGTCGTCAGATAATCGGAAAATACCAGGCCGCCCTTCAGAAAATTTACGTTCCCGAAGAATTCCATCGCATCGATGCTGAACAGCGTTTCCGGCAATCCCAGTTGCCTCAGAACCACGCGCGGAAACGAGCCGTGATACCCCATATTGTGAATCGTAAAGACCACCGGCAGGCCCGCCAGCGCCGCATCGCCCGAGTACTGCGTCCGCATCAGCACCGGCACCAGCGCCGCCTGCCAATCGTGGCAATGAATCACGTCGAATGGCCCCGCGCGTTTCGCAAACTCAACCACCGCGCGCGCTAATTCTCCAAAGCGATCGGCGTTGTCCGGATAATCTTTCCCTTGCACGCCATAAAGCTGCTCGCGATCGAAATATTCCGCGTCATCCACGAAAAAATAGCGCACGCCTTCTTTCGCGCCGCCATCCACGATCGAAGGAAATCGCAATCGCGTCCCGAATCCCACCGTCAAGCTAGGCAGTAGCACCGGCGCCGTCGGATTGCCGCGATAGCGCGGTAGAATCACGCTCACTTCATGGCCCAGCGCCACCAGCGCCTTCGGCAACGCCTCTACCACGTCGGCCAATCCACCGGTCTTTGAATAAGGGAGTCCTTCAGATGCGGCGAACAGAATCTTCATATTCCCTCGGGATGATAATCCAAGTTACTGAACGCCCGCAGTTTCGTCAAGGCTGCGCTGCATGGCGCACAAAATCCAGATTGTGTTTCTTGTGAGTTTGACCGGGAGTGCCCCATACCTGCCCGCCGCAGGAGGGTTCGCCGCGATCTATGCCGCGAATGTGGGGCCCTTACCAGGCTCGTGAGCCGAGCGACTTAGCTTTTCACCGCGGTCGCCGCTTGCCGCGCCTGATACGCGCGCGTCAAATGCGGCACAATTCCCAGCATTCGCTCGATCAGCATTAGCTGCCCGCGGTGATGCATTTCGTGTTCCTTCACGCCGAGCACCATCTCGAATCTGCTCTTCGATGCCGGCATCCCTCCCGGAGGCATCCCCACCCGCTCAGCCAGGAAAGATTCCGGCAATCCCTCCAGCCATCCCGCGAATATTTCGCCCTCGCTTTGCAGCAACGCGATGATTTGTTCCTTGCTTCGCGCCACCTTTTCTTCTGCGTGCATGGATTTCATCAGCGCCGGAAAATCGAATCCCGCAATCGTGGTCCGCTTCTCCTGCGCGTGAACCTGGTATTGAAATTTGTACCCCTCGGCGATGTGCACCAGCAATTCCCCGACACTCCGCGTGTCCGGCGCCGCGCGAAACCCGTATTTGCTCTCCGGCAAATCCTGTGCGATCGCAATCGTATTCTTGCGCACCGTACGAAAACTCTCCGCCAACTCTTTACCGCCGTAATAGGTCACGGTTTTCTCCTGTATCGTATGTAGCCTTCGCTTCCAGCCAATTTCCGGCCTCGCAGTTTACCACGCACCGCCATTCCACGTGCGCCGTGAATATCTTCCTCACGCTTGATATCTTCATTTTCACCGTCATGGCCGCCATTGCGCCGCTTTCTCTCCCGTCGAGTTCTCAGTATGCGCCGCCAATTCCTGTTAATCTTGATGTTTCGCGCGAGACTTCTGAAAATTGCGCCTTACGAACACTTTGCCCGCCGCGTCGGCATCTAACATCCATCTCGACAATTTGCCGCGCCCAGCGCCGCAATAGGAATCTCTGAGTGCCCGAGCCCTCCGACAAATCGAAAAGCTCCTCCCAAAGCCGGACTCCCCGCGCGGGCTGGACACACGTTCTCTATCGCCTCGGCCCCGGATTGATCACCGGCGCTGCCGATGACGATCCCAGCGGCATCGCCACGTATTCCCAGGTCGGCGCGCAATTCGGCATGGGCATGTTGTGGACCATGCTGATTTCCTTTCCCCTGATGGCCGCGATTCAGGAAATCTGCGCTCGCCTGGGCCGCATTACCGGAGCGGGCGTCGCCGAAAATATCCGCAAGCACTATCCCAAACCGCTGCTGTACGGAATGGTTGGCCTGCTTTGCGCCGCCAACATTTTCAATCTCGGCGCTGACGTCACCGCCATGGGCGCCGCTGCGCAGTTGGTCTTCGGCGGATCGTTGAACGCCTACGCACTGCTGTTCGGCCTCGTTTCTCTCCTCCTTCAGATCTTTGTGCCCTACAAAGAGTATGTTCGCTATCTGAAGTGGCTGACCGTGTCGCTGTTTGCTTACGTGGCCACGGCCTTCGTCGTCCATGTTCCTTGGCTCGCGGCGCTTCGCGCCACGATTGTCCCAACCATCTCCTGGACGGCGGCGTATTGGATGGCACTCGTCGCCGTTCTCGGCACCACCATCAGCCCGTATCTTTTTTTCTGGCAGGCCAGCGAAGAAGCGGAGGACGAACGACTCAAAAAGAGCGATGAGCGTCTCACTAAGAAGCCGTCGCAGGCCGCCGCACAGTTCAGTCGCATCGCTATCGATACCCGCGTAGGCATGGCGTTCTCGAACGTCGTCGCGTTCTTCATCATTCTCACCACCGCGATGACTTTGCACGGCTCAACCACCGCCAATCACGTCGATACGGCCGCCGACGCCGCGAAGGCGCTTCAGCCACTCGTCGGTCACTTCGCTTTTCTGCTGTTTGCCTTGGGCATCGTTGGCACAGGCTTGCTTGCCGTGCCCGTCCTGGCGGGCTCCGCCGCCTACGCCGTCGCGGAGACATTCCGTTGGCCGGCCCGTTTGGAAAGCAAGCCGCGCCAAGCCCCGAAATTCTATGCCGTTCTCGCCGTCGCCACCCTCATTGGCATGTCTCTGAATTTTTTCGGGATGAATCCAATCCGCGCCCTCTTCCTCTCCGCCGTGATCAACGGTATCGTCGCCGTCCCCATAATGATCATGCTGATGCTGATGACCGCAAATCGCAAAATCACGCGCGAATTCAAATTGCCCGCCTACGTCACCGTTACGGGCTGGCTCGCCACCGCCGTCATGTTCGCCGCCTCTGTCGGATTCATCATCGGCGCCCTCCACAAATAAAGCCGTCCGCATTTGTAAACCAGCCGACGCGCCCGCTAATCCCTGCCTCGCCGACAATTGCCGGCCCGATCTCGCTCGCCCTACCCTCCCTCGGCACGCCCGTCCTGATAGACTCAACCATGATGAGCCCGGAACGTCTCGGTCAACATTTCCTGATCGGCGCCGGCTGGCGCGAGCGCGTCATCGGCGCAATCGCGGCCAAGCCGGAGGCCACGTGGCTGGAGATCGGCGCCGGCCACGGCGAAATGACGACGCTGCTGGCGCGCCGCGCAAAACAGGTAATCGCCGTCGAACTCGATTCACCTCTCGCTCGCCGACTCGAGGAATTCACGGCGCCACTTGGCAACGTCCGCGTGGTCTCGGGCGACGTGTTGCAGCTCGATCTCGCCGCGCTGGCAGCAGCGGCGTTTGGGGACACCGTGAGCGACGGCCGCCTGCATGTTTACGGCAATTTGCCCTACTACATCACGTCGCCCATCTTGCATCGCCTGTTCGAGATGGCGGATCGAATCGCGTCCATCCACGTGGTCGTGCAGATGGAGGTGGCCGCGCGCATCGCCGCGCGCCCCGGCCGCCGCGAATATGGCTACCTTTCGGTGCTCGCGCAATACCACTTGCGCCCGGAGATTCGCTTGCGTATTCCGCCCGGCGCATTTCGTCCGCGCCCGAAAGTATTTTCCGCGCTGGTCAGCATGGATTTGCCCGGCGCCGGCAGCGCGTTGGGAATCGAGAACACCGCCGCGTTTTTCGAGTTCGTGAAAGTGTGCTTCGCGCAAAAGCGCAAAACGCTGTGGAACAATCTACGCTCCGCCCTTGGCGAGGAACGCACGAAAATCGCTCTCGCCGCCGCGAGCATCGAGCCGCGCGCTCGCGCCGAGGAATTGTCCGTCGCGCAATTCGCCGCGATCTATCGTTCCCTGCCCTAGGAACTTCCTTGCTGAGACCCTCATGTTGCAAGCAGGACACCGCGTATCGAGGCAATCTTGCCGCCCCCGCTGCCCTCTGTGATACTCGCGGCATGAAGGTCTTGCTGCGATTTTTGTTGGCGCTGCTGCTGATCGCGGTCGCGGTGCGCGCCGACGAAATCCGCCTGAAGGACGGCACGAAGATCACCGGCACAATCGTCGGCTTCGAGGACGGCGCATTCAAGGTCCAAACCAGCTACGGATTCGCGCTGGTGCGCAAGGACCAGATCGCCGAAATCATTCCCAGCGCGCCGAAACCGACGCCGCCCGCGCCCAAGCCCGCAGCAAAACCTGCGGACAGCGCCGCAGCGGCAGCTACACCCGCGACTCCGGCCGAGGCGCCAACCGGTGCGACATCGGCGGCATCCGCGAATACGGATGCGCAGAGCTCTGCGCCCGCTCCCGCGCCAGTGGAAGCTCCGCCTGCGCGCGCGACTTCCGCCAAGGCCGCGCATGCGCGCGCGGAATCCGCTGCGACGGCATCATCGGCGAGCGCGCCAAGCTCGGTGATCGCCCCAAGCTCGACGCCAATGTCGGCCTCGAATGCGGCGGCCGCGGCGACGGAATCGACCACGCCGAATGCGGAGAAAGGCCCAGCGGCAGAGTCCAAACCGCAACCGATCCGCGATGAAATCGTCGGCACGCTATACATGAACCACACATTTGGATTCGACATTTACAAGCCGCCGGATTGGGCGCTGCTGCCGGACGAACTGAATTCGTTGCCAAACGCCGTGACCGCGCTGGGCACCGATGACGGCACGACGCTGCTGCTGGTCGGACGCGAAGCGCGCAAGGGCCCGCTCGAGGCCCAAGCCGCGGCCACCGACGCGCAGCTTCACGACATCTACGACAATTTCCGATTGCTCTCGTCGTCTACCGCGAATATCGCGGGCGAGCCGGCGATCGAGCGGCATTTTCGCGGCACGGCAGAGGATCGCGATTGGTCCGTGACGGTGGTGAGCGTCGCGCATGGCGCCGACCTGTTCACCGTGCTGGGCATGACCTACGCGGATACCGACCTGATTCAAATTCAGGAAAATGTGATCACGCGCGCGATCTCGAGTCTGCGATTCGAGACGCCATGAAGCCGACCGCCATCGTCCTAATCAGTTGTCCCGACCAAAAAGGGTTGAACGCCGCGATCGCGGATTTTATTTTCCGCAACAACGGCAACATCCTGCACGCGGACGAGCATCAGGACGCCGAAGAAAAGCTATTTTTGATGCGCGTGGAATGGGAGCTGGAAGGCTTCGCGATTCCGCCTGCCGATTTCGAGCGCGAGTTCACGCCGCTGGCGAAGCGCTTGGGAATGCAGTGGCGCCTGGCGCTTTCAGCCGATAAACCGCGCATGGCGATTTTCGTTTCGCAGTACGATCACTGTTTGGTGGATCTGCTCTACCGGCATCGCACGGGAGAATTGCCGTGCGAGATACCGCTGATCGTCAGCAATCATCCGGAGGCGCGGCGCGACGCGGAATTCCACGGCGTTCCATTCCAGTTGATTCCTGTTTCGCACGTCAACAAAGCCGCGGCCGAGCGCGCGCAGCTCGATTTGTTGCGCGAGGCGCGCATCGACCTGGTGGTACTGGCGCGCTACATGCAGATTCTTTCGCCGGAGTTCGTGCGGCAATATCCGCAGCGAATTATCAACATTCATCATTCGTTCTTGCCGGCGTTTGTCGGCGCGAAACCCCACAGGCAAGCCTATCAGCGCGGCGTGAAATTGGTCGGCGCGACGGCGCACTATGTGACGGAAACGCTGGATGACGGTCCAATCATCGAGCAGGACGTGGCGCGAATTTCGCATCGCGATTCGGTGGACGATCTGGCACAGAAAGGGCGCGATCTGGAGAAAATCGTGTTATCGCGCGCGGTACGCTGGCACCTGGAGAACCGCATTTTGGTGTACGGAAAGAAGACCGTGATTTTCGATTAGCAGTACGCAGTTGCGCGCAGACTAGAGGCCGCTAGAATTTCGTGACTTCGCTGAAGCGGAAACCATTCACCTTCATCGCCGGCACAACCATATCGAAAGATTCTTCGCCGGTTGAACGCACGGCCGGGCCGAGCGCCGCGACGTTCCTCAACATTTCAAGCACGCTTTGATTGAAGCGGAAATTGCGCGCGCCGGAAACGATCGCGCCGTTTTCTACCAGGAATGTGCCGTCCCGCGTCATTCCCGTAAGCACCTTCTCGTACGGATCCACTTCGCGGATGTACCACAGGCGCGTGACGAGAATTCCGCGCTCGGTGGAGGCGACCATTTCTTCCACCGATTGCGTGCCGCCGGTGAAGACAAGATTGAACGGCGCTTCGCCCCATTCGTTGGGGAGCGAAAATCCGTGACCTGTGGGTTTCGCCTTCATCTTCTTTGCGCTGGCGCGCGAATAGACCAGATTCTTCGGCACGCCAGCGTCAACCAGCAACACGCGTTGCCGAGGAATGCCTTCGCCGTCATACGGCGGGCCGGTTTGCAACGGATGAAACGCGTCGTCCCACAGCGTGATGTTGTCTCCCATTAGTTTCTTGCCGATGCGGCCGGTGAAGCAGGAGCGTTTGTCACGCACGGCGGTGGCGGCGAAGTCGTAGAACAAGAAACCCACAAGATCGAGGACGGCCGCAGGCTCGAGTATCACGGTCCACGGACCGGGTTCGAGTTCGCGCGGTTGGCGCGACAGAATCGCTTTGTCGCTGGCGCGCTCGGCGAGCGATTGCGGATCGACATTGGCGAGCGCAGGGGAATTTGCTTTGGCCCAGCCGGAGGAATCCGCTTCGAGCATCGTGACGGAGAATTCGGCGCGCGTCTGGCGATACGACGCGACCAATCCGCGCGAGTTCGCCAGCAGCGAGGCCGAAGCGCCGGTGGTGAAAATGCCGGCGGCAGTTTGGTTGCGCTGCGCGGCGAGTTTCGCGACGCGCTCGACGGCTCGCGCGCGATCGGCAGGGGTGGCGCCGGCGGTCGCGGCGTCGAAGCGCGCGACCTTCGCGTATTTCTGCCGCGCGGGCAGCGGCAACAGATTGGGATCTTTCGGTTGGCTGCGCGCGAGCGTTCCGGAAGTTGCGACGACGCGGCGCAGCGATTCCTCGTCGGTCTTGTTGGTTGTAGCGCGAGCGGTGCGTCCGCCGAAAACGGTGCGCACGGAAACGGTGAGCGAAAGCTCGGCGACGTTCTGGTGAATTGTGTTATTGGCGAAGCGCGTCAGCGCGTCGGCATTCACGGCGATATCGACTTCGGTTTCGTCGGCGTCGGAATATTTCAGGACGCGCTCGGCAATGCGGTGCAGCTCGACGTCGGCGGGCAAATGCGCCGCGGCTACGGGCGGTCCGGCTGCGCGGCGTGCTTTCGAGCGTGCGGTGTAGCGAACGATTGTCATGGCTTTGCGAATGCGGCGCCGATCTTGATGTTACGGAAGCGCGCGGGCGCTGCACCGTGGCCCGTGCCCATGGTTTGCATGGGCTGCCCTTTGCCGCAATTCGGCGTGCCCCAGAGCGTCCAGTGATCCCGTGAACAAATCGCGTCGCATGAATTCCAGAATTCGGTGGTGATGCCGCTATAGCTGGGATTTTTCAACATGCGCGTTTTCTTGCCGCCTTTGATTTCCCAGCCGAGTTCCGTGGAGAACTGGAAATGATAGCGGCGATCGTCGATGGACCAGGAACGATTGGTTTCCATCAGGATGGCGTCGTCGGTATCGGCGATTAGATCGTCGAAATTCCATGTGCCGGGCAGAAGACTGATATTCGTCATGCGAATAATCGGCAGGCGATTCCAACTTTCGGTGCGCATGGTGCCGCCGGAGCGATTGAGCCCAATCGCGGGCGCCGTCTCGCGATTCGAGAGATAGCCGGTGAAGAGGCCGGCGGTGATGATGTTCGTGCATTGCGCGGGGACGCCTTCGTCGTCATAGCCGAATGTGCCGAGGCCGGGGCCGTGTTCGAGGCGGGCGTCGGCGACCACGTTAACGATGTCCGAGCCGTAACGCAGCTTGCCGAGTTTATCGAGCGTGAGAAAACTCATGCCGGCGAAATTGGCTTCCATGCCGAGGACGCGATCTAGCTCGATGGGATGGCCAACGGATTCGTGAATTTGCAAGCCGAGTTGCGAGCTTTCGAGAATGATCGTCTTCGTGCCCTCGGGAGATTGTGGCGCTTTGTGCAATGCAACCGCTTCTTCCGCCACGCGCTGCGCGTTTCCGACAAGATCGAGCGACTCGACCAGCTCGTATCCGGCGAGCTGATGCTGGCCGCCGAAACTATTCGGATAGGAGCGCTTCTGAATTTCGGTGCCGTGAAAACTGGTAGCCACGATCCCCGCACCGGATTGCATTTTCACTTGATGGATCACGGAGCCGATACTGGAGGCGAAGAGCTGCTCGATGCGGCGAAACACCATGGAAGTTTCGGTGAGGGTGACGCCCTTCATGCGCGACATTTCGCGGTCCGCGGCGAGCAGCAGGGCGAGTTGGCGTTCGATCGCAATGCGAAACGGATCTTTGACGTAGGGATTCTGCCAGGTGTCCACGTGCGCGGGCTCGGGAACCATTTTGACGTCGGCGCGTTTCGCGAGCGCGGAAGCTTTGGCGATGGCCACGGCTTCGGCAGCGCAGGCTTCGACGCCTTCGCGCGTGAGTCGATCTGTCGCAGCGAATCCCCAGGCGCCGCGCAGCAGGACGCGCACGCCGATGCCGAGCGATTCAGTTTCGGATAGTGAGCCAACTTGGCCGTTCTTTGTGGAAAGTTCGCGCGAGCG
Source organism: Candidatus Acidiferrales bacterium (assembly GCA_050014395.1). GTDB lineage: Bacteria > Acidobacteriota > Terriglobia > Acidiferrales > UBA7541 > DASPOJ01. The sequence goes on along the minus strand of JBEKDK010000062.1, from coordinate 6,292 downwards.
GATGTCCATTACCCGCGCGTCGGAATAGGAGGCGCCGCGCAGCTTGGCAGTTTCGATGGCGATGGTGGCGAGGTCGAGCAAGGAAACATTTTCCGGGACGCAAGGCGGGGCGTCAAGCGGGGATGCAAAGGGCTAAGGATAACGCAGAGGGGCAGAGTGCAGAGAGACTCGCAGAGAAGGACAGATGAGAAAGCAATGCTGGCTGACGCTCGTTCGCGGGGCGATCGAAGAGGGATTCTTCGACTGCGCAGCGGCTCATCCGCGCAGACGCGGATGAGGAGAAAAGAGCCGCCTCTCCGCTCGGAATGACGAGTGCGTTCATTCGCGCTGAGTGGTGAAGGAGCAGGCCACTCGTAGCGGCGTCGATGGGCCTAGTTGCTTTATGATTGCGGGCGAGGAGAAATCCGATGGACGCGATACGAGTTCGGGCGCCGGCGTCAAGCGATTTGGCGCGGCTGACAGAGATTTACAACTACTACGTTACGAATACGCCGGTGACGTTTGACATCGAGCCGTATACGGTGGAGCGCCGCGCGACGTGGTTTGCGCAATTCGGCGCGACGGGACGATACCAGCTCGTGGTAGCCGAAGAGAACGGCATCGTGCTCGGCTACGCGGGGACCACGAGATTTCGGCCGAAGGCGGCGTATGACACGACGGTCGAGACGACAGTTTATTGCGCGCAGGGCGCGGGCGGGAAAGGGATCGGGAGCCGGCTGTATTCGGCGCTGTTCGAGGCGATCGCGAACGAAGACGTGCACAGGATCGTAGCGGGGTACACGCTGCCAAATGCGGCGTCGGCGGCGCTGCATCGGAGATTCGGATTTAAGACAGTGGGGGTGTTCAGCGAGAATGGCAGGAAATTCGGGAAGTATTGGGACGTGGCGTGGAATGAAAGGCCGCTGCGGATCGCGAGCTAAGCGAGGGTGTTGGCGCCGTTTACGGAGATTTTTTGGCCGGAGATGAATTTGGCGGCGTCGGAGGCGAGGAAGGCTACGGCTTCGCCGATGTCTTCGGGGACGCCTTGGTGGAGCATGGGAACTTGGGCGGCGTAAGCGTCCTTTGATTCTTGCGAATCGTTGATGTGGCGCTCGGTGGGGATCCAACCCGGCGCGACGAGGTTCACGGTGATGCCCCACGGGGCGAGTTCGAGAGCCCAGGAGCGCGTTTGGCCGAGTTGCGCACCTTTGGCGGAGACGTAGTTCGAGAATTTGGGGACGCCTTTCTCGAAAACTTCGGAGCCGATTTGGATGATGCGGCCGTAGCGGCGTTCCTTCATGGGGCCGACGACGGCTTTCACGAGGAACAGCGGGCTCTTCACGAAAAATTCCAATTGATCCATGAAATCGCGCCAGGTGAGTCTTTCGATGGGGATGAAGGGCTGCGGGCCGGTGGCGTTGGGGACGAGGATATCCACGGGGCCGAAGCGCGCGCGGACCTCGGCGACCATGCGGTTGACTTCGGATTCTTCGCGAATGTCGGCGCGGAAAATATCGGCTTCGCCGCCGACGGCGCGGATGCCTTGTGCAACGCGTTCGGCTTTTTCCGGGCTGGCGAAATAATTGACGGCGACTTTCGCGCCGCGCTTGCCGAGAGAATGGGCGATGGCGGCGCCGAGTCCGTGAGAGGAGCCGGTGACAAGAGCTACGCGACCGGTAAGTTCAGGCATGGCGGGTAGAAGTATAGCTGAAAGTGTGCGGGGTGACATCGGTGGGAAGACCCCACGTTCGCCCCAACAAACTGGGGCGAACATGGGGCACTTAGCGGTAAGACAATTTCTAGGCGATTGCCTTTAGGTGCCTTCGGACCAGGAGGCTAGGTACTGCTCCTGTTCGGGAGTGAGCTTGTCGATGGAGACGCCCATCGACTCGAGTTTGAGTTTCGCGATATGGCGATCGATGTTTTCGGGCACGCAGTAAACTTGGGGGGTGAGTTCGGATGCGTGCTTCACCAAATATTCGGCGGCGAGCGCCTGGTTGGCGAAGCTCATATCCATGACGGCAGCCGGGTGGCCTTCGGCGCTTGAGAGATTGATCAGGCGGCCTTCGGCGAGCAAATAGAGGCGGCGGCCATCCTTTTGGGGATACTCTTCGACGAAGGGGCGCGCGATTTTGTGTGCGCCGGACATTTTTTCGAGCGCGGGGATATCGATTTCAACGTTGAAGTGGCCGGAATTGGCAAGCACGGCGCCGTCTTTCATTTTCTCGAAGTGCTCGGCGGCGAGAACGTTTTTGTTTCCGGTGACGGTCACAAAAATGTCGCCGATCTTGGCGGCTTCGGACATGGGCATCACGCGGAAGCCATCCATCACGGCTTCGATCGCACGCGTGGGATCGATTTCCGTGACGATCACATCGGCGCCCAAGCCTTTGGCGCGCATGGCGAGACCGCGTCCGCACCAGCCGTAGCCAGCGATGACGAAGCGCTGCCCGGCGAGCAGGATATTGGTGGCGCGCAGAATGCCGTCAATGGTGGATTGGCCGGTGCCATAGCGATTATCGAACAGGTGCTTGGTGAGCGCGTCGTTCACGGCGATGACGGGATATTTCAGCGTGCCGTCCTTGGCCATGGCGCGCAGGCGGATCACGCCGGTGGTTGTTTCTTCCGTGCCGCCGATTACTCCGGGAACTAGATCGGTGCGCTTGGTAAGCAGGGTGGTCACCAAATCGGCGCCATCGTCCATGGTGAGGTGCGGGGCATGATCGACTGCGGCGCTCATGTGCGCGTAATACGTGGCGTTGTCTTCGCCCTTGATGGCGAACGTGGGGATCGAATAATCCTTCACCAGACACGCGGCAATTTCGTCCTGAGTTGAAAGCGGATTGGAAGCGCAGAGCACAACGTCGGCGCCGCCATCGCGCAGCGTGACGGCGAGATTCGCGGTTTCGCTGGTGACGTGCAGACAGGCCGAAAGGCGCAGGCCCTTGAGCGGCTGCTCCTTAATGAACCGCTTGCGGATCAATTGCAGAACGGGCATCTGCTGATTGGCCCACTCCATCTTGCGCTTGCCCTTTTCGGCAAGGCCCATGTCCTTCACGTCGCCGGTGGAATCGGTCGTCTTCACCACTTCGTTGGTTTTGCTCACTGCGTTTCTCCCCTTTTTATTTCGGATGTCGTGCGTCTCAATTCAAATTGGCTCGACGAGCTTTTCGCGGATGCGACGGCGCCGCGCGCACTTCATGCGCAGTGGGCGGCGTCTAGCGCCGCTCCTGAAATTATCGGCGCGCAGGCACTTCGGCGCCGCGCGATTGGCCGGCTTCCCGGCGCAGAGTTTCGGCCTTGTCGGTGCGCTCCCAGGTGAAACCGGGCTCGGAGCGGCCGAAGTGGCCGTAATTGGAAGTGGCGCGGTAAATCGGACGGCGAAGATCGAGAGACTCGATAATGCGGCGCGGAGTCAAATGGAATGTGCTGCGGATCAGATCGGTCAGCTGCTCGTCGGGGATCGTACCGGTGCCGAATGTATCCGCCATGACGGAGACCGGCTCCGCGACGCCGATGGCGTAGGCCAGCTGCACCTCCACCTTGCGCGCGAGGCCGGCGGCCACGAGGTTCTTCGCGATGTACCGCGCCATGTAGCAGGCCGAGCGGTCCACCTTGGTCGGATCCTTGCCGGAAAATGCGCCGCCGCCATGGCGACTATAGCCGCCGTAGGTGTCCACGATGATCTTGCGGCCAGTGACGCCGGCGTCGCCCATCGGTCCGCCGACGACGAATTTACCGGTGGGATTGATGTGAATCTTGGTCTGGCGATCCATCAGGGATGCGGGGATGACGTGCTTGATCACTTCGCGCGTGATGGCTTCGTGCAGCACTTCGTTCGAGACGCTATCGGAATGCTGTGTGGAGACAACTACCGCGTCGACGCGCTCGGGGCGGCCGTTGACGTACTGGATCGTGACTTGTGATTTGCCGTCGGGGCGCAGGAAATCGAGCTGGCCGCTCTTGCGGACTTCGGAGAGGCGGCGAACAAGCTTGTGCGCCAACGTGATTGGCAAGGGCATCAACTCTTCAGTCTCATCGCAGGCGAAGCCGAACATCAGGCCCTGATCGCCGGCGCCTCCGGTGTCGACTCCCATGGCGATGTCTGGGGATTGACGCTTCAAAGAGGAGACCACGGCGCAAGTGTCAGCATCGAAGCCGAATTCCGAGGAGGTGTAGCCGACGTCGCGGATCACGCCGCGTACGATATCGGAATAGTCGAGGACGGCGCTGGTGGTGATTTCACCGGCAACCACGACCAAGCCTGTTGTGCAGAGAGTCTCGCAGGCCACGCGGCCCATGGGGTCCTGCGTCAGCACGGCATCGAGAACGGCGTCAGAAACCTGGTCGGCAATCTTGTCGGGGTGGCCCTCGGTGACCGACTCAGAAGTGAACAGAAAATTACGCTTTGCTTCGCTCAAAACCGTATTCCTCCCGAAGGTTTCTGCAGCGACCGCCGGAGTAGTGTGCCGGCAGCGGGGACAAAATTGCAGAAATTGTACCGTAGCATGGGGTTTTAGCGCTGTCAACGCGCCGTGCCCTAATTGCGATTGCGGGGGCTGAACAGGCGGGATTTGGGGTTGAAAGGGCAGGACTTAGGGGCGAAATGCAGCCGGAATTCGACTCGCCGGGGGGCCTCTCGACCGGCGCGGCGGGGGCGGCGAGCTAGCGCCATCGACTCAGGAGGGCTGCTCCCTACTTTCGCGAGATCAGGAAGGCGTGGATGAACGGGTCGATGTCGCCATCGAGGACGCGGTCAACGTCGCCCATTTCAAACTTGGTGCGGTGATCTTTCACCAGGCGATAAGGCTGCAAGGTGTAGGTGCGGATTTGGCTGCCGAAGCTGATGTCCATTTTGGCTTCATCGAGCTTGCGCGTGTCGGCGCGGCGCTTTTCGATTTCGAGCGCGTAAAGTTTCGAGCGGAGCATCTTCATGGCCAGCTCGCGGTTCTTGTGCTGGCTGCGCTCGGCTTGGCATTGGACGACGATGCCGGAGGGCAAGTGGGTGAAACGCACGGCGGTTTCGACTTTGTTGACGTTCTGGCCGCCGTGTCCGCCGGCGCGAAAGGTGTCGATGCGCAGGTCTTCGGGCTTGACAACGATTTCGATGGCATCGTCGATTTCCGGAATCGCGAAGACCGATGCGAACGAAGTGTGGCGCCGCGCGGCTTGATCGAACGGCGAAATGCGAATCAGGCGATGCACGCCGCTTTCGGTGCCCAGCAGGCCGTAGGCATTTTCGCCTTCGACGCGCACGGTGGCGGACTTGATGCCGGCAGCTTCGCCGGGCGTTTGATCGATGATCGTGGTTTTGAAACCCTTGCGCTCTGCCCATCGCAGATACATGCGCAGAAGCATTTCGGCCCAGTCTTGCGATTCGGTGCCGCCGGCGCCGGGTTTGATGGTGAGGATGGCGTTGGAGTGATCGTCTGGCCCGGAGAGCAGGACGGAGGTTTCGAGTTCCGCGGCGTAATTTTCGGAAGTATCGAGTTCGCCGGCGATTTCGGCGATCAGTGCTTCGCGCTTGGCGGCGTCGGATTCTTCTGCAGCCAGATGCAAATAAGTTTCGATATCGCTTTCAATCGCGGAAAGTCTCTCCGCAGCGCGGACTTTTTCTTCGGCTTGCTTGCGCGCGGCCAGCGTCTTCTGCGCCTGCTCCTGGTTTTGCCAGAAGTCGGGGGCGGCGACGCGCGCTTCCAAATCGTCTAGGAGTTTTTGCTGTGTCGGAAGGTCAAAGATAACTCCGCACCCGCGCCGTGCGCTCGCGGAGTTCGTCAAAACGATGCTGGAGATCTTCGATGATCATGTGCGTGCCGATTTTTTGCCGTGCTGCTTCTGGATAGCCTTCTCACGCTTGCGCTGCGTGACCGTTTGCCCGCCCTGGAATTCGCTGGGCACGCGCTGCGTTGCGGGCGGATACAAGAAACGCCAATCCACGATCAGCAGCGCGAGCAGCGTGCCGCACAGCGAAAACCACGCCAGCCAATCGCCATGGCGCACGTAGAACGTCAAATCGCTGCGAAATGCATACGGCGCGTCGAGCTGGCCGCGAATATCCGGCGCCATCTCCGCGACGATCCGGCCGTAAGGATCGATCGACGCCGTGTAGCCGTTGTTGGTGTCGCGCAGAAGCCAGCGGCGATTTTCCACCGCGCGCACGCGCGCCGCTTCCAGATGCGTTGCCGGCGCCGCGGACCGGCCAAACCAACCATCGTTCGAGATGTTGACGAGCAGCTCGGCGCCATTTTCCGTGAACTGGCGAATTTCGCCGGGGAAAATCGCCTCGTAGCAAATGAAAATCGAATAGCGGCCG
>JBEKDK010000061.1:0-18512 GCA_050014395.1 Candidatus Acidiferrales bacterium | reverse complement strand
CCTGACCCCGTCAGTGCGCAATGCTCCAGCAGCGTTTCCGAGCGCGGAGCAGATAATCCCGTTCCACTTGGACGATTACCGGAACTTTAATTGAAAGACGGGCCGAGGTGTCTCGGTCCCCGCCCCGGGGCTTGCCACGCGTTCGCGGAAGGAATACGTTGTTCCCTTTAGCGTTCGAGTTAAATCTGTGTTCAGCTTCTAAGGGATCGAATGATCGATCAACTTTATGACCTCATCGGCGGCAAGAAAACAGTGTGGGCCGCCAGGGACGCCTTCTAAAGTTGAGTGTTACGGGATGAGACCCTGCGCCCATTTTTCAAAGATGCCGACTTGGCGCGGCTGTGAAGCGATCGTCCGTGCCAAAAGCTGGATCCAAAGATGCGCCAGTTTGCAGTCCCAATCGAAACTTCGGGTAGTATATTGGCGATCGGCTGACAATCGAGCTAACGATGACGCTCAACTCCAAAGCGCTGGCGACGTTCTTTCGCGTCCAGGGCATCTATTTGTTCATCGCGCTGGTCGTCGGCGCGATTTTCTGGGCCACCGGGCAGCACATAAATCCTTTCACGGTCATTTTGTACTCGTTGTGCATCGGCAATTTCCTTTCGCCTCCGGTGCAATGGCTGCATGTCCTCTACGAAAAACCGTTCCCTTATGACTTGCTGATTTTCCTGGCTGTGCTCTGCGGCGTGATGCTTCCCGTTTACGCCCTGTCTAGCGTCATTGTCTGGTGGATCGCACCGCCTACGCCGCAATCGCTTTGGCACCTGATCTCGACCGGCTGGAGGCTGCCCTTCGTGATAGTCGCCGTCTACGGCGCGATCAATTTTCTCTATAACAGGACCAGGGGACGGCTCGAGCGACGCAACGTCGAGTTGCAACGCATGGTGCAGGCCGGCGCGGCGCGGCTGGAGGTCCAGGACGAGGAACTGCAGCGTGCGCGAGAGATCCAGGAGTCACTGCTGCCCAAGGAAATTCCCCAGCTTGCGGGATTCGAGGTGGCCAGCGCCTGGCAGCCCGCGCGCGCGGTCGGCGGAGATTACTTTGATGTCTTGAAGCTCGGCGAAGACCGCTTGGCCATCTGTATTGCCGACGTCTCCGGCAAAGGCGTTCCCGCCGCGCTGCTAATGGCCAACGTGCAGGCCAGTCTGCGCGCATCGGTTCGCGACCTGGATAGCCCTGCACGGGTATGCACCATCATCAACGGCATGCTCTGCGAAAGCATCGCGGCCGATAAATTCGTCACCTTCTTCTGCGGCGTTTTGAACGCCGGCACTCGCACGTTTCGCTACTGCAATGCTGGCCATCCGTATCCCATCCTGATTTCCGGCGGTGTCGTGCGCACGCTGGATCAGGGCGGCGCGGTTCTCGGCGTTTTCCCCGCTTGGACGTATCAGGAGTGGAGCGTGGATCTTAGTTCCGGCGACAGGCTGCTTCTATTTACCGACGGCATCACCGAAGCTGAAGGTCCACATGGCGAAGAATTCGGCATGGAAAGAGTCGCCACATTCGCCGAAGACTATGCGGCGGATTCCGCCGCGAGTATGAATCGGCAACTGCTCGCCGAGGTGACGGAATTCTGCGCCGCGCAATTTCACGACGACGCTACCCTGCTCGTGCTGGCAGTGAAGTAGGCGCCGCCACGCGCGGAAGAAGTACTTTGTTCCCTTTAACGGTCGAGTCAAATCTGTTTTCAGCTGCGAAAGGATCGAATGAGCGATCAACTTTATGACCTCATCGGTGGCAAGAAGAAAGTCTGGGCCGCCACGGATGCCTTCTACAAAAGAGTCTTACGGGACGAGACCCTGCGTCCCTTTTTCAAAGACGCCGATTTGCCGCGCCTGCGCGAACGACAGAGCATGTTCGTCTCCATGCTGCTCGGGGGACAAACCGTTTATACGGGCAAAGATCTCTCCGCCGCCCATGCCGCCGCGCGGGCAGAAGGGTTAACTGACGCGCATTTCGACAATTTTCTGAAGCACTTTCGCGGAGCGTTGCTTGAAGTGGGCGTTCAAACGGAAAAAGTGGACACCGTCATGGAGCTTCTCGAAAGCAGACGCAGCGCTGTGCTTAAATCCTGAGACAGATTCCGAAAATCTTCCTCGAACAGTGTGGATTTTGCTTAATCGTTGCGGTCGCGCTCGATTGGCAATCGGGTTGTGTCCAGAGCCGGAGAAGGGTACGATGCGCCAGCCGGATGCCCGTAGTCGGAAATTCCGGCTCAAATTTCGAGGAGGAACGCGAATGAAATCACGGCCAGGTATCCTGCGGTGGCTACTACCAGCCGCAGCGCTGATTGTCATGCTGCTTCCAGCAGGCTCGGCGTTCGCCCAATCGGACAACTCGGGGGCATTGCCAGCGGCTGCGGCCCTCGGTGGTCTCATGTTCTTTTTCCTGATCATTGCTGCAGCGGGCTATGTGTATGTGTCGCTGGCTTTACAGACCATCGCCAAAAAGACGAATACCGCAAACGGTTGGTGGGCCTGGGTCCCGATCCTCAACATCCTCTTGATGTTGAACATCGCGAAAAAGCCGCTGTGGTGGTTTATTCTCTGCCTGATTCCGTTCGTAAACATCATCATCTTTATCATCGTTTGGATGGCGATCGCGGTGGCCCGGGGCAAACCGAGTTGGTGGGGCATTCTGCTGATCATCCCCGTGGCGAACATAATCGTGCCCGGCTATCTAGCTTGGGCTGATTGAGCCGCAATAACGCCTGCACACAAACTCCGCCCCGAATTTCGGACCTGGTCCGATTTCTGGGCGGAGTTTTTGTTCTGGCAGATGAACGCAGGAGGGTGTCGAGCAGTGATTCTGCAGCTCTCGAACCGCGATTGACTTCGATTGGCATGCACCGTAACATACGCAACTCTCGGCCCTTGCACGTATGATTGGAAAAACAGTCTCGCACTATCGCATCGTAGAAAAACTGGGCGGAGGTGGTATGGGCGTGGTCTATCGCGCCAATGACACCCGCCTGGGCCGCGATGTGGCTTTGAAATTCCTTCCCGAAGAAGTCGTCAAGGACAAACTGGCCGTCGAACGGTTCCAGCGCGAAGCGCGCAGCGCATCCGGATTGAATCATCCCAACATCTGCACGATTTACGACGTAGACGAATACGAAGGCCAGCCGTTCATCGTGATGGAACTCTTGGAAGGCGACACTCTGAAGCACCATATTTCCGGGAAACCGATGGCCATCGAGGCGGCCCTGGAATTCGCCACGGAAATTTCGGATGCGCTCGAAGCGACCCACGCCAACGGCATCATCCACCGGGACATCAAGCCCGCAAACCTTTTTGTGACGCGTCGCGGCAACGCCAAGATCCTGGATTTCGGCCTCGCCAAGCTTGCGCCGCAGAAGCTGCGCGTCGGCGAGAGTGTCGGCGCGACCGTCACCGCGGGCGCGTTTGGCGACCATCTGACGACCACCGGCTCCTCCAACGGAACTGTTGCATATCTGTCTCCAGAGCAAGCGCGGGGCGAAGAGGTCGACGCGCGCACGGATTTGTTCTCCCTGGGCGTGGTCCTCTATGAAATGGTCACGGGTCGCGAAGCCTTCGCCGGAAACACGACAGCGGTGGTGTTCGATTCCATCTTGAATCGCGCACCGGCGCCGATCACGCGCGCGAATCCCGGCGTGCCCGCGGGATTGGAGCAGTTGATCGGCCGTTTGCTGGAGAAAGACCGCGAGAAGCGAACGCCAAGCGCGGCCAAGCTACATTCGGAATTGCTGACTCTGAAGCGCGAATTCGATTCCGGACGCAGCAAGCCGTCCGCCGCATCGGCGGAGAAATCGCTTGCCGTGCTCTATTTCGAAAATCTGAGCGCGCAAAAAGAGGACGAATACTTCCGCGACGGCATGACGGAAGACGTGATCACCGAGCTGGTCAAGGTGAAAGGCATGAAGGTGTTCCCCCGCGCGGCCGTGCTGAACTTCCGCGATAAAGCCGTGACCGCGCCGCAAGTCGGGCAGGAATTGGGCGCGATGTATGTGCTCAGCGGATCTATCCGCCGGGCCGGCAACCGACTGCGCGTGACCGCGCAATTGGTCGAAGCCGCTTCGGGCCATGGCGTGTGGGCGGACCGATTCGACCGCACGATGGAAGACGTCTTCGCGGTCCAGGACGAAATTGCTCGCAGCATCACCGAGGCCCTGCGAATCACGCTTTCGCCGCAAGAAGAAAACGCGATTGCACGCAAGGCCACGGAAAACGCCGAGGCCTACGACTATTTCCTTCGCGGACGCGGCTATGCCAGACGAATGACGCGAACGGACCTGGAATTCGCGCTGAAAATGTACGAGCACGCCATCAAGCTCGATCCCAACTTTGCGCTGGCGTACGCCGAAACGGCCATCGCCTGCTCGAGCATTTATTATTTCCATGAAACCGAGCAGAAATGGATCGATCAAGGGCGGCTGGCTTGCGAGCGCGCACTGGAACTGGATCCGCAACTCGGAGAAGCTTACGCGGCGCGGGCAAGAATCCAGGAGGCCAATAAGGAGTTTGACGAGGCCGTGCGCTCGGCGCGGCGCGCGCTGGAACTGAACCCGAATTACGGCACGGCGTACTTCGCGTTGGGCCGCGCGCTATTCCGCGGCGATCGGCCGGCGGAGGCCGCCGATCTGGCGAAGCGCGCCATCGAAGTGGGCAGCGACGATTACAACGTCTTCGTGCCTTACATCATGTCGCTCGATCGCGTCGGGCGGGTCGCCGAGGCAGATGGCTTGCGCGAAGGCCGGGTGCTGGCGCTGGAACGCCAACTGGATATGGTGCCGGAGGATGCTCGTGCGCGGATCCTGCTGGCCACAAACTATGCGCACTTCAAGAAGACGGAGGCCGCGATTGGCGAAGTGAATAAGGCGCTGGCGCTGCGTCCAAACGACGGAAATATGTTCTACAACGCCGCCTGTACCTACGGCATTATGGGGATGAAGGCCGAAGCCCTCGGTATGCTGCGGAAGATGAAGGAACACAGCTTCGGTCAACTGGACTGGGCGCAGCGCGACCCAGATCTCGCCTGCCTTCACGATGATCCGGAGTTCCTCGCCCTGCTCGCGGAAGATAAACCCAAATAAGCCACTGCCGCACGGGTAACCTCCCTGTACCGGCGCCAAGAGCGCAATCGCCGGCCATCCAAGCCGAAACTAGTGGAACTTTGGGCCGTCCTGCCCGGAAGCATAAGAGAACCATGCTTTTCGAGTGGAAAGCCCTTGAGCGGGGGCACATGCGCCGCTGCAGAGCAACGAGGCGGCGAAGCGAGGCGTCTAAGAAGCAGATAGTTAGTGCCCCGGGCACCGGAAAATCAGCCCCAACCGACCTGCCGGGGGCTAGAATGGGCTCCTCACAGACTTCAAGGGCGGCCAAAAGCAGTCCCGCAAAAGTTTTGCATGGGACCGAAAATCATAGGTTCTTCCGATAGCGCGCTTGTCGAGCTGCTTCGCCGCGGCGACGAGGAGGCGTTTGCGTCGCTGTATCGGGCGCATCAGGCGCGGCTATACCGTTTCGCGTTTCGTATGAGCCACAGCCATTCGATCGCCGAGGAAACCACGCAGGAGACATTCCTGACGCTGATCCGTCAGCCGGAGCGATTCGATCCGGCGCGCGGCAACGTTTCCGCGTTTCTCTTTGGCATCGCGCGGAATCATGTGCTGCGCGCGCTGGAGCGCGATCGCCGATTTGAGCCCCTCGAAGCGGACACGACGCAGGGTGCAATCGGATCGAACGGCCACTCCGCAACGGACCTTCGCGCGGTGGCGGAACACGACGCTGACGATGGCACCGGCGCGCTATCGCAACTCGAGCGGCAAGATCGCGTGGAAACCGTGCGCCGCGCCGTGCTTTCGCTGCCGCCGGTGTATCGCGAAGTGGTCGTGCTGTGCGATCTCGAGCAATGCAGTTACGCGGATGCCGCCGCGCGTTTGGAATGCCCCGTGGGAACCGTGCGCTCGCGGCTGAATCGCGCGCGCGGGTTACTGCTGGCGAAATTGGGAAGTCGCGATACAGCGGCCAGTGAAGGCGCGGCGGCGGACGAGCCCGCACGGCGGCGAATGCGGGCGGGAGGATGAGTATGACCTGCGAAGAGTTCAACGAAATCGTGCACGAGCTCTTACGGCCGGAGCAGCCCACCAGCGAATCCGTGCGCCGCGGCCTGGAACATGCGTTGATGTGCGACGATTGCGCCGCCGTGCTGGCTGAACAGCGCGACCTGAACGATCAGCTTGACGATCTGGCTGATGCCGATCGCGACATCGCAGCGCCTGCGCACCTCGAACGCAACTTAATGGCTGCTTTCCGCGCGGAGCATCCGGCTCCCAAGGTGATACAGCCCGTGTGGCGCTGGGTTGCGGCGATGGCATTGGCGACCGCTGCCGTGCTGATCGGCGCAGTCTTGATGACGCATCGCCCCACCGACGGTCCGGCGGGTCCGGCCGCGCAGCCTGCGCCACGCGCTACGGCGCCTTCGCTGCCTCTCGAAGCATCGCGTGTGAACGCCTCTGCGCCGAATTCCGCTGCGCAAGCATCGGATCAGGCCGACGCCGCGCAGATGGAGCAGTTCTACCAGATGCCCAATGCGTTCGATGGCGCCTCGATCGACGGCGATTCCGTGATTCGCGTCGAATTGCCGGCATCGGCGCTGGCGTCGCTGGGATTGCAATCGTCGCCGGATGCCGCTTCCGATGCGTCCGATGAGGATACACAAATGGTTTCGGCGGATGTGGTGGTAGCTGAAGATGGCTCGCTCGAAGCGATTCGTTTGGCCCCCGAGCAGCAGCATACGAATAATCCGTAATTATCAGTGGCGCCCACGTTGGCGCCACGGAATCTGAACCACGGAGGATCACGCAGATGGCTACACGAAGAACTGAGAAGCTCTATTCACGATGGGCGGCGGTGGCTTGCGGCGTAGCGCTGGTTGCGTTCGCCGTATCCGGCCGCGGCCAGGCGCCCGCACCGGCAGCGGCTCCGCCGCCGGCGGGCCAAGCGACCAACCACGCTTGGGGAAATAATCGTGGAATGGCGGGGCGACCTGGCGGTGGCGACGGCGCTGGCATGCGCATCGTCGGCTTTGAAGGCAATCTGGGCGGCAGAGTCGTCACCGGCTCGCCATTTTCGGCGAACGGCACGCGCGAGTTCAAGCGCATCCTGAGTGACGGCACTGTGGTCGATCGCAAGTTCACGGGCATTGTCGCGCGCGATGGCCAGGGGCGCACGCGCATCGAGATCACGCCACCGGCAATCGGTCCGTTTGCGACGTCGGGCACGCCCCCGACATTCATTTCGATCAACGATCCGGTGGCGCACAAGCGCTACATCCTGAATCCCACGGACAAGACCGCGCGCGAAATCATAGGCTTCGGCGGCGGGCATGACGGCGGACACGATGGCGAACGCGGCGGACACGCTGGATTCGCCGGCCGCGGCGGCGACGGTCATGACGGCCGGGCGGGCGCGGGGCGCGATGGGCGAGGCGGCGGACATGACGGCGGTCCCGAACTGCGCGGCGGCGGCGAGCAAACCACCGTTTCGCTCGGCTCAAAAACAATCCAAGGCGTGAACGTGGTAGGCACGCGCACGTCCAGCACAATTCCAGCCGGAACAATCGGCAATGAAAAGCCGATCGTGACCAGTTTCGAGCGGTGGTATTCGCCGGATTTGCTGACCAACGTGTTGACGATCCGCTCGAATCCGTTCGAGGGCACGACGACCTTCACGCTCACGAACCTGAAGCGCGGCGAACCGGATGCGGCGCTATTCACCGTGCCGGCCGACTACAAGTTGGTGACCGCTGAACCTGGCCGCAATCGACCGGGCGGCGGCCCAGGTGGGCCAGGCGGACCCAACGGCAAAGGCAACTGGGGCGGTCAGCAACATATGCACAGCGGCCAAGGCGGACCAGGCGGCGGACCGAATTCGGCTCCGGCTCCTGCGCCACCGATGGCTCCCGGCCAAGGGCAAGGTCAGGGTCAGGGTCAAGGCCAAGGTCAAGACCAGTAACGAAGGCAACGAGCTGCTCCGAGCGCTCGCGTGATGCGCTCGGAGCAGCTGGGCATTTTCGATCTCTCCGTTGGTCCGGCAAGGCGCGGGCGGGGTCGCACCCAATCCCTCCTCAAGGCATCGCCCGCGCCACTTCTTACGATCCCAAGCATCACATCCATCAGGGAGCGCGCGGCCGCATCCGCGGCTGGCCTTCGGTACAGTGTGCGTTTGACCATCGCGGCAGAGAGCAAACCCGAGAATACCCCGCCACTTGCTAGACTGTAGATGAGGCCTTCCATGCCGACCACCGGTCCTGCTCCGACAAAGCCGAAAAACGCGCCATTCAAAATCACGTTTGAAGCCGCGCGGTGGGCGGTGCTTGCGGTCTTGGTGCTGGCGGCCATTCTGGTAGCGCGCAAATCATCGGAGCCGAGCATTCCGGCTGACGCCGGCGCTGCGGCGAGTGCGCAACAGAAATTGAACGCCGCCGGCGAGATCACGCCGACTGAGAAACCCGCGCAAGCACAACTCAACAGCACGGAACTGAACTCGTTGGTGCAAGACGTTACCGCGATGCCGAACTCGTCGCAGCCGAGTTCCACCCATTCCCTGCCAACCGGCGCAGCGAACGCCACGCCGAACAGCACCACTGCGGATTCACCGAGCGGCGCCGCCATGGACTTCAACGGGGACAGCAATGAAACCGCGGAGCAAGTGCAGTCCAACGTTAAAGATTTCAAGATGGACATGGTCGGCGATCTCGCGAAGGCTTATTTCATTTACGATTATCACGGCAAAGATGTGCCGATCGAGCTCGACGGACACATTAGCTCGCAAGACGGCTATTTGAAATTCGATCCCGTTGCCGGAAATGTGGGCGGCGTACCCATGCCGCAAGCCGCTCTGCAAGCAGCGGTCGATAAGCTGATGGCTTCGCCTGAAGATCGTGAAAAGCTGCGATTGCCCGACGGAGTCAGCGACATTCATATCGTCGACGGCCAGCCCGTGGTCACCTACAAGCCGGACGCGACACCGCCGCAGTAGATCCGCTGCCAATTCATCTTTCCGAATTCTGTGATTCGCGCGCGCGGTTGTGTCTTCTGGCGGCGCAGCGTAGGATGCGCAAGATGGCGCTCCAACTCGCGAAGGCCGGCGGGTGAATTATGGCTTCCAGGAAAACTGGTTCCGTCGCGGTCAAGCCGTTTACGGTGCATCCGGCGGTTCGCGTGGGCCACGTTCACCTTCGCGTCGCGGACCTCGATCGCGCGCTGGCATTCTATCGCGACGTCCTCGGGTTTGAAGAAACCCAGCGAATCGGCGACGGCATGGTTTTTCTTTCCGCCGGGGGCTATCACCATCACATCGCGCTGAATACTCTTGAGAGCCTCGGCGGCTCCCCGCCACCGCCGGGCACCACAGGCCTGTATCACACCGCGTTCCTCTATCCCACGCGCGCCGCGCTGGCGCAAACGCTGCGCCGAGTGCTCGCCGTGCACATTCCGCTCGAAGGCGCTGCGGATCACGGCGTCAGCGAAGCGATCTATTTGCGCGATCCGGATGGAAACGGCGTCGAATTGTCTTGGGATCGGCCCCAGGGTCAGTGGCCGCGCAGCGCGCACGGCGAACTCGTGATGGAAACGCGGCCGCTCGACCTCGATGCACTGTTGCGGGAAGCCCCGCGGGACTAGCGCCTCGAACTGCGGTCGCCCGAATCACAAGCCGCAATCCAATCGCGCGTCGCACCCTGGGCAAAAAAACAACGCCCCCAACCGCTAAACTCTCGATTGGGGGCGTTGGATTGAGAAAAAGTCAGCGATCTACTCTCCGAAATAGACTTTTATTCGATCCGCCATTTTCTTGAAGGCGTCCGCATCATCAACCTTATTGTAGTGCGCCCCATCCCTGACGAAGTCGTGATCCGCATCGTCATAGATGAAGAGATCGAATTTCTTCCCCGCACCGGCGGCGGCATCCTTCAGCGTCGCGTCCTTCGCGGCCGTGCAGCAGCCGTTGCGGTAATGATCCTTGCCACCGGCGAACACAAGCAGCGGGATCGACAATCGGTTGGCCCATCCGGGAACGTCTTGAATGAATTGGTTCGCGGGATACCACAGCACGCCGCCCAGTACCTGATCGGACCACTGCGCGCCGTAATAAAGTTCCATGCCGCCGCCCAGCGAGAACCCAACCAAAACCACTTTGCCGGGTAGCGCGTGCGGCATTTGCAGCGCTTGCTCGATGGCCGCTTTCACGCCGTCGCCGTGAGTGCCCTCCCACGTGTTGCCGTCGAATAGCACGACGTCGTAGCCAAGCTCGGCGACCGCGCGGGCGATCATCGTGTAATGCTCTGGGCCGGACATGCCCGAGCCCATTACGATCACGCGTCCTTTGCCCTGCGGAGGCGGAAACTCCTGTTGTGCTTGTGCAACCGGCGCCGCGGCAAGACACGCAATCGCGGCGATAATTACCGTGAAGCGAGAAAAAATCGTCATCGAGGAGGGCTCCTTTCGCGCCCTGAGGGCGGGCATTCTAACACAGCATGTCCGGCGGTTGTCACTAGCATAAATGCGGCATCAATTCGGCGCTTCTCTGCTGCAATTCGCTACAATGGGAGCGGAAGATATCCGCAGTGCGCGAAACCCGACGCAATGACCACTGAAAACAACCCCGCGGCGAAACAGACGGCTCAGGCACCCGAACGCGCGCGTCAATTCACCACCGTCTCCGGCCATCCGATCGAGCGCCTCTACACCCCCGCCGATTTGGCCACTTGGGATGCGCAGCGCGATCTTGGCGCGCCGGGCAAGCCTCCATACACCCGCGGCATTCATCCGGAGATGTATCGCGCGCGGCTTTGGACGATGCGCCAATTCGCGGGCTTCGGCTCCGCGCACGATACCAACGCTCGCTTCCGCTACTTGCTCGCGCAAGGTCAGACGGGCCTCTCCGTTGCGTTCGATCTGCCGACACTGATGGGCTACGACTCCGACGATCCGCTGGCCGCGGGCGAAGTGGGCAAATGCGGCGTGGCGATCAGTTCTCTGGCGGATATGGAAGCCCTGTTCGACCGGATTCCGCTTGCCGGCGTCACGACTTCGATGACGATCAATTCCCCGGCTGCGGTGATTTGGGCGATGTATCTGGCCGTGGCCGAACGGCAAGGCGCGGATTGGAAACAATTGTCAGGCACGCTGCAGAACGACATCCTGAAGGAATACATCGCGCAGAAAGAATATATCTATCCGCCGGAACCGTCGCTGCGCCTGGTGGTGGATACGTTTGAGTTCGGCGCGCGACACACGCCGCGCTTCAACACCATCTCGATCAGCGGCTACCACATTCGCGAAGCCGGTTCGACGGCGATCCAAGAATTGGCGTTCACGCTGCGCGATGGCATCGAATATGTGGAGCGCGGACTGCGCCGCGGATTGAAGCTCGACGAATTCGCGCCACGGCTTTCATTTTTCTTCAACGCGCACAACGATTTCTTCGAGGAGATCGCGAAATATCGCGCCGCGCGCCGTTTGTGGGATTCCGTGATGCGCGAACGATTCGGCTCGCGCGATCCGCGCTCCTGCGCGCTGCGATTCCACGCGCAGACCGCCGGCTGCTCGCTTACGGCGCAGCAGCCGTACAACAACGTGGTGCGCACGGCGCTGCAAGCGCTCGCTGCGGTGATGGGTGGCGCCCAATCGCTGCACACTAATTCGCTGGACGAAGCGTGGTCGCTGCCGACGGAATTCGCCGCGACGCTCGCGCTGCGCACGCAGCAAATCATCGCGCACGAAACCGGCGTCACCGGCACGGCCGATCCGCTGGGCGGCTCCTATTTCCTTGAGACGCTGACGAATCAAATTGAATCCGGCGCGCGCGATTACATCCGCAAGATCGACGAGATGGGCGGCATGGTCCCCGCGATCGAGCGCGGCTATCCGCAACGCGAAATCGGCGAAGCGTCGTATCGCTACCAGCTCGCCGTGGATTGCAAGGAAAAGATCATCGTCGGCGTGAACGATTGCCTCAGCGACGAAACGCCCATCAACATTCTGCAAATCGACGATTCCGTCGGTGCGCAGCAAGCGGAACGATTGCGCGCCTTGCGCGCCCATCGGTCGGCCGGCGAAGTCGCACGACGCCTGCAATCGTTGCGCGCCGCCGCGCAGGCCGACGCAAACCTGATGCCGCACATCTACGAAGCCGTGAAGTCCTGCGCAACGGTCGGCGAAATCTGCGCCGCCCTCCGCGACGTCTTCGGCAGCTACCAAGAAACCGCAATCACGTAAGTCTGTGTTCAACCGTATCTGAATCCCCGCTTTCTCTGTGTTCTCTGTGCGCTCTGTGGTAAATTCCGTTTCCTTCCGATGACCGACAATCAACTCACCCACGAAATTATCGGCGCCGCTATTGAAGTCCACCGCGTCCTCGGTCCCGGACTGCTCGAATCCGCATATGAGGAGTGCCTAACCCAGGAACTCATGACTCGAAATCTTCAAATTGAAAGACAAAAACCGATTCCGCTGGTCTATACAGATACGCGGCTAGATTGCGGGTTCCGGATCGACCTGCTTGTCGAAGGCCGCGTCATCGTTGAACTCAAGTCTGTTGAGGCGCTAGCTCCGATTCACGAGGCAATTATCTTGACCTACCTGCGCCTCTCGGGCTGCAGGCTCGGACTCCTGATCAATTGCAACGTGAAAGCCTTGAAGGATGGGGTGCGGCGGTTTATTGTCTAGGATCAGGGCAAAGGCAAGAGATTCACCACAGAGAACACAGAGCGCACAGAGAATGACCGAGAGGAAAATACGCGTATTGATTGCCAAGCCGGGGCTTGATGGCCACGACCGCGGCGCGAAAATTATTGCGCGCGCGCTGCGCGATGCCGGCATGGAAGTGATTTACACCGGCTTGCGCCAAACGCCGGAGATGATCGCCTCCGCCGCGGAGCAGGAAGACGTCGACGTCATCGGCCTTTCGATTCTTTCCGGCGCGCACAACACTCTGTGCCCGCGTTTGCTTGAGCTTCTGCGGCAGAAACAGATGAGTGACGTGCTGGTGCTCGTCGGCGGCATCATTCCCGAAGCGGATATTCCCGCGCTGAAAAAGGCCGGTATCGCCGAGGTCTTTCTGCCCGGCGCCTCAACGCAAGACATCGTGAAGTTCGTCCGCGAACAAACAGCCGCTCGCTCCTGACCTTGAAATAACTTGCTATACTTGCGCCACTGCTGATCGCGGCGCGACGCCGCTGTGCGTCGTGCCAAGGAGTTAACCGTTGGCCTTGCCGAGTTCCGTCATCCCGACGCACGTCGATCCAAACTCTCCGGCATACGAGAAGAACGTCCGCCGCATGGTGGACATCGCCACCGAAATCAAGAACGAAGAGGTGACGCTGCGCGAAGGCGGCGGCGCGAAGGCCGTTGAGGCGCAGCACAAAAAACGCCGGCTGACCGCGCGCGAGCGCATCGCCCTGCTGATCGATCACGGCAGGCGATTTTTCGAGCTGGGCGTTTACGCCGGGTACGGCATGTACGAAGAGTGGGGCGGCGCGCCGGCGGCCGGCACGATCGTGGGACTCGCGCATATTTCCGGCCGCATGACGATGATCATCGCCAACGACGCCACAGTGAAAGCCGGCGCGTTTTTCCCGATGACCGCCAAGAAAGTGCTCCGCGCGCAAAACATCGCGATCGATAATCGCATTCCCACAATCTACCTGGTCGATTCGTCGGGAATTTTTCTGCCACTGCAAGAGGATGTTTTCCCCGACACCGACGATTTCGGCCGCGTCTTCCGCAACAACGCGGTGATGAGCGCGATGGGCATTCCGCAAATCACCGCGATCATGGGCATGTGCGTCGCCGGCGGCGCGTATTTGCCGGTGATGTGCGATCACATTCTGATGACCGAAGGCTCCGGCCTGTTTCTCGCCGGTCCCGCTCTGGTGCAAGCTGCCATCGGCCAAAAGGTGACGGCCGAAGAATTGGGCGGCGCCAAGATGCACGCGCAGATCAGCGGCACCGTGGATTTCCGCGAGCCGGACGACAAAGCCTGCATCGCGCGCATCCGCACGCTGGTCGGCCAATTGGGACACCCGCCCGCGCCGCGCTTCGATCGCATCGCCAGCGTGGCGCCGCTTTATCCCGCCGCGGATATCTACGGCATTTTTTCGTCCGATCCGGCGAAATCGTATGACATGCGCGAAATCCTGGCACGCATCATCGATGGCAGCCGCTTTGAGGAGTATCGCCCCGAGTATGGCCAAACTCTGCTGTGCGGCTACGCGCGCATCGAAGGCTGGGCCGTCGGCATCGTCGCCAATCAAAAACAAAACGTGCCCACGATCGATCCCGCCACCGGCGAGCGGCGCATGGAATTCGGCGGCGTGATTTACACCGACGCCGCGGAGAAGGCCGCGCGCTTCATCCTCGATTGCAATCAGCATCTTGTGCCGCTGATTTTTCTGCACGATGTGAACGGCTTCATGGTCGGCAAGGACGCCGAAGCCAGCGGCATCATCCGCGCCGGCGCGAAAATGGTGAACGCCGTCTCCAACAGCGTGGTCCCGAAAATCACGGTGGTGTGCGGCGGCAGTTTCGGCGCCGGAAATTACGCGATGTGCGGCAAAGCCTTCGATCCGCGCTTTCTGTTCGCGTGGCCCACCGCGCGTTACGCGGTGATGAGCGGCGATTCCGCCGCCGGCACGCTGCTGGACATCAAGGTCAAACAGCTCGAACGCGAAGGCAAGCGACTCTCGGACGCCGAAAAACAAGAATTGCAAAGCAGCATCCGCGAATCCTACGAGCGCCAAACCGATCCGCGCTACGCCGCGGCGCGGCTGTGGGTCGATGCGTTGCTCGATCCGGCGTATACGCGGCGCGCGCTGGCATGGGCGCTGGAAGTCGCGGCGCTTAACACGGAGATTCCCGAATTTCGCACCGGCGTTTGGCAAACTTAAGCAGACCTGCGCGAACATAGTCGCGCCTGGACTAATCTGCATTGGAAGGGACACCCGCAGCCCACATGGATTCCGTGAAATTGATCGAATGCCCGCGCGACGCTTGGCAAGGCTTGCCGCAACTGATTCCCGCCGCGGAGAAAGCCGCATACTTGCGCGCGCTGGTCGACGCCGGCTTTCGCCACATTGACGCCGTCAGCTTCGTTTCGCCCGAGCACGTGAAGCAAATGGCGGACAGCGAAGAAGTGATGTCGCGCTTGAACGAGTCGATCCCGCCCGGCGTCGCGCGCCCCGAAATCATCGGCATCGTCGTCAACGAGCGCGGCATCGAGCGCGCGCTGGCCACGCCGGGCGTTACGACGATCGGCTACCCCTACTCGATCTCCGCATATTTCCGCCGCGCCAACGCCAATATGACGCGATCCGAATCGCGCCGCCTCGTCGAGCAATTAAAGAAAGCCACGAAGGATGCCGGCCGCGGCCTGGTGATTTACATTTCGATGGCCTTCGGCAATCCGTACGAGGAGCCCTGGGGCCCGGAAATTGTGGAAGACACGCTCGAATGGCTGAAGGATCTGCGCGTCGGCACCGTTTCTCTCGCCGACACAGTTGGCACCGCGACTCCCGCGCAAGTGGGCGAACTTTTCGCGCGCGTGAAGGATCATGTCGCGGGAATCGAGATGGGTGTGCACTTGCACAGCCGGCCCGAAACGGCCGCGGCGAAAATTCTGGCCGCGTACGACGCCGGCTGCCGGCGCTTCGATTCCGCCCTGACGGGTCTGGGTGGCTGCCCATTCGCCGGCGACGATCTCGTCGGCAACATCGCCACCGAAACGCTGCTCGAGGCGTTCTCAACTCGCGGCGTCTCCGTCGAGCTGCACCGCTCCGCGATGCCGCCACTGCTCGCGACGACAACTGCTCTGCGCAAGAAATACGCCTACGCCCAACCGGTGAATTGACGCGCGCCATACGCGGCGCGCGGGAGGCGAACATGCCCTACGAAGCGATCAAGTTCGCAATCGACAACCAAATCGCGACGATAACGCTGAACCGTCCCGAGAAACGCAACGCCATCACGCCGCGCATGATGGATGAGCTGCTGCACGCATTCGACGAAATCGAATCCGGCCCCGCGCGCGCCGCGATTCTCACCGGCGCCGGAAAAGCTTTCTGCGCCGGCATGGACATCGAAACACTTCAGGCCAGCACCTCAGCGTCGCACGGCCAGCACGTCGAGGACGCTCGGCGCACAGCGCGAATCTTCCGCCGCCTGTGGAGCTTCCCGAAGCCGGTGATCGCCGCGGTGAATGGCGCCGCGATTGCCGGTGGCTGCGGCCTCGCCACGCTTTGCGATTTCACACTGGCCGCGCGCGAGGCGAAATTCGGCTACACCGAAGTGAAGATCGGTTTCATTCCCGCGATTGTTTCGGTGTATCTGGCGCGGCAAATCGGCGAAAAACGCGCGCGCGATCTGCTGCTTTCGGGACGCATCGTGGATGCCGAAGAGGCGTTCACGCTGGGCCTGGTGACGGCGGTCATCGCGCCGGAACCGCTAATCGGCCGCGCGCAGGAATTGGCCGCCACGCTGGCCGGCTCCAGTCCATCGAGCTTGGCCCATACCAAGCGTCTGCTGCTTGCCGGCGCCGTTGAAGAAGTGCACCGCGAAATCGAATCCGCCATTGCCGCCAGCGCCGCCGTGCGCGAGACGTCCGATTTCCGCGAAGGCGTCACGGCATTTCTTGAAAAGCGCGAGCCGCGCTGGACCGGGCATTAGAATGATCGCAATGATTCACGACGGCGTGCTGCGATGAGCCACCACCACGACACCATGCTGCGCGTGCGTTACGCCGAAACCGATCAGATGGGCTACGTCTATTACGGCAATTACTACACGTATTTTGAGGTGGGCCGCGTCGAATACATGCGCGCCCGCGGCGTGGCTTACAAAGAAATGGAAATCAACGATGATAGTTACATCGTCGTCGCGGAATCGCAGTGCCGCAATCTGCGCCCGGCGCGTTACGACGATCTGCTGCGTATCCGAACGCGCGTCGCCGAACTGCGCAGCCGCACGATTCGATTTGCGTACGAAGTGATCCGCGAATCGGACGGCGAGCGCCTGGCCACGGGAGAAACCCTGCACGTGATCTGCGATCGCCAAGGCCGCCCGAAAGCGTTACCCGAAAAATATCGCCGTTATTTCGACGCCGACGCCACTGCCCCGCCTACGCGAGTTCGCGGAACAAAAAAGTAGCCAGCCGCCCGCCCGCGTACCAACTAAACGGCGGCAATTCCAGGGAATAGTGCCCGCAGTTCAGGCGCAGCACGTCCATATCGATTCCCCGCCCTTTCACGGCGGCGATAATTTCTTCCGTGAATTCCGGCAGCATCGTCGGATCGTACTTCCCGGTGATCGCCACCATTTTCTGGCGCGCGGGGTCCAGCAAGCCGATGTAGGGAAACGGGCTAATCGGCTCCCAGAAGTAATGCAGTTCCGCCTCGGTGACTTTCGTGCGCAGTCCTTCCCACACATGCGCGGTGGTGATTCCCGTGCGCACCACGTCGCCGAAGTTTTTCGAGATGTGCATGAATGCACCGGCGCGCACCGCGTGGTCGTGCGCCATGGTGATGAAGCCCACGGCGGAGCCGATGCTCGTGCCCAGCAAGCCCAGCTTCCCGTAGCCCTGCTGCTCGAGCCAACGCAAGCAGCGGCGCACGTCCGTCACGGCTTGCCGGCTGGCCTGCAGCGTCAAGCCGATGTTCGGCCCCACCACGTAATCGGCGCGCTCATGCCCCGGAATCGCGCGGCGATCGTGATATGGCAGAGAGATCCGCAACGCCGTGATTCCCACGACATTCAGCCAGCGGCACAGATTCACTTGCCCGTGCCACTTGGCATTCCAATTAGGCATCACCACGACCGCCGGTCCGCTCTTGCGCGCCGGGAAAAATCGCGCCACCACGCGATTGTTTTCCTCCCACGGCGAGCGAATCTGGCTGGTGAACGTCAGCAGTTGCGTCGTGCCGCGCCCATTCGCGCTCGGCTCAGAGATCAGCCGGTAATCTTCCCCGGGCGTCGTGGCGTACCATTCCTTGCTGTGCGCGATCGTCTCCGGCACCCAGCGCCGCAGAAATCCACGCGGATCGGGCTCGTCGGCGCGCCCGCCGATGTGCTCGAGCCCCCATTCAAATGGCAGGACGCGCCGATTGTCGTCGGTGGTCCAGCGGGCGTGCTCATAGCGGCGAATCTTCTGTTCGAGCCAGCTCATTTGGGCGAAGCAAAAAGTATGGCGGCAGGCGCAGGCGCTGTCAAACGTGCCTTTCTTCATCCCGCCTGCATCCAATAAAAGGATGGCGAGATGACGACACCATCGAGAAAAGTGAAACTGTATCCCAGCGTACCGATCGAATAGGCGTATACTAGGTGGGTTAGGGGAATTCCGATACCGCGCGTACCGGAGCAGGTAGTTCGCAGCCACGACCCGCCCAATAATCGTGCCCAACGCTCAACGCGCCCACAGGACACTGTGCTAAAAAAACTGAATCTCTATTTGATTAAGCCCTCGCAGTATGACGAT
>JBEKDK010000060.1:0-18525 GCA_050014395.1 Candidatus Acidiferrales bacterium | reverse complement strand
TGCGAACGCTCAACTTTGCCTCGGGGGGATAATGAAACCTGTACACGGTCTTCTAATTGCGGCAGCGGCAGTACTTTTGGCGACAGTTGCGGTGCGGCCTGTGCGAGCCGATGATATCGATCCGACTGTATTTGTCGGTGGCAGTACAACCGCCCTGAATGGAAGCGGTTTCAGTACAATTACAGAGGGTGGTGATTCATGGACCTACAAGCCCGCCACCGGCGGCGACACCAATACGACTTGGCTCTCGTTCGAGAACACCTCGAGTTCCGCCTGGACGGCGCTTACGATTGTTGCCACCATGGACTCGACCAGCGGCCATAGTTTTACGTGCGATACGACTCCGTTTCCTGTTGTAGCCGGAGGAAGCCCGGCATTTAGCAGTTGCACTGACGGGACGCCGACCTCCACCACAGAGACTTACACGTTTACCGGCGGAAGTATCGGTGTAGACGACTATCTTGTGTTTGATTGGAACAGTTTTCCGACGGGTAGCGGGGATCTCAGTTTCGCCTTCAATGCTACGCCTGCGGCCACGCCTGAGCCGTCGTCTTTTGCGTTGCTGGGCATCGGCCTGATCGCCTTGTTGGGGTTGGCTGGATTCGTGAAGCGTCGGCAGGCGGGTCTCGTGCCCGCGTAGTTGCGGCTGACACCATTTAACCCCCCAAGATAGTTCGAAGCGGAAAATTAAAAGAGCCGGGTGCTACAGCACCCGGCTCTTTGCTTTTAGTGAATCCGCTTTGCTTGCTTGGTATTATTTGTTTTGCGCCGCTGAACCAAGCAAACCTCGGAAAGCGGTGACACCGTCAGATTCGCGACGGCTATTTTCGTGGGCCACCTCTTTCCCTCGAACGATTCGATTTAGTAGGTTGACCTATACGAGGCTGACGAGGAACATGCCCCGGGAAGCGGCTGTACCGCCGGGCTATACTCGATCTTGGCTTCGGCACAAGCCCTTCATGCCTAGCGTTGGAATCCTAATCGTTGACGATGATCGCTCGAGCCAGACCGCCTTGCGCGAGCTGCTCGATTCGGAGGGTTGGCGCGTGGGCATTGCGCCGCTCGCGAGCCAGGCGCTGACGGAACTGGCCACCGGCGAATGGTCGCTGGTGATTGCGAATGTCTCGCTGACCGGCCTGGATGGGCCGCTGTTCAGCACACTGAAAGAGTTGGCGCTGGCCGAGCCGACAGAAGCCGGGAGCAAGCGCGCCCGCGTGCTGTTCCTGGTGCCGGAGCTGGCGGCCACGATCGCCCAGCCCGCGCTGGAGCGCGAGGGCTTGCAGTACGCGCTGAAGCCGTATCACCTGCACGATTTTCTGGAAAAAGTCAGCGACTTGCTGATGGAGACCTCCGCCATTGCCGCGCCCTTGCGCAATGTCCGCGCCGATCCGGGCGCGCGCGGCGCATCGCGAAAACTGAGCCGCGCCGAGCGCGAACGGACCGGTCAGCAGGCCACCGGCCGCGCCACGAACATGTTCGCTTCGCGCGAAGATTGCGATATGAGCGAAGAAGATTTGATGGAATACGAAAAGCAGGAGCGGGCCGACGAGCAGCGCAGAAAGAAAAAGAAGGACCCCAACGACCCGCTCGGGTGAACCGGCGCCCCCGCGCAGTACTTCAGGTGTTCTCCTCCACGATTTCCCGCACCTCCAGCGTTATCCCTATTTCCGAAAAACGCCTTATGATGTAGCCGTGCCGGCGCTGCTCGAGCTGCGGAACCTGACGGTCGAAATGCCAACGCCCGCCGGATGGGTGCGTCCGGTGAACGAAGTGAATCTTGCGCTGGAAGCCGGGGAGACGCTGGGCTTGGTGGGGGAATCGGGCAGCGGCAAGACGATGTTGTCGCTCGCGCTGATGGGTCTGCTGCCACGCGGCGCGCGCATGACGGGCCAAGCGTGGCTGGCGCACAGCAACGGCGATCGCGGCGGAGCAAAAGATCTAGTCGCGCTCGATGCCGGCGCGCGCGCTGCGCTTCGCGGCCGCGCGCTGGCGATGATCTTTCAAGAGCCGATGACCTCGCTCAACCCAGTGATGCGCGTCGGCGAGCAAGTGGCGGAGGCGGTGCGCGTGCATGACGTTTCGCTGACGCGCCAGCAAATCGCGCAGCGCGTGCTCGAAGCCTTCGAGCGCGCGCGAATCCCCGAACCCGAGATGCGCGCGCGGCAATATCCGCATCAGCTCTCCGGCGGATTGCGCCAGCGCGTGATGATTGCGATGGCTCTCGGCGGCGGGCCGCGTCTGCTGATCGCCGATGAGCCGACCACGGCGCTGGACGTCACGGTGCAAGAGCAAATCCTGGATTTGCTGGTGACGCTGCGCAGCGAATTGGGCCTGACGCTGCTGTTCATCACGCACGATCTGGCCGTCGTGGCGCGCGTGGCGGATCGCATCGCCGTGCTCTACGCCGGACGCGTCGTCGAATTGGGTCCGGCGGCGGAAATTCTCGCGCGCCCGCGGCATCCGTACACCGAAGGCTTGCTGCGCGCCTCGCCGCGGCTGAAGCGCGAAAAACTCGAGCCGATACCTGGCGCTGTGCCGCGTCTGGACGCGTTGCCGCCCGGCTGCGCGTTTGCGCCGCGCTGCCCGTACGTTCGCCAGGCGTGCGAGCAAGCCATGCCGCAGTTGCGCTGCGCAAGCCCTGCGCATTTGGCGCGCTGCATTCTTGTGGAGGAGGCCGCATCGTGACGCGCAAGGAGAAAGAACATCTGGATCTGATCCGCGAGCGCTTCACGCGCACCGCTGAAGAGTTTTCCAATTTTGTGCAAGCGCGCCGCGCCGGCGAAGGCGAGCGCCTCGCGCGCATGCTTCTGGCCGGATGGGTGCAGGCCGAAGAAGCGCTCACGCTCGATGTGGCTTGCGGACCGGGCACATTCACGCTGCCGCTGGCGGCGCGCACGCGGCGGGCCTGGGGCCTGGATTTCACCGGCGCGATGCTCGATCATGCGCGCTCGGCCGCGCGAAAATCGCGCCGCCGCAACACGGCGTTCCTGCGCGGCAGCGTTTACGGCTTGCCGTTTCGCGATGGCGCGCTGGACGCGGTGATCTGCGGCTATTGCTTCCATCATTTTCAGGAGCCGGAGCGCGCTTTGGCCGAAATGGCGCGCGTCACGCGGCCCGGCGGGCGCTTGGGCCTGGCCGATCTGATCGTGCCAATGGGCGGCGACGCGAAAATATCCGACGCGATGGAGATCGCGCGCGATCCTTCTCATGCTTCGACGCTCGCCGCGATCAAACTGCGCGCCATGTTCGCCACGGCGGGCTTGCGAATCGTGGCCGAGGAGCGCATGGAAAATGTGCGCTCCTTTGAGGAATGGATGCACGTCGGCGGTCACGAAAAAGGCAGCAAGGTCTACGCCGAAGTGGAAGCCATGATGGACGCGGACATCGCGGCCGACAAATCCGGTTTTCATCCGCGGCGCACAGACACCGGAGAGATTGAGTACATGCAGACGACGCTGTTCCTGGTTGCGGAGAAGCCGCGGTGAGCGCGGCGCTGCTGGAAGCCCGCGATCTGCGTAAAACTTTCGTCGCGGCTGCCGGAGGCTTTTCGCGCGCCGCGCGGCGCATCGTTGCCGTGGATGGCGTGAGCTTGGAGTTGGCGGCCGGCGAGACGCTGGCGATCGTCGGTGAATCCGGCAGCGGAAAAACCACGCTGGCCCGCATGCTTGTGCGCCTCGAGCAGCCCGATTCCGGCGCGATTCGCTTCGATGGCCAGGATTTGCTGGCCGCGCGCGGCACGCGATTGCGCGCGCTGCGCCGCGAAATGCAAATGGTGTTTCAGGATCCCTACGCTTCGCTCGACCCACGGCTCTCAGTGGATTCGCAAGTCGGCGAGCCGCTCGAGATTCATCAGGCGCGCCTCACTCGTGCCGCGCGCCGTGCACGCGTCGTCGAAGCTCTCGAAGCCGTGGGCTTGGGCGCGGAGGCCATGCCGCGCTATCCGCACGAATTCTCCGGCGGACAGCGCCAGCGCATCGGCATCGCGCGCGCGCTCGTGCTGCGGCCAAAACTCGTCGTTGCCGACGAGCCGGTTTCAGCGCTGGACGTTTCCGTCGGCGCGCAAATCCTGGCGCTGCTCCAGCAGTTGCAGCGCACTTATGCGCTCACGTATCTGATCGTGTCGCACAGCCTGCCGGTCGTTGCGCAGCTCGCCGCGCGCATCGCGGTGATGAAAGCCGGCCGCATCGTGGAAGTGGGCGCGGCCGAACAGATTCTCGAGCGCCCCGCGCATCCTTACACGCAAGCCCTGGTCGCCGCTGTGCCTGCGCTTCCCGCCTGAGCCACACGCGATCCTCTCTCGCTGGGCGACGCAAATAGTGGTGAAACTTCTTGGCGGCTCTTGCGTAATCGGACTAGAATCCGCGCGACGTCGTCCCTACGCGATCAACGTCGCAGCAACACCAAGGAGTCCACCCATGTCCAGCGTCACCAGCACGCCCGCGCCGGAAGCTCCGGCGGAGATCGGCACGATCGGACGGATCTTCGGCGCGTTGTTCAATCCCAAGCCAACGTTTGAATCCATTGTTCGCCGGCCCAATTGGATTGTTCCCATCATTCTCGGCTGCATCATGTTCATGGCGGTTGTCGCCGCGTTCACTTACCGCGGCGGCTGGCCAAGTTTTTTTGAAAAGCAAGACGCGGACAACTCGCGCGTACAGCAGATGACTCCGGAGGCGCGCCAGTCTTTGATGGCGAAACAGGAGAAGATCGCGCCCACGTTTGGGTACGTCGAAGGCGTGGTGATTCCCTTCGTGAGCGCGCTGGTAGTTTCCGGCGTCCTTCTGGGCGCGTTCACATTGATGGGCGCGCCCAAGACAACTTTCAAGACCGCGCTCGGAATCGTCGCCTACGCCGGCTTGCCGTGGCTGATCTCGGGAATCTTCGGTGTGTTGGTCATATTCTTAAAGGACCCTTCCACCGTGGATTTGCAAAACCTGGTAGCTTCAAATCCCGGCGCGTTTCTTTCGGGCGATGCGCCCAAATGGCTCACCGCGCTGCTCACGTCGATCGATATTTTCGCGATCTGGAATATCGCCTTGCTCGGATTGGGATTCAGCACGATCAATCCCAAGAAACTTTCCTTCGCCAAGGCGTTCACAACGGTCCTCGTGGTGTGGATTTTCTACGTGGCCGTAAAGGTGGGAGTAACCGCGATATTCACTTAGTGCTTTGCGGCGGCATCGCACCCAATCATCCGCCGCGCGAACCCGCGGCCAAACTCTCGCGACGCGAGCTTTGCTTAGAGCCCGCGAGGACTCTGCTAAACTCACACGCATGGAGTTTCGCTTCGAGGTCCTGAAGACCGACCCCAGCGGCGCGCGCCTGGGGCGCTTGACGACGCCGCACGGCACAATTGACACGCCCGCCTTCATGCCCGTCGGTACCGCGGGCACCGTGAAAGGCCTCACGCAGCAGACGCTCGAAGACCTCGGCGTGCACATTCTGCTGGCCAACACCTACCATCTCTATTTGCGCCCCGGCCACGAACTGATTGCGCGCCTCGGCGGCTTGCACCGCTTCATGGCTTGGCCCGGCGCGATCTTGACGGATTCCGGCGGCTTTCAGGTTTTCAGCCTCGCGAAGCTGCGCAAAGTCAGCGGCGAAGGCGTGAAGTTCCGCTCGCATCTCGATGGCTCCGAACATTTTCTGTCGCCGGAGAAGTCGATCGAAATCCAGCAAGCGCTCGGCTCCGATATCGCCATGGTCCTGGATGAATGCATCGAATATCCCGCGGAGCGTGAGCGCGCCGCGCAAGCCCTGGCGCGCACCACCGAATGGGCCCGGCGATGCCGCGAATACGCGCGAACGCACAGCAGCGCAACGAATCCCGGCCAGCAACTTTTCGGAATCGTGCAAGGCGGAATGTTTCCCGATTTGCGCCGCGAGAGCGCGCGGCAAATCGTCGATCTCGATTTTCCCGGCTACGCCGTCGGCGGACTCGCTGTGGGCGAGCCGCAGGAAATGACCTGCGAAATGGCGGCCGAAACCACCGCGCTGCTCCCGCCCGAGCGCCCGCGCTATCTGATGGGCGTCGGCTTGCCAGAGCAATTGGCGGATTTCGTGGGTTGCGGAGTGGACATGATGGATTGCGTTCTGCCGACGCGCAACGCGCGCAATGGATGCTTGTTCACCAGTCGCGGCCGTGTATCGATTCGGAACGCGTGCTACGCGGACGACACGCGTCCCGTGGATGAAACTTGCGGCTGTGCCGTTTGTGCGCGTTATTCGCGCGCCTACCTGCGCCACTTGTACATGGCCGGGGAAATGTTGGGCCCGATTTTGGGCACCCACCACAACATCCACTTTTTTCTTGACATCATGGGCCAAATCCGCAACGCTATCGCATTTGGGGACCTCTCAGGATTCTCCTCTGAGCTTCAATCGCGGCTCGGAGCAAGCCAATCCTGAATCGAGCGGCGTTCGGCGTGGCTGCCGGACGATTTGCGCAAACTCCCAGTCACGACGAACGTGATTTCACAAGGCATCCCGATGACCTTACTAGTGACAACGATAGTTCCGCCCGCGCACCACTTGCTGGTGCTCGCGGGGCAATCGACCGGCGGATTGGTGGCGTTCCTTCCTCTGCTGGTAATCATGATTATTTTTTACGTCCTGCTGATTCTCCCCGCACAGCGCCGCCAGAAGAAAACTCAGCAAATGCTCGGCGCCCTCAAGAATGGCGATAAAGTTGTGACCAACGGGGGCATTTACGGAACGATCGTCGGTCTGGAAGACGACGCCTTACAACTTCGCATTGCCGACAACGTGAAAGTGAAAGTCGCGCGTTCGGCTGTCGCCGGCATGCAACCGGGGGAAGAGACAAAACAGGAGTGATCCGCCCCGGGCCGTAGGTCGCGAGGCATCCCAGCAACCCATGACTTCAAATCTCAAGTGGAAGGCCGTGTTCATCCTGATCGTCCTGCTGGTGTGTATCTACGGCGTGATCGGACTGCCGGCCTCGTGGACCGCGGTCAAACAAAATTTCGCGCAGCACATTAAGCTTGGCCTGGATCTGCAGGGCGGCACGCATCTGATTCTGCAAGTGCAAGTGCAGGAAGCAGTCAGTCTTGAAACCGATCAGATTCTGGACCACCTGACGACGCAAATCCGCGACAAAGGCATTCGCTCCGATCAACCCATCAAGCAGAGCGACACGCAAATCGTTGTCCATAATGTCTCGCCCGATCAATCGAGCGCCTTCCGCGACCTGGCTTCCGAAAACTTCCCCGATTGGGATGTCGCGCCCGCTCCCGGCGAAGCGTCCGGCTACATGCTGACGATTAGGCCCTCGGCCATTGCCGCCATCGACGATCAGACGATGTCGCAGTCGGTGGAAACTATTGGGCGACGCATTGACCAACTCGGGTTGACCGAACCGTTTGTTGCGCCCTACGGCCAAGGCCAAAACGAAATCATTGTTGAGCTGCCCGGCGAAGGCGATCCCAACCGCGCCAAAGCCGTGATTCAAGCCGGTGGTGAATTGGAACTTTGCCGCGTCGAGGATGCGCAGCCGTATCCTTCCGAAGCGGAAGCGCTCGCTGCCCACGGCGGCGTGCTTCCCGCGGGCACCGATCTTGTGCCTGGCGAAGGCGGCGGCACCGAGCAGCGCGGTCAGGGCGGTCAGGTTTGGTATCTGCTGGATCGCACGCCGATCATCACCGGGCGTGATCTTCGCAGCGCGACGCCCGTTCAAAGCACTGACAATCCCGGTTATTACGAAGTAGCCTTCACGCTCTCCACCGACGCGGCCCGGCGATTCGGGCCGTTCACCGAAGCCAATATCGGCCGCCCCATGGCCATCGTGCTTGACCATCGCGTTCAGTCCGCGCCGGTGATCGACAATCGCATCGACGATTCCGGCCGCATCATGGGCCAGTTCGGCCAGCAAGCGGCCAGCGACTTGGCGCTGGTGTTGCGCGCCGGAGCGCTGCCCGCGTCGATCCGCTATCTCGAGGAGCGCACCGTAGGGCCGTCTCTGGGCGCGGATTCGATTCGCCACGGCGTGCAGGCTTCCGTCGTGAGCTTGCTGGTAGTTCTGATATTCATGGTGGTTTATTACCGCCTCTCGGGCGTGAATGCGGTGGTCGCGCTGCTGTTCAACCTTGTGATTTTGCTCGCCTTGCTTGCGTACCTCGGCGCCGTGCTCACGCTGCCCGGAATCGCCGGCGTGATTCTGACGATCGGCATGGGCGTGGATTCCAACGTTCTGATTTTCGAGCGCATACGTGAAGAATTGCGCGCCGCCAAGGCGCCGGTTTCGGCCGTGGATCTCGGTTTCAAGCGCGCCTTCCTGACGATCATCGATACGCACGTCACCACGATGGTCTCGGCTGCATTCCTCGGCGTGTTTGGCACGGGACCCGTTCGAGGTTTTGCCGTCACCTTGCTGATCGGTTTGCTTGCGAATCTGTTCACATCGGTCTACGTTTCGCGCGTGATTTTCGATTGGCACTTGGCCAAGATGCCTCGCCAGGGTGTGTTGAGCATCTAGCTGGGTGTGAGCGGTTCGCCGGGCGGGAAGCCGGGAACTGATTGTGTGCAGTCGGTGTCTAATAGGATGCGGCGAGAGATATGGAATTCTTCAAACAAGTAGACCTCAACTGGATGGGCAAGACGAAATACTTCGTCGCCCTGTCTCTCAGCTTGCTGATCATCGGCAGCGCCTCGTGGATTCACAAAGGAAGCCTGGACTACGGAATTGACTTCAAAGGCGGCACGCTAGTCGACGTGCGCTTTGCCGGCGCTCCGCCGATCGACAGAATCCATCAAGGATTGACGCAGCAGGGTTTGGGCAACAGTGAAATCGTGCCGATTCGCGAGAACGGCATCGGAACTTCAAATGAGGTGGAGATCGGCATCAACGGAACCGGCGAAGGCGAAGAAGCCCTGGACGTGGGTAGGACCGCCGTTGAAAACGCCCTGCACGCCACGTTCGGCGGAGGCGCGCCGGGTAAGGATGATATCAACACCGTTGGGCCGCAGGAACTTGGCGATTATTTGGTGCGCAAGGATCCACTGAACCTCGGCGCGGCCGACGCGACGAATCGCTACGCGCAACTGGCGAAACAATTGACCGATTATCGCGATCACGACCTTCGCGGCGTCGTTTCCGATTTGGGCCAGCTCCAGGCCGCCGGCGCCACTCCCGCGGTGGTCGCCGCGTTGGGCGAGGGCTACTATGCGAGTAACTTTGCCATCTTCGATGCCGAGATTGTTGGCCCCAAGGTGGGGGCCGAGCTCCGGCGGCAGGCAATCCTCGTTACCCTCTATGCTTTGGCGGGCATGTTGGTATATATTGCGTTCCGATTCGAGTGGGTGTACGGTGCGGCGGCCGTCATAGCGGTCTTTCACGACGTCCTGATTACGCTGGGACTTTTCTCGCTGCTGCACTTTGAGATTTCGCTGACGGTTATTGCTGCGCTGCTGACCCTGGTAGGGTATTCGATGAACGATACGATCGTCATCTTCGATCGCATCCGAGAGAATCTGCGGCTGATGCGCCGTGAGCCGTTCACGGCGATCGTCAATCGTTCGATCAATCAGACGCTTTCGCGGACGATCCTCACCAGCGGCCTTACTTTTCTCACCGTGCTCGTCCTGTTCGTGTTGGGCGGGCAAGTGCTGCGCGGTTTTTCGTTCGCGCTGGTTGTCGGAATTTTGGTGGGCACTTATTCGAGTTTTGGAATTGCCGCACCCCTGGTAGTCGCTTGGAACCACTGGAGGGATCAGGGAGTAGCGGTGGCCGGAACCGCAGCCGGCAACAAAGCCCGAAGGGCTTAGGCGCGCAGGCGCCGCATCCGTTCGGGGGGAGCGTGTCACATGTTTGACGATATGATTGAATCGGGTGCGACCAAGAAGAAGGCCACGGAGCCATGGGCGGTCGCGTTGTCTTTGATCTTCCAGTGCTTCCTCGTGGGGATTGCCGTCCTGATTCCGCTGATCTACACGCAGGCGCTCCCCAAATCCACCTGGAACATGATGATCACAGCTCCGCCGCCTCCGCCGCCTCCGCCGCCCCCACCGCCACCCCAAGCCGCAATAAAGGTCGTGCACACGAATGCGGTGCGGTTGCTCCATAACGGCCAATTGACGGCCCCGACCGTGATCCCCAAGCAAGTGGCCATGATTCATCAAGAGGAGATGCCGCCGGAGGTTGGTGTGGGCGTGGAAGGCGGCGTGCCGGGCGGCAGCGCAGAGGGGTCTGAAGGCGGAGTGCTCGGCGGCGTTCTGGGCGGCTTGCCCTCGGCCGCGCCGGCTCCGCCAAAACCGGCGACTCCCACGCGCATCCGCTTGGGCGGCAATGTCCAATCGGCCAAGCTGATCAGCCAGCAGCAGCCTGCGTATCCGCCGCTGGCGCGTCAAGCGCGCATCCAGGGCAACGTTGTGCTGCATGCGATCATCTCCAAAGATGGCCGCATCGAATCGCTAACGGTAATGTCGGGGCACCCGCTGCTGATCCAGGCAGCGCTTGACGCCGTGCGCAATTGGCGCTATCAGCCCACGTTGTTGAACGGCGATCCTGTCGAAGTGGATACGACCATCACCGTAATATTTACGATGGCCGGGAATTAGCGGACGCGCCGGACAACGGCGCTGCCGAAGTGCAATGTGAAGTGCAATGCAATGATCTGAACGTGGCCGGTTCCTTGTGTAACCGGCGGCGTCTTGGGATTCTTCGAAAGAAAAAGGAGCGACGTCTATGCTTGCAAATGTAGCGGTGATGGCACTGAACACCTTGGTTCTGCAGGCCGGGAATTGGGATATCCCGAGCATGTGGCACACGATGAGCGTTATCGCCAAAGTGGTTGTATTCATTCTGTTCATCCTCTCGGCGTGGTCGCTCGGCGTGATGATTGACCGCGTGTTGATGTACAGCGCGGCGCGCAAGCAATCGCGTGTCTTCGTGCAACAAGTTGCGGGCGCTCTGCGGGAAGGCAAGCTGGACGAAGCCATCTCCATCGCCGAGCGCAACAAGAAGAGCCACATCGCCAAGGTTGTGGCGACGGGCCTTTCTGAATTCCAGACCGCTTCGGCGCAAGTGTCGGACACCGAATTGATCGAAGCCGCCAAGCGCGGTCTCGAACGCTCGGTGGCCATCGTGCACGCCGAAATGAAGCGCGGTCTATCCGGTCTCGCGACGATCGGCTCGACGGCTCCCTTCGTCGGCCTGTTCGGCACGGTCATCGGAATCATCAACGCGTTTAAGGGCATTGAGTCGTCTCACGCCTCGGGGCTCTCCGCTGTGGCCGGCGGTATTTCCGAAGCCTTGGTCACCACGGCGCTCGGCCTGCTCGTCGCCGTGCCCGCCGTTTGGGCCTACAATTATTTCACCAACAAAGTTGAGGCTTTCGACGTCGAGATGGACAACTCCTCGATGGAGTTGATCAACTACTTCATCACGCGCAGAGCCGGAAAGAAGTAGGGCCACATGGCGTACAAACCCCAAGCCGGCGCGGTGATGGCCGCGCCGAACGTCGTGCCGATGGCCGACGTGATGCTCGTGTTGCTGATCATCTTCATGGTGGTCACGCCCATGTTGCAACACGGCGAGGCTGTCAATATGGCCACCGTGACCAACGCCTCGGACATGCCGGATGCTGACCGCGACGACGCAGTGATCGTCGCAGTTTCGGCCGATGGCACCGACTACCTGGGCACCACCAAGACCGCCACGTCGGACCTCACCAGCGAGGTTCAGGATAAAATCTCCACCCGCGCCGACAAAACCGTTTACGTCCGAGCCGACGCTCGTGCGAATTACGGCGACGTCGTGTCCGTTGTGGATGCGGTGCGCGCCGCGGGCGTGGACAAGCTTGGCCTTTTGACCGAGCGCACCCCACCGCGCAACGAGCCGCCACCGCCGCCTTCGGATTAGCCCTGTTCTTGGTTTCGCGGGCGATGCGCCCGCTAGGAGCTGAACTACCATGGGAATGGAAGTTGGAGGAAAAAAGGGCGGCCCGATGGCCTCGATGAACATCGTGCCCCTGATTGATATTCTGTTGGTGCTGCTGATCATCTTCATGGTCATCACACCGCTGACGCCCAAAGGGCTCGAAGCCCTGGTGCCTCAGCCGGCGCCGCCGAACACGCAGCCGAACACAAGCACAAACGATACGACGATCGTCGTCCAGGTGCTCAAGGACGGCAAGCTGCAAATCAACCAGGAAGGCGTCAACTACACTTGGGATACGCTCGGGACGCGCTTGACGGATATCTTCAAGATCCGTGCCGAAAAAGTGGCGTTCATCAAAGCGGACGACACCGTCCGCTTCGCCGACGTAGCCCACACGATTGACATCATGAAAGCCTCCGGCATTGACTCCGTAGGCTTGATCACGGCCAAGATCGAAGCAGGCCAGTAGCTACATTCAGAACGGCGCCGCCCACAGCAGGGGCCGGGCGTGCGGTGCGGCGGGAATTGGACTATTCTTCCCGGGGAGAAGAATTACACCTTCGCACGAATGGAATCTCGAACTATGAATCCAGCCATCAATTACGCGTTTTCTAAGAAGAGTATTTCGGCCGCTTGGCTCGTTCTGGTGGCCGTGGCGGCGCTGGTCGGCGCAACGGGCTGCGATAGGCTCAGAGCGCGCGACTTGCTGAACAAAGGCGTTGCGGCCTACGCCAACGGCCAGTACGACGCTGCCGTCGACGATTTCCAGAAAGCCAAAGACCTCGATCCCACTCTGCTCAACGCCAGGCTCTATCTGGCAACGGCTTACGCCACCCAGTACACTCCGGGCGCGCCGTCCGCCGACAATTTGCGCATGGGGCAGCAGGCCATCACCGAGTTTCAAGATGTTCTATCGGTCGATCCGAAGAATTTGACGGCGATCGACGGCATCGGCTCGATGATGTATCAAATGGCTTCCACTCCGTTTGATCCCGACAAGCTCAAGGAAGCGGAGACCTACCAACAGAAGCACATCGATCTGAAGCCCGACGATCCGCAACCCTATTACTGGATTGGCGTGATCGATTGGTCGATCTCCTACCGCGCCAATGCGGAGATGCGCTCGAAGTACAACCTGGAAACTCCCAAGAAGCAGATCAAAGACGCTGACCCGCTGCCGCCCGCTCTGCGCGATCAATACGCTCAGGACTACGGCCCGATGGTTGACGACGGCATCGCCAAACTCAACAAGGCCATCGAGCTTCAGCCGGATTACGACGACGCCATGGCCTATCTCAATCTCCTGCTGCGCCGCAAGGCCGATATGGTCGCGAGCGCAGACGATCGCGACGACCTGATTAAGCAGGCCAACGACCTGGTCGACAAGGTTAAGGAGATCAAGGAACGTAAGGCGACAGCCACGGCCCAACCATAGGCAAGCGTTCAAGAACTAATTGCTGCGCTGAAATTTCAAGCGGCGCCTCGACAACCAGAAAGTGTCGAGGCGCCGCTTCTTCATTTCAATCCGGCCCGTCGCCAGGCCGGCGTCTTATTTCACGTCGACCGTGCGGTTCCCTTCGTAGTGCAGGATGTGGTAGTAGCCCTCCCACCCGCCCGCATTCACAGGCGGCGGCAGCGTGATCATCGGATCATCCAGGTATTTCACAAACGTCTGCACCAGATCGCGCGTCTGATCCACGCCCGTCAGCCAATCTCCACGGAACCAGTTTTTCCACTGGCCATACTCCGCGCCCGCTTCCAACTGGTGGATTTCATCGAACGCCTTCAGAGCGTCTTCGGCCTCCTGCTTGGCCTTGGCCGTTTGCCCGTTCTGCGCGTCCTGAATCGCGTTGGAGATCAGGTAGAGAATGTGGTTGCTGTCCTTATTGATCGCAATCATCGTCAGCATTTCGTAGCGGTAGAAAGGAACGCGTGATGGCGCCACCAGAGCCTGCGCCGCAACAGCGTCCTTCCACACTTTGTCCCATCGCGGCTGCGCATCGCCGCACTGCTTGATTTCGAGAGGTATGATGCGCTTCATGTAATCGGCTGGAGTCAAATTAAAGAAGCCCGCGCCCGGAGCAGGTGTTGCTGTGGCGCCCGCGGCGGGCGCGCCGGTTGCCGTCCCGCCCGTCGCCGTGGGCGGCGGCGGAGCAAATCCCGGAGGCGGCCCGTACCCTGGCCCTGTCATTCCCATGATTCGCGCCGCTGTCCATTTCGGCGATTGGCTCGGTATCGAGTAATACGGCGGGCTCACCATGTAGTCCATCAGCAATTGCCGCGTTTCGCTGTGATACAGCTGATCCCCGTACATGCGCATAGGATTGATTGGCGAGATTGCCGGAGCCTTGAAGTATTCTTCATACACTTTCGCCACTGCGGCCGCCGATTTCTCCCCAAATTCCTTCGTGGCCCAGTCCCTGTAATATTGATCGTCCGTCGCGCCCGCCGGCAGGCCGCCCCAGGCAACATCCATCACGGCTTTCGTCGTCATCGTCACCGCGCGAATGTCGCTGGTATTCAGCAGCATGTATTCCGTGGCGCCGACTTTGATGTATCGCCCCAGCTCCGCATCGATTCGATCGACAGGAACCATCTCCGAAAGCTGATTGGCGCTGCCGTTCAGCATCGCCACGTGGTAGTACACCCCCTGCCCCGCCGCCACTTGGCCCTTGTCCTGCGGATCACCGTAACCGGTGTCCGCCCACACCTCCGTCACGCCCGGCGGAATCGTCAAGTCGCCGTTCTGCACCAGCCGCGCGCCTTCTTGCCATAAATCCGTCACGAATTTCGCGTCCGGATGCACCGCGCGCACGATGGACATCTGCTCCGCGATCGCTTTGCTGATCAGCGCGCCCAGCGCCTTGTCGTTTCCCACCACACTCGGGTCCATCGTCGCGTAGGAAGAATCCGATAGGCCGCGCAGTCCCACCGCCCAAAGTATTTCCTCATTCGGATCGTACTCGGCGACGGCGTTTTTCCACGCGCGCTCCAGGATTTCCGGATGCGTCGTGTAGTTGTAAGGCTGATCCGCCGGCCAGCGCGCCACGTTCACGCCCAGTGGAATCGCATGATGCTGCGTCATGATCAACCCGCGCTGCCCAACCAATTTCACCTGCGGATCGTCCGGGAAAATCCACGTTCCCGGCACCCCCATGTTTCCCTTCAGCCGCAAAATCGTTTCGTACACTTTATTCATTACGGAAAGCGCGATCCCCGATCCATCCGTCTTCTCTCCCGGCGCCCACCCCGTCAGCATGTCCTCGTCGTTCAGGAAAAATCCGCGATATTTAAATAGCGGCGCGGGATATGTCTTCGCCAGCGTCGCTGGCACCGCAACGCTCGTGCGCCGCGCAGGCGCTTGATCGGTCCAGTAGTACATCGGATCGATTCCCAGATATTCCTGCGAGAATTGATAAATCGCGTACATCGTCCCGCGCATGTCCGCGCCGGTCAGCAGCACCACTTCCGTCGGAGTCTTTCCGCCCGCGTTGGTCTTCGTCACGGAAATGGAGAATGATTCTGGATCGCTCAAGCCCGCCGGCCGCACGTCGTCCGGGAGTTTCGCCGCCTCGCCGATCATGATGGTCACCGGCCCGGCGTCCGCCGCGCTCGTCACGATCCGCGGCTTGGCTCCCAGCACCTTCTCGAAATCGTTCCGCAAATCTTCCGTGGCCTTCTGAATCGGCCCCGCCGTATCGGCGCTCTCCAAAATCGTAACTTTGGCGGTCACAATCACCGCCGCCCCCGAACTTCTCATCGCCGTCGGTTGCGGTTTTGTTTGCGCCTGCTGCGCCGCCAACGCTGAGACTCCGCACGCTGCTACCAGCAGCGCCGCGCCCAGATATTTCCCAACGAGTTCCCAAGCGAATTTGTATCTGCGCACTGTTTCTTCTCTCATCGCTCTCCTCATCTTTCGGGTCGTCGCGTGCGACTTCTTTGAATTCGAGTTTCGGTGCTCCCCACGACGTGAAGATTAGTTTTAGCCTCGAACAAATTCTTCGCCTTGCTGCGTTTTCCTGGCAGATTCTCGCGCCCGAATTCTGTGAATGCCGGGTGCGGGCTCGGTCTTCAGCCCGCCAATGGATTGCGCCGGTAGTCAGAACACTACTTTAGGACGGCAGGCCGGCGAGGAAAGTTGCAATTGTTTGTCTGAGTCCCTGATGCAGTTCGCGCGGCACAGAAGGATAGACATGGCCCCCTGACGCTTTCCCCTCTTAGATCGTGCCGCGTCGCGGCGAGCCCCACACGCGCCGCAGCGGAGCCGATGCTAGCATTCGCGTCTCACGCTGCGTCAAGCGAAATCTCGCATTTCGCGCGCCTTTCAATCCGTAAAACGCGCGCTTTCATCACGATCTTTCTGACAGATTGTCCCGCAGGCCGACCGGGGGAGGATTCGTTGGGGTTCCCAATCGGCGCTTGACAAACTCCATAAATTACTGTACTGTCTGTATAGACTGAAATGCCAGACGCCACCAGGTCGCTCTCCCCCGCCGCTCAGAAGTTCATCCTCCATTGGGGAGAGATGGGCACGCGCTGGGGCATCAATCGCACCGTCGCGCAGGTCCACGCACTCTTGTATCTGGCTCCGCGCCCGATGGCCGCTGAAGAAATCGCGCGAACGCTGTCTGTCGCACGGTCCAACGTCAGCACCAGCCTGCGCGAATTGCAAGGTTGGCGGATCGTCCGCGGAGTATCCGTGTTTGGCGACCGCCGGCAGCACTTCGAGTGCACCAAGGACTTGTACGAGATGTTTCGCGTGATCATGGAAGAGCGCAAGCGCCGCGAGTTGGACC
This sequence comes from Candidatus Acidiferrales bacterium, assembly GCA_050014395.1. Lineage (GTDB taxonomy): Bacteria > Acidobacteriota > Terriglobia > Acidiferrales > UBA7541 > DASPOJ01. The sequence continues at coordinate 1,836 of JBEKDK010000060.1, read as the reverse complement.
CCACTGTCGCGGTTGTCCGCGAGTGCGTCGCCGAATCCAAGAAATCGGGCGGCGCCGCTGACGCCTATGCCCGCGAACGCATGGAAGAAATGCTCGAATTCATCGTCTTGTTGAGCGCCTTGTTTGAGGAATTCCGCACGCTCTCTCCGGCGGCCATGAAAGGAATGGTCAAACTGCGCGGCGGGATTCGTAAACTGTTGCACAGCTAACGGAAACGGGGCGGGAGACCGCTCTTTTTTGATGGCTCGCAAGTTCTGTTTGTTCAGAAAGAACTGAAAGGAGAACGGCGATGAACCCAGGATTGGTTTTTTCGATCGGAATTGTTGGGACCATGGGCGTCGTGTTTCTCGCCCTCGTGTATCTGCGAAATCCTTTGCAGGTCGTGCTCACGGATCTTTGCGGCACAGTGGAGCGCGCGCGGTTCTGGACCGCCTTTTCCAACATCACGCTGTTTCTGGTTCCGCTCGTCCTCGCCTTGAATACCAAACCGGTGATTGGCGAGTACCCGTCCATCATGTTCGCCGTTAGCGATCAAATCGAAGCGGCGATGGCTGGGCTGATTATTTCGGTCGTGGTCCTGGGAATCATCTTGAGCTGGTTTATCGCGCGGGCGCCGCAGCTTCGCCAGGCACCCAGACAGCGGGACGCCACCGAAGGTGCCCTGTGAACGACGCGCGCGAATTCAACGTTGTCACCGGGGCGTTTGGCTATACCGGTAAATACATCACGCGGCGGCTTCTGCGCGCCGGCGGAAGAGTGCGGACGCTCACCGGCCATCCGCAACGGGAAAATCCATTCGGCGCAGAAGTGGAAATTGCTCCTTTAGATTTCAACCACCCGCAAGCCTTAGTCCAATCACTCCAGGGGGCCGACGTCCTCTTCAACACCTACTGGGTGCGCTTCAATCACGGCCGAGCCACGTTTGATAAGGCCGTTGCGAATTCAAAAGCGTTGATTCGCGCCGCTAAGGAAGCGGGGGTCCGCAAAATCGTTCACCTCAGCGTCGCCAATCCATCGCTCGATTCTCATCTGCCTTACTATGCCGGCAAGGCTCAGGTGGAAAATGAAATAATCGATTCCGGTCTATCCCATGCGATTCTGCGGCCGACTGTGATATTTGGCCTCGAAGACATTCTCATTAACAACATCGCTTGGTTCGTCCGCCACTTTCCATTTTTCGCCATTCCCGGTTCCGGGAAATATCGGCTCCAGCCCATCTTTGTTGAAGACGTCGCCGATCTGGCGCTGGACTGCGCGGCGCAACAAGACAATTCCATCGTGGATGCTGTCGGCCCGGAAATCTTCACATTCGATGATCTCGTTCGCCTGATCGCGACGGAAACCCACCGCAACACGAAGTTGATTCATGTCCGCCCGGAAATTGCGCTCCTAATGCTTGGTCTGATAGAACCGCTGGTCGGCGACGTAGTTCTCACGCGTGAAGAAATCGTAGGCTTAGAAACAAATCTGCTCGTATCCAAGCAGCCGGCGACGGGACGCACCCTGTTCAGCGATTGGCTGGCCCGCAACGCATCCACCTTGGGAACCACGTACACATCCGAACTAAAACGGCACTATCGATCCGTTCAACGATCGGAATCCGGCCGCCGACCGAGCGTCGCGTGTGTAGCGTGATCCTATTCGAATGATTTTTCACTGTGCCCGCATTCGAATACCCCACAGATAATATTGACATGGGAGCCATCATCGTGCTATGATGACGCATGAATCGGATAGACAGTCCCGCGCCGCTAAAGCCGTCAGCAATCCTCCCGACTGATCCCACTCGCTCGCGCGACATTTGCCTGTTTCAATCGCACTCCCGTGCAGAAACCC
>JBEKDK010000059.1:0-18556 GCA_050014395.1 Candidatus Acidiferrales bacterium | reverse complement strand
GCCATCTTTTTCGCAACAACGGCAACGGCACGTTCGCGGACGTCACCAAACAAGCCGGGCTTTGGGGACCGAACGAATTCAGCACCAGCGCCGCGTGGGTGGACTACGATCGCGACGGCCATCTCGACCTGGTCGTTGCGAACTACATCCAGTGGTCGCCGGCCAACGACATTTACTGCACGCTTGACGGCAAAACGAAATCCTATTGCACACCGGAAGCTTACAAGGGAACCTCCATTCGCCTGTGGCACAATCGCGGCGACGGCACGTTCGAGGATGCAACTTCAAAGGCGGGCCTGCTTGATCCGACGTCGAAAAGTCTCGGCGTCGCGATCCTCGACGCGAATCAAGACGGCTGGCCGGACATTCTGATCAGCAATGATACGCAGCCGAACAAGCTGTACATGAACAATGGCAACGGCACGTTCACCGAGAAAGGCGTCCCAGCCGGAATCGCCTATAGCGAGGACGGAATCGCGCGCGCCGGAATGGGCGTGGACGCGGCGGATTACGATCGCTCCGGCTATCCAAGCGTGCTGATCACGAATTTCGCCAATCAGATGGTTTCGCTATATCACAACGAGCGCAACGGATTATTCGTGGACGAGGCGCCGCAATCCGAAGTAGGCCACGCCACTTTGCTGACGCTGGGATTCGGCTGCTTCTTTTTCGATTTCGATCTGGATGGATGGCCGGACATCTACGTCGCCGACGGCCATATTGACGACTCGATTGAACGCGTGCAACCGCGCGTGCGCTATGCGGAGCCGCCGCATCTGTTCCGCAATCTCGGCAACGGGAAATTCGAGGACGTAACGGGCGCGGCCGGTGCGGAATTTGCAAATCCCGAAGTCGCGCGCGGAGCGGCCTACGGCGATATCGACAACGATGGAGTGCTCGATGTGCTCGTCGCGACAAACAGCGGGCCGGTCCATCTTTTTCGCAATACTGGAAGCACGAACAACAGCCTGCGCATCAAACTTGTGGGAACTCGATCGAACCGCGATGGGATTGGCACGGTGGTGCGCGTCAGCGCGGGCGCCGATATTCAATCAAAGATGCTCTCCAGCGGCTCCAGCTATCTTTCTTCGAGCGAACTCATCCTCACCTTCGGACTCGCTAAGCATGCGCAGGCCGACACGATTGACGTATATTGGCCGAGCGGCCAGACCGACCATCTGACCAAGGTCGCCGCGAATCAAATCGTGATCGTCAAAGAAGGTCAGGGCGCAGTAGCGTACAATGCCCTTGCACCAAGAAAATAAAATGTCTAAATCGGATCGTCCCGGGGGACCCCGGATTCATTTCAAGCGAATCGTCGCGCCTTTTTTGCTCATTACGAGCGCACTTGTCTTCTTAAGTTGGCAGGCCAGCATCCAGTCCGCGGTCGCGCAGCAGCAGCAGCCGGCGCAACCCGCCGCCGATCTGGGAGCCGTGCGCGACAATAACTTCGGCGTTTCGCTGATGAACCGCCAGCAATTCGAGGATGCTCTCGCGAAGTTTCAAGCCGCATGCGCGCGCGGACCGAAGACTGCAATTCCCTGCGTCAACGTCGGGATCGCCCTTTTCAACCTGCAGAAATATGACGAGGCGCGCCAAATCCTTAAGGCGATCGTCGATCTCGATCCACAGAACGCACGCGCATGGTTCAATCTCGGGCTTCTGGACAAAGCTTCGGGCGACTCCGATGCGTCCCTAGCCGATTTCACGCGCGTCACAGAAATCGTTGCCGAAGACGCCGATTCGCGATATTTCGTTGGCCTGCTTTACTCTCAGCAGGGTCAGTACGACAAGGCGATCGCATCTTTCTGCGAAGCGCTTGCGCGAAATCCATTGCACCTCTCCGCGGAATTTGGATTGGCGCAAGCCGAGCGGAGATCGGGCGACGTTGCAAGCGCGAAAGAGCATCTGGAACTTTTCGAGCACATCAACGCCGAAAAACTCGCCGCGCCGATTGGCTCCGCCTACGGCGAGCAAGGAAATTATTCGCTTGTCTCCTCAATGATGCCTGCGCCAGAGCCTGTGCCTGCCGCGATCCCGGTGCATTTTGTTGACGTCACTTCGCTTGCCGGCATTGCTTCGGCCTCGCCACGCGGCACTCCGCTGCCGAATTCCACACTCGCCAATTTTCTCGGCAGCGGCGCTTGCGTCATCGACTACGACGGCGACGGCAAACCCGACATTTTTGTGCTCGATGCGGATGGACGTGGCGATGCGGCGCTTTACCACAATGTTGGTGGCGGCAAGTTTGTGGACGTCACGAAATCGTCGGGACTGAATCTTCACGGAGAAGGAACCGGCTGCGCCGTGGGCGATTATGACAACGACGGGAAGCCGGACCTCGCTGTGGCATGGAACGGCCACCTGCTGCTTTTTCACAACGAAGGCAACGGCGTATTCAAAGATGTGACTGAGAAAGTTGGAATCAAAACCGAAGGCCTGCTGCTCGGCATCACCTTTGTGGATTACGACCACGATGGCGATCTCGACTTGTACGTCACGCGATTCGCAAATCTGCCGCTTTCCGACCCTTCTCAGCCATTCGCGTTTCCTGCGGACGCGCATTCTCCCGGCAATGTCCTGTGGCGCAACAATGGCAATGGCACGTTCACGGATTGGACCAGCGAAGCGGGCCTCGAAGGCAGCGGGCCGTCTGTCGGCGTGATCGCAAGCGACATCAACAACGATCGCGCAATCGACTTCATCGTCACCGGTTGGCAGAAATCTCCAGCCGCCCTTCTGAATCCGCGCGAAGGCAAATTCAAAGCGATGACTCCGTGGACCTCCGATATGCCCGCGCCAACCGCCGGAGCCGTGGCGCTTGATTTCGATAAGGATGGTTGGATGGACCTAGCGTTCACTCACTGGGGCGCGCCTGGTCTCAGCTTGTGGCGGAATGTTGGGGGAAAATCGTTCGAGCGCGTGCCATTGCCAGATCTTGGTTGGCAGCGCGCGTGGGGCGTGGCGGCAATCGATTATGACAACGACGGCTGGATCGATCTCGTCGCCGTCGGCGAAACCAAATCGGGCGAAGGCCGCATCGCGCTGCTCCGCAATGAAGGCCCCGCTGGTTTTCGTGACGTCACCCACGACGTTGGCCTCGACAAAATCGTGCTGCACAATCCGCGCAGCGTGATTGCATTCGATTATGACGGCGATAGTGCCGTTGATCTGCTCATCACGCAGAACAACTTGCCGCCCGTGCTGCTCCGCAACGATGGCGGCGCGCGAAATAATTGGCTGCAAGTCGCGTTGAAAGGCCTGCACGACAACGCCACTGGCATCGGCACGAGAGTGGAGATTTTCTCCGGCGCCCTTCAGCAAAAATGGGAAGTTCCGGGAGCATCGGGATATCTGGGCCAAGGCTCCGCCGAAATTCACGCGGGCCTGGGCAGCGAGCAACAAGTTGACATCGTGCGGATGCTCTGGCCTACCGGCGTGCTTCAGGACGAATTGGACATTTCCGCTGGAAAGCGGAATGAGATTTCCGAGATCGATCGCCGCGGAAGCTCCTGCCCGATTGTTTTCGTCTGGAACGGAAAGAAATTCGAATTTCTGGCCGATATGATCGGCCCGGGCATCGTCGGCCACTGGATCGGACCGAACCAGCGAAACACACCCGACCCGGAAGAATACTTCAGGGTCGCAGGCTCGCAAGTCGAGCTAAGAGCCGGCCACATTCTTTTTCGCATGATCGAGCCGATGGAAGAGCTGGATTATCTCGATCGCGTTCGCCTTCTTGCCGTCGATCATCCTGCGGACGTCGAAGTTTATCCGAACGAGTATTTCGCCAGCAATCCGCCGTTCCCGAAATTTAAAGTCATCGCAAGTCACGGCGCGCACACTCCGGTCGGTGCGTGGGACGATCAGGGGCACGATGTTCTGCCGCTTCTTCTCAAACGCGATGGAAAGTACGTAACGGATCTGCCGAACGCCCCGTATCAAGGCTTCACGGGAATGCACTCGCTCACGCTCGATCTCGGTTCGTGGGACGCCTCGCGTCCGCTTCAGCTTCTGATGGATGGATTTACGGATTATTTTTCGGCAAATTCCATGTACGCGGCGTGGCAAGCGGGAATTCAACCCGTCGCGCCTTACGTGGAGGCGCAGAATTCATCCGGCAATTGGGTTCGCGTCGTTGACGACATGGGATTTCCCGCGGGCCTTGCGCGCACCATGGTCGCGGATTTGACCGGCAAGCTTCCTGCGGGCACGCGCAAAATTCGGATCACAACAAACCTGAGAATCTACTGGGATCGAATTCGCATTGATAACTCGGCGCCAGATTTGGCGTACCGCGTAAGTGAAGCTCCCTTGTCCGCCGCGAATCTGAGTTTTCGCGGCTATCCGCGCGTCGTCGAAGGCGAACCACGGAACAACATCTCCTACATCTACGAAGACGTCAGCCCGAGCGGCCCGTACACCCGGCAAACCGGCAACTACACGCGGTACGGCGACGTCACCGATCTTGTGCGAGCGAGCGACGACGAGTATGCGATCTTCGGCTCCGGCGACGAAGTGGCAGTAGATTTTGACGCTGCGCTCTTGCCCGCTCTGCCCGCCGGATGGACGCGAGATTATTTCTTCTACGCCGATGGCTTCGCCAAAGACATGGATTTCTACGCCGCGCACGGAGACACGGTCGCGCCGCTTCCGTTCCACACGCTGGTTCCCTACCCATACGCAAATGGAATTTCTTATCCCCAGGATGATGCGCACCTGAAATATTTGCTTGAGTACAACACGCGCGGTGTGGCTGGCCCCGCAAGCCCTAGCTTCAAGTTCGATTATCCGGCGAAATCACAGTGAGCCGATGACGCGCCGATGAACGATCCCTACATAGATCGCAGCGTGTTGTTGACGGGAGCGGGCGGCTCGATCGGATCTGCGCTCGCGAATGCGATCGTCGAGCATCGGCCGCGTTCGCTGATCCTCTTGGATCATTCGGAATGTAATCTTCACCAGGTCGAGTTTGCTTTGAGCGCTCTACCAGGTAGCGAGGCCCACGTTTCGATTCTGGGAGACATTTGCGATGCCGCGCTGCTCTCAGAAATATTTGACGAGCACGCACCGGAAGCAGTCATTCACGCCGCAGCCTTCAAACACGTGCCGTTGATGGAGTTCAATCCGATCGCGGCCGTGCAGAACAACGCTCTCGCGACCAACCTCCTAGCGCAAACGGCCGCAATGCACGGCGTCTCCACCTTCGTGATGGTATCGACGGACAAAGCCGTGAACCCTCACAGCGTGATGGGCGCCTCCAAAAGATTGGCCGAACTCGCGCTGCTGCGATGGAGTTCCGCGCGCAGCCCGATGCGGGCCGTTCGGCTGGGAAATGTTTTCGCGTCTCACGGCAGCGTGGTTCCGAAATTCCTCCAGCAAATCGCGGCTGGCGGACCTGTGACCGTCACGCATCCCGACGTCACCCGGTATTTCCTAGGCATGGCCGAGGCAGTCGAACTGTTGATTTTGGCCGCGAGTCTGGACGGACCAGGCGGCATATTTGTGTCCGACCTGGGCGAACCAGTGCGCATTCTTGACTTAGCTCATCAATTGATCGATAACGTCGGGGCCAAACGCAAGAACGAAATTCCGATTGTGATAACGGGGCTCCGCCCGGGCGACAAGATGAGTGAGGAGTTCCTCTCGAATCGTGAGACGGTCGCTGAAACCAACGGCGCGCGACTCCGATTGGTCAATACTCCTCAACCTCCTAACGAAAAGTTTGATGCCGTGATGGCAGAGCTGCAAGACGCCGTGGACAGACGCGACGTGACGGACCTGCTCGATCGGCTGCTCCGGCTTGTGCCCGAATACCGACCCACCGAAACAATTCTTGCATTGCGGCAGAACGCCGCATCTCATCCCGTGTGATTCGTATGAAAAGGACTATCGCTGTCGTCACGTCATCCCGCGCCGACTACTCGCATTTGTATTGGCCGCTGCGGGATTTGTCTGCCAAAGATTCCGTAGATCTCAGAATCGTGGCTCTCGGCCCCCACCTCTCGCCCGAGTTTGGCAACACGTTCCAAGAAATCGAAAAAGACGGCTTCACGATTGACGCACGCGTGGAATGCCTGCTCAGCTCCGATACCGACGTCGGAATGGCCAAAACGATCGGCATCGCCACGCTGGGCCTCGCAGATCTATTTGGACGTATGCGGCCTGACCTGCTTCTGCTGATCGCGGATCGATACGAAATGCTGGCTCCGGCGTCCGTCGCTCTCGCCCTCCGAATTCCGATCGCGCACATCGAGGGCGGAGAAATCAGCGAAGGCGCGATTGACGATGCCGTCCGCAATGCCTTGACGATGATGAGCCACATCCACTTCACATCCACCGAGGCCGCCCGCCAACGCGTGATCGAAATGGGCGAGGAGGAATGGCGCGTTCATCGCGCCGGAGCGCCGTCATTAGATCATCTTCGGCGGCGAACGCTTCTTGCGCGCCAGCAATTGGAATCCACTTTGCATTTGGATTTGTCGTGTCCGAGCATCCTCGTCGCATATCATCCGGTGACGATCGCCCGGAACTCGCTCGAAGAAGCCGACGAATTACTTGCGGCGCTTCACGAGATCGACGATCAGCTTCTATTTTGTTACCCCAACGCCGACGCCGGAAGCCGCGCGCTGATCGAGCGCACTAAATCTTTCCTGGCATCTCGCGGTCGCGGCGCCATATTCACAAATCTTGACGCCGTCACCTATTGGAGCCTGCTGCCGCGCGTCGCGATGCTCGTCGGGAATTCCAGCAGTGGCATTATGGAAACGGCGTCCTTCCAACTCCCGACGGTCAACATCGGCATCAGGCAGCAAGGCCGCGAGCGCGCCAGGAATGTATTGGACGCAGCCGCGAACAAAGCTTCCGTCCTGAGCTCCATCGAAATTGCGCGGTCGCCGCAGTTCCGCCGCTCTCTCGACGGCATGATCAATCCATACGGCGATGGCCACGCCTCCGAGAAAATTGTCGAGGTATTGACGACGGTGCCGTTGGGCCAGGATCTCTTGTTGAAGCTCCATCCCTCGGCGAATCAATCGTCGAATGCCGCGAAAGCCAAGAGCGCGCGATGAAGATTCCTCTTTCTGCGCCCGATATCCGAGAAGAAGAGATCGCAGCGGTCGTCGACGTGCTTCGCAGTTCGCGCCTCAGCATGGGACCGAAGCTTGAAGAATTCGAACAGGCCATCACAACCTACATCGGCGCCCGACATGCGATCGGCGTGAGTTCCGGAACGGCCGGCCTGCATCTCATCGTGCGCGCGCTCGGAATCGGCGCGGGCGATGAAGTGATCGTTCCCTCCTTCGCATTCATCGCCGTCGCCAACGTGCTCCGCTACGAAGGCGCGATGCCCGTGTTCGTCGATATCGAACCGGAAACCTTGAATCTCGATCCGCACCGAATTGAGGCGGCCATCACCTCGCGAACAAAGGCCATACTTATCGTCCACACGTTTGGGTGCCCCGCGGATTTATCGGAGATTCTTGAGATCGCCCGGCGACATCGTCTGTACGTGATCGAAGATGCGTGCGAAGCGATCGGTGCCGAATACGATGGCCGGAAAGTGGGCGTGTGCGGCGACGCAAGCGTGTTCGCCTTTTACCCGAATAAGCAAATCACGACGGGCGAAGGCGGAATGATCGTCACCGGGAATCCGGCAATCGCCGCCACGGCGCGCGCTCTGCGCAATCAAGGCCGAGCCGATTCCGATGATTGGTTCCAGCATTCCGAAATCGGCTACAACTACCGCCTGCCCGAAATGAATTGTGCGTTGGGAATCGAACAGCTCAAACGAATCGACGCGATCCTCCCGCGACGCGAACAAATCGCAACGCAGTACGATGCGCGCCTGAGAGAAAATCGCGATCTAGTTCTCCCCCCGCTGGCCGCGCCCCGCCGCAAGATCAGTTGGTTCGTTTACGTCGTTCGATTATCAGAGCACTTCGCTCAATTTCAGCGAGACTGGATCGTGAAGGAAATGGAACGCCGTGGAATCGGTTGCGGACGGTATTTCGCGCCGATTCATCTGCAACCAGCGTATCGAGATCTGTCCGCGCCGCGCGCCGATCTCAAAGTTACGGAACGCGAAGCCGCGCGCTCCTTGGCATTGCCTTTTTTCAATCGATTGCAAGAGAGCGAAATCGATGAGGTCTGCGAAACGTTGCACGAGTTGATTCATCGAGCCAGGGAAATAGCACCGGCGGGCGAACCAGTCTGCCGTTAAAGGCGGCCGGCAATCACCGCATTTCCCCAGTTGATTCGAAGCGCGTTCCATCCACCGATTTTCCTGACGCCAAAAACTCCCGGATCTTCCCGCGGTTTGCTCCCGACGCTTCCGCGGCCTGCGTGAAAATGTCCACGGCTTCGGATAGCGACGATCCCTCCGGCAGCCGGAACACCCACGGAATGTTGGCCGAAGTAAGCATCGTGTCCGACGAAATGCAAAGCACCGGCACAAACGCCTTCACTCCGATTTGTTCCGCCAAATGGCTCGAGTCCCGATCGAGCGCAATCACTCCCAGCGCCTGATCCTGATACACAGCTTGCACCAACGCTGTCGAAGCTTGCCCCCACGATCGCTCCGTGGGAATCGCGATCAGCGAAAAATGCCGCCCGGTACGATCCAACTTCGCGAGCAGTTCCGTAATTTGCGGCGAGCCCACGGCCTGATCTGCGCCCGGCCCGAACACGGCGATCTTCCGTGTCGCCGAAGCAGAAGCAATTGTCGGCGTCGCCGGGCCGGAGTAACTCACTCCGCCCTCGCCGACCTGCGCGTACGCCTTCGCCATCGTGATGCGCCGGTACGCGATCGCGCCGTTGTGCACGGTCGCCAGGAACATTGGGCTAATGTTCTTGCAATTGGGATCGAACACCATTTCCGCAGTCACGCCCTTGTAGCTTTCCGTGGCAGTCAACGCGTCGCGAATCCGGCCGCGGTTCAATCCCGCGCGGCAGATCGATTGCAACAAAATGCGCATCGCATCGTAAGCAAGCGCCGCGAAATGATCCGGCTTTTCGTGGTACTGCGCATCGAACCGCACAACAAAATCCAGCCACTGCTGGTCGTGCTGCGTCGGATCGTATGGGTAGACCGCCTCAAAGCCCTCGGCAGCCGGTCCCGCAAGCGTCAAAAGTGCATCGCCAATCGTTCGGTGACTTCCGAACACGCGCTGCTTCATTCCCAGCTCTTTCATTTGCCGCAAGATCAACGCAGTCGGTCGAATATCGGTCCACAATACGATTCCATCCGCCCCGGAATCCTGGATCACACGAAGCTGCCTGCGAAAATCTGTATCGCCGGGCATGAATTGCTGCTCGATCACCACCGGATGCCCCAGCCGCCGCGAAGCGTCGCGGAATTTCAGCACGCCGAAGCGCCCATAGCGATCGTTCACGCGCAAAATGGCGATGTGCGTCAGGCCCAGCTCCGTGTAAATGTGCCGCGCCAGCGTGTAGCCCTGCAGCCGGTCATCCTGAATATCCGTGAAGTACCACGGGATGATGGTTTCAGGAATTGTGGGATCGGTGGAGGCGCTGTTCACGATGGGCGTCTCAGCCTTCAAGGCGAGGCGCAACGCAATGTGCGTCGTGTCGCTGCTGATCGATCCGAAAATTGCCCAAACGTTTTCGTCGTACACCATTTTCACCACTTCATTGCTGGACGCGCCCCAAGTGGCCGAGTCGTTGTGCAGCATCAGCCGAAATGGTTTGCCGCAATATCCGCCCGCGGCATTCGCTTCGTCGATCGCAAGTTGCGCCCCATGCAACATGCGATTGCCAAGTTCTTGATCGGGATGATTGAAGAGCGGGCCGATGAAGCCGATGCGAATTTCGCTCAGGTCTTTGAGATCTGGATCGGGTACATCGCGCGCGGCGCCGTTGTATTCGATCAAATCGTTGTAATACGCGTAGTAGGGATCGGTGAATTTTGCATAGGGACGCATATCGTCCGGCGCGCCGGCGTATGGCTTCAGGCTGCGCGTCGCGGGTCGGCCGGCTGGATTGCTCCCGCACGAACACGGCTGCGCGGCTTGTGCGAGCACGGTCGCTGGCGCTGCCGCTGCAGCTGGCGCGGACGCCGGTGCCGGCGCGGACGCAGGCGCCGGCGTCTGACCATGAGCCGGCGCCGCCGCTGCGCACGCCAGCAGCGCCGCGATCGAGATAAGCGCCGCGTACCGCATGGCTACGCCTTCACCGCTTCGCGCCGAAACATCGCGATGGCTTCAATCTCGACGAGCAATTCCGGCCGGCAAAGAATCGCTTGAATGCCGGTGGAGGCCGGCAGCGGATTCAATCCTTGCCGCGCATAAAACGCGGCCCGCTCTTCGTTGAACGCTTTGTAATCGCGTTCGATATCCCGAAGATAGCAAGTGGTTCGGACCACGTCCTTCCACGTCGCGCCCTCCGACGCAAGCAGAGCGGTGATGTTCTCAAACGTGCGCTGTGTCTGCGCGCGAAAGTCACCCACGTGCACGGTCTTGCCCTGCTCATCGATGCTCGCCGTGCCTGAAATCAGCAGAATCACGAACTTGCCCAGCTCGATGCGCATGCCTCGGGCGAACGCGCTGCCGTAATCGTAGGCCTCGTTCAGCGTGTTCAAATTGGTGATGGCCCGTTTTTCGATCGGCGCGATGGCAAGTTCGTTAAGCAGATCTGGTAGCGTCATGATCGTTCCTCCTGAATGCTTCCCTTCCGTTCCTCGTTCCCCACTTCACTTTTGTCGAATGCCGTGGCTCAATCCCTTCGCGGTGGCCACCCAAAGATCGTCGCCCTGGAAATCCACGCCCAAAATGTAGTTGTGCGCTGGAGCGGAATCCACGTCGACATGAGTTGTGTTGCCATCCGCATCCCGCACCAGCATTTCCGGTTTCCCGGTGTCCAGCGCCGGCCGGTACACAGCCCAGTTTGTCCCGTCGAAATAAGCGAGACCTTTGTCCGTGGAAAACCACGCTCGGTTCGCGTCCACGCCTTTGATCTGGTTCAAGAAATTGCTCGGCAGGCCGCTGTCTTTGGTCAGGAAGTTGTGCCAGCTTCGCCCGTCGTACCGGCTGGCCCCGAAATAAGTCGCGATCCACACGATTTTATCAACGTAGCTGACGGAAGTCGTGATGTCGTGGATCAGGCCCTGATCTTTGAAAAGGACCAGTTCGGTTTCGCCGTCGGGATCTCGATAATCCTTCCAGAAATCGCGCTTGATGTCGTACTCCAGCACGCCGCCCCCCCAGACGGCGTAATAAACCTTGTCCTCGCCGGCGCTGACGCTGTACGTCCAGATCTCATGCATCGGAGTGTTGCGTTCGTTGAAGATGCTCCACTGCGACGTACGCGTATCCAGACGGCTGGCCCCCGCCGCCGTCGCGGCCCAAACAAACTCACCCTGCACGCCGACGCCGTAAACGATGTCGTTCGCAAGCCCGGAATTCAACTGCGTGAACGTGTCGATGCGTCCCGCGGAGATGCGGCTCAGTCCACCCATCGTGCCCGCCCAGACGTCGCCGGTGCTCCGATCCAGCGCCAGCGAAAGAACGGCGCGGTGCCCGAGCCCGTCGGCCGTCCCGAACACTCTCCACTTGCCATTCTCGTAAAGCGCCAGACCGTTTTCCGTGCCGGCCCAAACGCGCGGGCCATCCACTAAGACGCAAAACACATGATTGTTCGGCAAGCCATTCGCCGTGGTGAAATTCTCCCAGCGAAACATCGGCATCTGCGGCAGCGCAGCCAGAACCGGTACCGTAATAAGAACCAGCGCAATCGTCAGAACGACGCTTCTTTTCATAACGTCCTCAAGTATTCGATCAGATCGTTCAACTCGTCCTTCGTCAGATCGTTGGTGATCCCGTGAGTATCGTTTGGATTGAACACGGTCCAAACCTCTTCGAGAGATCGCGCCGAGCCATCGTGCAAATACGGCGCTAAATAGACGACATCAGGCAAATGCGGAGTATCGAACATCCCGGAGCTATCGGTCGGTTTGCCGCTGCCTACATCCGAGGAATGATTGTTCGTGTACTTCGGCCCGCTGTGGCACGTCGCACATCGATCGTTCACGGGAATCGTTCGGCCGTCCTTGTACTTAGTTCTTTCGAAGATCGTCTTGCCACGTTCCTGTGCGGGCGTCAGTTCGCCGTTTGGCTGGCGGTAGCGGTTGGGCCGCACGGGAATCGAAAGAACATAGGTCACCAAGTCCGCCAACTCCTTTTCGTTGTAGCTCTGCGAGCGATAAATGAATTTCGCGGTTCGCGGACCGCATTCCGTCGCGATGGTCGCATTGCTGCCGTTCCACTTGAAGGGTTCCGTGCCCCACAGGTCTTCCAGCGAGCGATTGGCGACAATATTCAGTCCCATTCCATCTGGCTCCAGGTCCCACTGCAATTTGTCGAAGGTGGCATCCAGGTGGCAATTCGCACAGCTAAATTGCCCCTGAAATGCGAACCGTGCGTCGTAAAAGATCTGTTCACCGCGCCGCATCGGAGTGACGACTTTCGGGCCGCCCAAATCGATCGTCGAGACAACCTTTTCGGAATCCGTGTCGATTACGCCGATCGCATCATCCATTCGATCGGCAACGTAAAGCCGTTTGCCGTCTGGTGAAAGAACAATGCCGCGAGGATTCCGGCCGACTGGGATTCTGGCTGTCACATAATTCGCCGATGCCGAAAGATCGTTGGCAAACGAACCGTGCGCAGCGCGAATGAACGTCAGCAACGAGTGAATATCCACCACGGTCACGCTGTCGGAACCGGCCGTGCTCACAAACAATTTGGACTTGTCAGGCGTGATCGCCGCGCTGAACGGCATCGCGAAATAGCGATCGAGTTCATCCAGCGGTACATGAACCACGCTTCCGACATCGCTTCCAAAAACCGCCAGCGAGTCCTGAAAAACCCAGCCGTGCTCCACGTGCGCCATCGGAATCAGGTTCTTTGGCCGAATCTGTCCAGCCACGCCCAGCTTCCCATCGGACGAGAGCGCTAGGTGGAAAACCCCAGCGGAATTGTGCAAAGCCTTTCGCTCGACAACCTCCTGCGTAGCGGTATCGATGACGGTAATTTCAGATTCCGGCGGCGCCCGGTTAGCGCCGATGTTGGGATAGATATGCGTGCAAAATATCCGTGTTCCATCCGGCGAAAGCGCCAAATAACTGGCGCCCTCGCCGGCCGCGAGCCGCTTGATCTCAGCTCCGCTGTGCAGATCGATTACGGAAATATCGTTGCTGAGCCGATTGGCGACGTAAAGCGTTTCGCCGCGCTGATCGGCCACTACGCTGATCGGCTCAAATCCAGTAGCCAAGCTGCGAACGACTTCGAGCTTCTCCGCATCGATCACCGAAATCGTATCCGTCCACGAATTCGCCACATAGATTTGCTTGCCGTCAGCAGAAATTCCCAGCCCCCGCGGCACGTGTCCCACAGCGATCCGCGTCACCACGCTTCCGGTCTGCGTGTCCACAACTCCCAGCTCGTCGCTTTTCTCGAGCACCACGTAGAGCAAGCGCCCATCGGGCGAGACCACCATCTCTCCCGGCGAAAGATAGGCGGGTTCATCCGTGGTCTTAGCGGCCACCGCCAAAATGCACGCGAGCGCGAGCAGCGTCGCCGCTGGGAGCCGCCATTTCATTTCGGTTCCACCACCTTCAGAATTCGATCGACCGTCAGATTCGATAGCACCTGTTGCCGTCCGCTGGGCCAATGAATGATCAGCTTGTCGACGCGAGTCGCCGCGCCGATCCCAAAATGCACGCGCCCATCGTCCTGCGAGAGATAGCCGGACCCGGCCACGCGCTCCGCCATCTGCGTGCGCCCGCCGGCGGTCAATTCCAGCCGCGCGCCAATGCCGTCGCGATTGCTCTTTCTCCCTTGCAGCGCGATCGTCAGCCAGTGATTGTTGTTCTGCGAAACGTTGCGCAGCAGCATCCCGCGCCCGCCCAGGTTCACCACGAATGCGTCCATCTTGCCGTTGTTCAGGTAATCGGCGAAGCACGCGCCGCGCGAAACCGTCTTCACATCCAGCACCGGCCCCGCTTCGCGTGAAACATCGACAAATTTGCCGTCTCCCACTCCACGAAAAAGCGAAGGCTCCTGCGGAATCAGGTGAATCAATCCGCCGTGGAACACCAGAATGTCCAGCCAGCCGTCGTTATCGAAATCGTAGACGCCGCTGCCCCAACTCACATACTGGCCGTTATCCGCGGAGATCGCCGAGCTGGCCGTGATGTCCTCAAATCCCAGCTTTCCGAGATTGCGCATCAGCCGATCGTTGTTTGAGTCCGTCACCCACAGGTCCAGCGATCCTTTGCCTTCGATGTCCGCGGCAATCGGCCCCATCGACGATGTCATCTCGCCGTTTTGTCCGAAGGCGACGCCCAGCTGATCTGCGATTTCTTCAAACGTTCCGTCGTGCTTGTTGTGGAACAAAAAATTCTGCGTCTTGTCGTTGGAAACGTAGATGTCCGGCCAGCCGTCGCCGCTGAAATCTGCTGCGGTGACGCCCATCGTGCGGCCCTCGTACGCACCGATACCCGAAGCATCCGTTACGTCGGTAAAAGTGCCGTTGCAATTGTTGTGATAAAGCCGGTTTGCGGTCGGCGCGTAATTGAGCGGCCCCGGATAATTGTCGGCAGCATAATAGTTGCGATAGGTGGGATCGAACTTCACGTATCTGCCGACGAACAAATCGACGCAACCGTCGCGATCGTAGTCCAGCCACGCGGAGCTGATCGACCAGCCTTCAACGTTGATCCCGGCCTTCGCCGTGACGTCTGTGAACGTTCCATCGCCGTTGTTGTGGTACAGAATCGAGCGGCCATATCCAGTCACAAATAAATCTTCGTAGCCGTCGTTATCGAAATCAGCGGCGATCGCCGCCATTCCGTAAATATTCGCCGCCACTCCCGCCTGCTCGGTGACATCCGTGAAAGTCCCATCGCCGTTGTTCCTGTAAAGATGATTGTGCGGGGCTTCCGCCGGAGGATTTTTCAGCGGGTAAGGATGCATGTTGTCGCCCAGCGGCATTCCGCTAAGCACGTAGAGATCGGGCAAGCCATCGTTGTTGTAATCGAACCAAACGCAACCTGACCCAGTGCCTTCGAGCAGCGAGCCGAGTTTCTCTGCGCCGAAACTGTGCGTGAATTGAATGCCAGAAGTCGCGGTCGCATCCTCGAAGCGGATCGTCGACGCCTCTGGACTCGTCGCCGCCGTTGACGTCGGCACGGAAGACGTTTGCGCCAGCGCGGCGGGCGCGATCAGCAACAGGACGATCGTAAGCCGAGCCAGCATGTCAGTGCCCTCCCGAAGTCGAATGTTGCTTGCCAGTGGTCATGTCCGCCGGGTCGGTTGAGCGCTGAAACACGGCCGGGACGGCATTTTCCGGCGCCGTCTCCGGCCCCGCATGGCACCCGACGCAAACTCGCTGTTCACCGCCGCGCGCCCAGAACCATCCAGCTTCTTTCTGCAAACTATTCCCAGATTTATCCAGCAGCTCGATCCTTAGCGGCTGATTCCCGGGAACGCGCACATAAAACGATCCATCCTTTTCGACCGGCGCCGTACCCAGCACTTGCGGCGTCCCCGACGCGCCGCGCCCGTAAACCCGCACAGCCGCGATCGAGCCATCCACAATGTGCAGCTTGGACGTATAGGCGCACAGGCAAAGCAAATTTGCGTAGGTCCAATCATGCAGGCCGGAAGGATGAACGTTCGGTACCGTTCGCTCCATCACCAGCGCAGGCTGCACCACGTTCGCATCGCTTTCGTTCACTTCCGCCTGAAGATCGGGCGCGCCGGGTTTCCATTTCCGCAGCTCGAAGTTCTTCTGCGCCCCAGAACGCCAGCTGACCAGCCATTCGCCCGTCGGCATCTCGATCACATCGCCCGCATACGCGCCCGCAGGCGCGGGAATCGCCACCTCGTGCGCCAAAGCCGAAGTGAAGCGAGCCAATCCTCCCGCATGTGCAAACACGATGTCTCCGGAAGATATCTGCTTTCCCGAATAGCGCGAATCGCCGTGATCGCAGCGGTACGCTTCGATCCCGCTGCCATCGGTGTAAACCGTGTAGAGCTCGGAAATCGCGCCTCCGCCCAGCGGATACGCCGATTCAAATAGCACGCGTCCGTCCCGCAAAATGTCCAGCGGCAGCGAATTCCCCGGCGTGTATGTGAGTTGCACCGCAGACGCCGTGCTGTCACTCAGCGAAACAATTTCCAGCACGAACCTGCCGGCCATCTTTCGCGCATACACCACTCGGTCCGGCGGCACGTAAAGCGGCCGCACGCAATCGCCGTCGCAATGCGTCACTTGTCGCGCCGCGCCCGCTTGCACGGGAGCTTCCCAGATCTGCCAGTGATCGCCTTTCCACTGCTTCCCGGCAAACAAAACAGTCTTCCCGTCGAACGACACATCCGCATCTGCCGACGCCGCAAATTCCGGCGCCAGTGCGCGCCGCTTCCCGTGCTCCGTCAGAAAAATTGCCGCGCCCTGCTGGAATCGCTCGCCTCCCTGCATCCAGGCCAGCGGACTGTACTCACGCGCGACGGTGTACAGCAGCGGAGGGTCGGACACACTCGCGCTCGAAAGGCCCGCATACAACGCCAGCGCAATGAAGACGCAACCGAAAATCATGGCCGTGCGCGAGTTCACTTCGCCGCACCTTCCGCGGCAAACGCCCGCAAGCAAGCGTCTTCACAACCACGCGAAATCGGAACGTATCGCCGCAAGTCGCGCATCATTTCCCGGAACTGATCGAATGTCAGCGATTGCTCGCCATCGCTCATCGCTTCTTCAGGATCGGGATGCACCTCCACCAGCAGCCCGTCGGCGCCGACGACCGCCGCCGCGCGTGCCAGCATCGGCACGATCGAGCGCACGCCAGCCGCATGGCTCGGATCCACGATCACCGGAAGGTGCGACACGGTTTTCAGCACCGCCACCGCGCCAATGTCCAAAGTGTTGCGCGTCGCCGTCTCGAATGTGCGGATGCCGCGCTCGCAAAGAATAACGTTGGGATTCCCGCTGGCGGCGATCACCTGTGCGGAGTGCAGCAACTCCTCTAGGCGCGCCGTCATACCCCGCTTCAACAGCACCGGACGCCCGCACTCGCCTAGCGCCGCGAGCAGCGAATAATTCTCCATGCTGCGCGTTCCCACTTGCATGATGTCCGCATATTCCGCCACAACGCTGACATCTTCCGGGCACAGCACTTCCGTAACGACCGCCAGGCCAGTCCGTTCCCTCGCTTTTGCGAGCAGCTTCAGACCTTCCACGCCGAGTCCCTGGAACGAGTACGGAGACGACCGCCCCTTGTAGGCGCCGCCTCGCAACACACGCGCCCCCGCGGCGGCGACGGCGTCGGCAGTTCGCAACAACTGCCGTTCGGATTCGACGGCGCAAGGTCCCGCCATGACCACGAATTCGCCGCCGCTGCCTATGGCGAGTCCTCCCATGTTAACAATTGTTTGGAATCGTTCGTCGGTCTTCACAACCCGATCGAAACACGAGAATTGCCGCTGCCAATGAGGGTTTGCGATCACCGCAAGCAGACTAAAGACGTGGCAAAATCAATGATGTGATGGATGAGACAGAGACTTGTGACGCCAGTCACAAAAAAGCGCGCTTTATAATTGTTTTGTACTACCTCCGGCCGCGAATTCTGCCCATTGCCGTCCCATGGCAATCGCTTCGGATCTGTCCGGAAAGAAATCGCTGCGCAGCGACTCACGCCGAGTACATCGCAGCGACTTCGTAGTCCAGCACACTCGGAATCACAAACTCAACGATGTTCCCGTTTTGGCGGAATGGAATCGTCGTTTCGGCCCGAAGTAACTGTACGCGCGACACCTTTCTTCCCGCGGGCAGCGTCATCTTCACTCGCTGTTCTCCGATCGCGTGGAAGTTGCGTATCCAACCCTTGTGCGCGTTGGGATTCGTATAGTTGAGCACGTGCAACGCAAAGCCCGCGTCTGTCTCCCACGCAAAAGTTTCGATGATCCCATCGCCTTGCACGCACACCGGCGCATTCCCGTGCGTCACCCATTGCACCGCATTTTGCAGCAGCCGGCTCAGGTCCGTATTCCCCGATCGCCACATCGTTCGTTCGACGTCGCTGGGAAAATAAACCAGCCGGCTCGCGCCGATTTGTTTTGCGACGATCGCCGGATCGTTCGTCTTCGGCACCGGCGGATACGAAAGTTCCGGCGGATACGCGACGTACGGCGGCACGACCGTCAGAATCGGATTGTCCACCGGCGCAATCGGAATCAAATATTGCGCTCCCGGAATCCAGTCCGTGTCCCGAAAGCCCTCCACAATCTCGTGACTCCGTTCGATGCGCGCCAGAAATCCATTTCCATTCGTCGTCTTCGCGGCGCCCAGAGCGTGAATCCCGAAAAGATCGGCCAATCCAAAATCAGCGCGGCGTTCATTCCGCTCCGTGTACATCCCGGTTTCAAATGAGGCCAGCAATGATCCGCCCGCCGCGACGTAATCGTGCAACTGTTGGCACTGCGCACCACTCAACAACGCGATATTCGGCAGAAGCAGCGCATCGTACTTCCTCACGTTCTCG
>JBEKDK010000058.1:0-18660 GCA_050014395.1 Candidatus Acidiferrales bacterium | reverse complement strand
CAAGGATCGTTCCGTGCATCTCGTATTCGAGTATCACGACGCGACTGTCCCGTGAGCGGTGCACAACAAGTCCGTCGCCGGAGTGAGTCTTGATCGTCCTGCCGTATCCGGACAAGCTAGCCATCAGATTGGCTCGGCCTCGAATCGTCAGCGGCCAACCGGGGAAGTGATAGCGGGACTCGAAGACCGCGTCTTCGGCGAACGTATCGAAATAATGATCCCCATCAACGAGCCCGCGTAAGCCTTCCATTACGACCTCGAAGAAAGGATCGAGAGCTTCAAACTCTTTGAACTGAGCTTCTGTCATGAACAACTCCTCTGCGCCGGGCGAAGGCATCGAAGCGCAACTGCCAGCGGATCTGCCTTTCGATTAGCAAGCAAGCGACTCAACGGCCCTTTCCGCTCGCGGGTTCCGCAATTCGTTCATACGCCGCGTACACCGGATTCCACAGGCAAGCGCTCAGCTCGTCTCTGAATGCTTTGTGATCTGCAACTCCCGCGAGCCCATCCTTGATCGCCTGATGTCCGACGCCTTCGGCAACCAGCAGCGCAATCTTTCGCGACTCGGAAATCGGCGGCAACAGACTCGCGGTCTTATCTTTCCGAGTCGGCGAAAGTTCGGCCAGTGTTTTCGCCGCTGCCATGATCATCGCGTCCGATACGCGCGCAGCCTTCGATGCGATGATTCCCATCGCCAGGCCGGGGAAAATGTAGGAATTGTTGGTCTGATCGATGCGCACCAATTTTCCGCCGATCTGCACCGGCGCGAATGGACTGCCGGTGCCGATCAGCGCGCGGCCACCGGTCCATTCGAGCAATTGCTGCGGCGTTGCTTCGCTGCGCGAAGTCGGATTGGAGAGAGGAAAGATAATTGGCCGCTCTGCGGTGCGCGCCATCGCACGCACAGCCTCTTCGCTGAACGCGCCCGGCTGGCCGGAGACGCCGATCAGCACCGTTGGCGCGGCGTTGCGCATCACGTCGGCAAGAGTGATGTCATCGCCGCCCGCGCGCCGCCACGCCCCAACCTCCGCTTTCTTGCGCGCGAACGATTGCTGCTCGGGCCGCATCTCCTTATCGCCCTCGACCAGCAATCCTTCGCGATCGATCGCATAGAAGAGGTTGCGCGCTTCGTCGCCGCTCAGGCCGGCGTCCTTCATGGCGCTGATCAGCAGATTCGCAATCCCGATTCCCGCCGAGCCAAATCCGACAAACACAATTTTCTGGCGCGTCAACGGAATCCCGGTGACGTTCACCGCCGCCAGCACAGTCGCCGTGGCCACGGCCGCGGTGCCCTGAATATCGTCGTTGAACGTACAAAGCTGATCGCGATAGCGCTCCAGCAAGCGCGCCGCATTGGACCCGGCGAAGTCCTCCCATTGCAGCAACACGTGCGGCCAGCGGCGCTTCACGGCGGAAACGAATGCTTCGACGAAATCGTCATATTCCTGTCCGCGCACGCGCTTGTGCCGCCAGCCAATGTAAATAGGATCGCGCAAACGATCGTCGTTGTCGGTGCCGACGTCCAGCAGCACCGGCAAGCAATGTTCCGGATGAATGCTGCCGAGCGCCGTGTACAGCGCCATCTTGCCGATCGGAATCCCCATCCCGCCCGCGCCTTGATCGCCCAGGCCCAGAATTCGTTCGCCGTCGCTGACCACGATACAGCGCACGTTGTCGTATCGCGCGTGATCGAGTATCTGCTCGATGCGATCTTTGTTGGGATAGCTCAGAAAAAGTCCGCGCGGCTTGCGCCAAATTTCGCTGAAGCGCTGGCAGCCCTCGCCAACCGTCGGCGTGTAAACGATCGGCAGCATCTGCTCGATGTTGCGCGTCACCAGCGCATAAAATAGCGTCTCATTGGTGTCTTGCAGATCGCGCATCAAACTATATTTTGCAAAACCGGTCTGCTGATTCTCGAAGGCGTGCTTGCGGCGCTCCAGTTGATCTTCGAGCGTTCCCACGTGCGGCGGCAGCAGTCCGTGCAGAGCGAGCCGATCCCTTTCGTCCTCTGAGAACGCCGTGCCCTTGTTCAGTCGCGGATTGTTCAGCAAATCGAATCCGGAAAGTTTTGTGCGTATCACCGCGGGGCGTGCAGATTTCGCTGCGTCCATTCGTTCGCTCATGCGTTGGTCCTCGCGGCGGCGCGTCGATCGAAGCGCGCGCCGAGGCCGGTAGTCTACGGCAAATCATGTATGGTTGGCGACGATTCCAAATGGAATTGCGCGCCGTTAATGGCAAAATAGGAGCCCTTGCGCGCTTGGGCGATGTGAGATCTCTGCGCCCGGGCGAGGCGAAGCCGAGGCGGATCTCAGAAGAATGGTGAGCGAACATGACGGCTGAAGAATCCCGCCTGGACGAATCTCGCCAGAAGACAGCGCACTGGAAGCGCTGGGGCCCCTATCTTTCCGAGCGCCAATGGGGCACGGTGCGCGAGGATTACAGCGCCGCCGGCACCGCGTGGGAATATTTTCCGCACGACCACGCCCGTTCGCGCGCCTATCGCTGGGGCGAAGATGGCATCGCCGGGTTTTCCGATCATCACCAGCACAATTGCTTTTCACTCGCTCTTTGGAATGGGCGCGACCCCATTCTGAAGGAACGCCTATTCGGCCTTTCCGGCAACGAAGGCAATCACGGCGAAGACGTAAAAGAATATTATTTCTATCTCGACTCCACCCCGACGCATTCCTACATGAAGTTCCTCTACAAGTATCCGCAAGCCGCGTATCCGTACGATCAATTGGTCGCGGAAAATCGCCGCAGGACGCGGCTCGATCCCGAGTTCGAGCTGATGGACACGGGCGTCTTCGCGGAGAACCGCTACTTCGACGTGTTCATTGAATACGCCAAGGCGTCCGTGGACGAAATGTTGATTCGAGTGACGGCCTTCAACCGCGGGCCGGAGCCCGCCGATCTGTTTCTGCTGCCCACGATATGGTTTCGCAACGTGTGGTCTTGGGGCCGCCGCCCGGCGCGCCCGAAACTCTGGCGCGAAAAGGATCTCGCGGATGGAGTGGTGGTCGGACTCGAAGAGCAACTCTATGGCTCGCGCTGGCTTGTGGCCGAGGGCCGGCCCGAATTGATTTTCACCGAGAATGAAACGAATTTTGCGCGTCTGTTCGGCGTGGCCAATCGCACGCCCTACGTGAAGGACGCTTTCCACGAATACGTCGTGCACGGAAACAAAGCGGCCGTGAATCCCGCCGGCACGGGCACAAAGGCGGCGGCGCTGACGCGGCATACGATCGCGCCGGGCGCGAGCGCCGCGGTGCATTTGCGCTTCACCAACGTCGATCCTGCAACGAGCGCCGCGCCGCAGTTTGGGAAAGACCTCGACTCCATCTTCGCTCGGCGCATCGCCGAAGCTGATGAATTCTTCGCGTCGCGCATTTCGCAAGAACTTTCGCCCGATGCGCAGAGCGTGCAGCGCCAAGCGCTGGCCGGGATGCTGCTCGGAAAGCAGTCGTACCACTACGAAGTGCGCACGTGGCTCGAAGGCGATCCGGCGGGCCCTCCTCCTCCGCCGGAGCGCGAGCACGGCCGCAATCACGATTGGCAGCACGTGTACAACGCCGACGTCATCTCCATGCCGGACAAATGGGAATATCCCTGGTTCGCCGCGTGGGATTTGGCGTTTCACACCATTGCGCTGACGCTGGTGGACCCCGACTTCGCCAAGGAGCAGCTGATCCTGCTCCTTCGCGAATGGTACATGCATCCCAACGGGCAGTTGCCCGCGTACGAATGGGCGTTCGCCGATGTGAATCCACCGGTGCACGCCTGGGCCGCGTGGCGCGTGTACAAAATTGAAAAAAGAATCCGCGGCCGCGCCGACCGCAATTTTCTCGAGCGCGTGTTTCACAAGCTGCTGCTGAATTTCACGTGGTGGGTGAATCGCAAAGACCCGCAGGGCATGAACGTTTTCGAGGGCGGCTTCCTGGGTCTCGACAACATCGGCGTCTTCGACCGTTCCAAGCCGCTGCCCACCGGCGGGCACATCGAGCAATCCGACGGCACCGCCTGGATGGGAATGTATTGCCTGAACATGCTGGCGATCGCGCTGGAGCTGGCGCGCGACGATCCCGCTTACGAGGACGTCGCCAGCAAATTCTTCGAGCACTTCGTCTACATCGCGCAGGCCATGAACGAGCACGGCAAGGATGGCAATTCGCTGTGGGACGAAGAAGACGGTTTTTATTACGACGCGTTGCACTTGCCCGATGGCTCGCAGCGCTTTCTGAAAGTGCGCTCGATGGTTGGTTTGATTCCGCTGTTTGCCACGGAGACGCTCGAGCCCGAAATGCTCTCTTCGCTTCCCGGATTCACTGCACGCATGCAGTGGTTTCAGGACAACATGCCGGAAGTTTCGCCCTACGTCGATACGACCGAAAAATCCGCCGGCGGCCCGCGGCGCCTGCTTTCGCTGGTGACGCGCGATCGGCTTTTACGTATTTTGAACACGATGCTGAATCAGGAAGAGTTTCTTTCGCAGCATGGAATTCGCGCGCTTTCCCGCTATCACCTGAACAATCCTTACATCTTCCGCACCGGCGGCGCGCAGTATCGCGTCGGCTACGAACCTGGCGAAAGCCTGGCCGGCACGTTCGGCGGGAATTCCAATTGGCGCGGACCGATCTGGTTTCCCGTGAATTTCCTGCTGATCGAATCGCTGCAAAAATTCCACTATTATTTTGGCGATGCGCTCACGGTGGAATGCCCCACTGGCTCGGGCCAGAAAATGACGCTCTGGGATGTCGCCGCCGCGCTTTCGAGCCGATTGTCGCATATTTTCCTGCGCGATGAGCAGGGCAAGCGCCCCGTCTACGGCGACAATCATACGTTTCAATCCGATCCGCATTGGCGCGATCTGATTCTTTTCTACGAGTATTTCAACGGCGATACAGCCAAGGGTTTGGGCGCAAGTCATCAAACAGGCTGGACCGGCCTGGTGGCGAAACTGCTCGAGCAAAGCGGGGAATAGACGTCTCCGCGGGAGGGCATCTTGGCATTTCAGGATAAAGTTGCGTTGGTCGCCGGCGGTACCGGCGCGCTGGGCCGCGAAGTGGCCATGGCTTTTCTGGAAGCGGGCGCGCGCGTCGTCGTCACCTACCAACGTCCAGCAGAATTTGAAGCGTTCGTCGCCGCGGCTGAGCGTACTGGCGCGCCATCTCCCGAAGGGGCGTCGCTCGACGTCACCGACGTCGCCGCGGTGGAATCGTTCGTCACCGCGCTCGCGGCGCGCCACGGCCGCCTCGATATCTTGGTGAACGCCGTCGGCGGTTATGCGGGCGGCAAAAACGTGTGGGAGGCAGACGTGCACGATTACGATCAGATGATGGCGCTGAATCTGAAGGCCGGATTCGCGCTGGCGCACGCGGTAGTCCCGGTGATGATTCGCCAGAATCGCGGCTGGATCGTGAACGTAGCGTCGAAGGCCGGATACGGCGCTTCGCCGGGCGCCGCGCTCTATGCCGCATCAAAGGCCGCGGCGCTCACGCTGATCGAATCGCTGGCTGCGGAAGTGAAGCCGTACAACATCAACGTGAATTTGATCGTGCCCTCGATCTTCGATACCGCGGCCAATCGCCAGGCGATGCCCAAGGCCGATTTCTCGAAATGGCCGAAGCCCGAGCAGATCGCTAGCGTCATCTTGTTCTTGTGTTCGGAGGAAGGGCAGCTGATTCACGGCGCGGCTATTCCGGTGTACGGCCACACATAACGTGCCGACTTCGATCGTACGCAGCTACGATCGCTTCTTCTTCCAGCTCGACGAGAAGTTTCTTTCCTTGTGGGTTTGCAACCAGGAAGAAATTGATGCGCGAGCCATCCGCACCGGGATGTGCCTGCGCATAAATCGGCTGAAGCGCGAATCGTGTGCGCAGAATTTCGACGGCGCGATCCACGTCCGAGGTCGCGATTTCAATGTGCTGGATGTTCCTGCCGAATTTCCGAAGGTAGCGCGCAACGGCGCCTTCGCCCGAAGGATCGCGCGCAGTCAGAATTTCCAGGCGCGCCACGGCTCCGGCGCCCTGCGAAAAATTCAGATGGTACTCCAGCACATCCTGCTCCGCGGGCACGTCGGAAAGCCGCGGCGAACCGTTCGCGTTGCGAATCGCCACAAACAATTCCGGTTCGACGGCCACGCCTGCCGTGATTGACGGCGCGGGAGCGCCGATCAGGCGGGCGAATTCCGGTTCGCTGGCCCACGCCCGCGCCAAAGGTTCGGCTTCGCGCAATGCGGCGTGAAAAATTGCCGCGGCCGCGGCTTCGCGTTCTTCGCTGCGAGCGCTCGCCAGCGCCGAAATCGCGGCGGAAATGTCCTGTGCGGATTCGTTCATGCGAATTAGTGCGCGGCAGTTGGGGGTTCGACGGCGTTCAGGTTGGTCAGCGCGATGCGAGTCGTCATTCCCGCGCGCACGGCAACGGACACGTCCCAGGCTTCGCGCACGTCTCCGGCTTGCGCCCTCTCGCCGAGCGTGCCCAGCCAATAGTCGCCTGGCGGAATGCCGCTCATCGCGCATTGGCCATTGAGGTCCGAATCGGCTTGGGTGACAAGGTATTGCGTCTGCGCCAGTCGCAGCGTGCGCTTTTGGACGCGATCGCGTTCCCCGCTCAACAGCGCCTGCCATTTCTGGCTCGGATTTACGGCCGCGAGTTCCACTTCCATGCCGTTCGCGCTTTGCGGGTTGGCGGTGACGTATTTGAGCAGCGCGTCTCGATACGCTTTCACATCGCGGGCGTAGCGATCGGGATTCTTCTGCTCATCGCTCGCGTGGGCGTGCGTCACCGGGAAGTCTCCGCCGGGGTAGTGCGTGTTGTACGTCACGTACGCGCTAAAGAATTCCGGCACGCCCAGGATCGCCTCCGGCTTGAGCTTGTGAAAGAAATCCTCGCCCGCCAGCTCGACCGTCTGGTTCTTCTTCATCCACGCTTTCAGCTCCGGCGTGACCTCGAGAGCGTCAATAAATGGATCGAGCTTCGGCGGCGGATCCTGCGCTTCCACTTCGGCGTGAATGTCGGCCAAACTTTTGCGCAACAAATAAAATGCGAAGTCGCGTACCGGCTGCGGGTGAGCGTCGGTCGGCGTAACGTTCGCGGTAAATTCGATCGATCCAGTCGTCGCGGTCTGCGCCCGTTGCGCGGGCCGTTGCGCCGCTTGCGGCGCGGCCCCAGCCACGGCTGCGGCAAGCGCAACAATCGCGATTCCTACCGTGCGCATTGCCAATATGTGGTTTGAGGAATTCATCGCGCCCATCGTAGCAGAATCGCGGATGCAATTGACGCGCAGTGGCAGGGAATTCGCGGGCGTGTTTCTACGTTAGAGCAGGCTCACAGCAGGCGGAACGTCACTTCGATGTCCGTGATCGTTGCCACCGGCTTGCCGTCCGGGCCGGTGGCCGGCTTGAAGCGCCAGCCCTTCACTGCCTCGATGGCTTCTTCGTCGAGTCCCAGACCCAAACCCTTCACCACCTGGATCTGGATGCCGCGCCCATCGGGCGTGATCACCGCTTGCAGCGTGACCGTGCCCTGATATTTCGCTTTGCGCGCTTCGTCGGAGAATTTCGGATTCGGGCAATAAATGCACGCCGGATAGCCTACGCCCCCGGTGCCCGGCCGGAAATATCCGCCGCCCGCACCGCCGCCTTCGCCGGGGCCTACGCCGCCGCCGCCGCCGCTGCCCACTCCGCCGCCGTGGCCGGAGCCGATGCCGCCGCCGGTGCCCGGTCCATTCGAGTCGGTCAGCGACGCGGCGAGCGGATCGCCGTAGTTCGGCAGATTGGGGCTCGGCAGCTTCAGGTCTGGCGGACCGAGCACGGTCGGCGTCGCGGACATTTTCGGATTCGGGTTCTTCGGGATCACCATCGGCGGGGTCAATTGCGTCATGGAGAATTTCGGCAATTTACCTTTGGACGCTAGAACGGGATTCGTATCGCCGCCACCACCACCGCCACCCGCTTTGGTCTTGCCGGCCGGAAGTTTGGAAGCATAGGGCGAAATCTCGTCGATGAAATCTAGCTTCGTTTGCGCCACCGGCGTGTTGCTCGTGATCACGTGGTGCAGAATCGGCACCACCAGCAACACGATCAGCACCACGTGAACCGCCAGCGAAATGGCCTGCGACGGCCCGAAGGCTTTGTCTTTGCTCCAAATATCCTTCACCGCCACGGGCTTGCTGGTCACTTTAAGCGGCGGCAGCTTCGGCGGCGCGATTGCGTCGCGCAGGTTCTGCCACAACGTCAAATGCCACGATTGCCAATCGACCGCCATGCGCGAGGGCGCAGCGCCGCGGACGATTCTCGGCGAGTTGCTGAAAAATTCTCTTAGATTGGCTGTGAAGCCGGTGCCGAAACTTTCGTCGGTGAAGGGTGCGGATACGCTTCCGCCTCCGCGAACCTTCACGGGCCGCTCGGTCAAGAATGCTTTCACGTTGGACCAGAATCCGTCGGAAAGCGCGCGGTCCGCGGCGCCAAAATGAGGTTGATTTTCGCCCGGAGGCAGATTTACGCGCTCGACGGGTCCCGATTTGAGGTTGAGATCGATTGCCATGTCAGTTTTGCTGCCTATCCCCGCTGCTCATATTCCGTGCGATCCGGCACATCCCAAGTCGTTAGATTCTACTCCGCCGGAAAGGATGCCTCCTTCCCGAAGCTGACATGCTGGGTAATCCATTGTAACATACGACGTTTCCGATGGCAGGGCGGTTTCGAGCGTGGGCCAGGCGAAGACTCCCATCCCACGCCCCATCAGCGCGATGCGCCGGACGCACCGGACGCGCGTCATGCGCACAAATCCTGCAAAGCGGATCGGACACCACACAACCAATGCCCAAGAATTCAGACCTGAAGAACACACTCAATCTGCCGCGCACCGCCTTCCCCATGAAGGCCAATCTCCCGCAGAATGAGCCGAAACAATTGGCCGATTGGGAGGCCACTGGTCTTTACGAACGCATCCAGCAGGCCCGCGCCGGCGCGCCCACCTATGTGCTGCACGATGGACCGCCCTATCCGACCGGCACGATACACCTGGGCACCGCGCTGAACAAGATTTTGAAGGACATCATCGTCAAATCGAAAACCATGGCGGGATTCCGTGCGCCGTACGTTCCCGGCTGGGATTGCCACGGCCTTCCCATCGAAACGCAGGTGGAAAAGGAACTCGGCGGGAAAGACAAAGTCGCGCCCGGAGAGTTCCGCCGCAAATGCCGCGAATTTGCCAATCGCTTCGTCGATCAGCATCGCCGCGATTTCAAACGCCTCGGCGTTTTCGGGCAATGGGCGCGGCCGTACCTCACGATGAGTCCGGAGTACGAAGCGTGCATCGCCGGCGCGTTCTTGACGTTCCTCGAAAAGGGCCTCGTCTATCGCGGCCTGAAGCCGGTCTATTGGTGCATTCACGATGAAACCGCGCTGGCCGAAGCCGAAGTCGAATACGAAGATCACACCAGCCCCTCGATCTGGCTGCGCTACAAAGCTCTGGAATCGCGCGCGCCACAAATCCCCACTGGCGGCGCATTGTACGCGCTGGTCTGGACAACGACTCCCTGGACTCTGCCGGCCAGCATGGCGCTCTCATTCCATCCGGATTTTTCGTACGTCGCTGCGCGCGATCGCAAGACCGGCGATTTCTATCTGCTCGCCGCGGATCTGTTGGACGGCGTTTCGCGCGAGACAGGTCTCGATCTCGAACCCGTCGGCGAAACGTTTCGCGGCAACATTCTGGAAGGCGCGAAATTCCAGCATCCGTTTCTCGATCGCGTAATCCCCGGCATCCTCGGCAAGCACGTCACGCTCGAGCAAGGCAGCGGCATCGTGCACACCGCGCCCGGCCACGGTGCGGAAGATTTCGTCGCCGGCCAGCAGTACGGCATCGAAACCTACGCGCCGCTCGATGACGCCGGACGATTCACCGAAGGCTTGCCCGAATACAAAGGCAAGTCTGTCTTCGAGGCCAACGCTCCGATCATCGATCTGCTGCATCGCCGCGGCGCCCTCGTGCACCAAGCCAAGCTGACGCACAGCTATCCGCATTGCTGGCGCTGCCACAACCCGGTGATTTTCCGCGCCACCGAGCAGTGGTTCATCGGCATGGATCAGCCCGGCCGCGATGGTAAAGCGTTGCGCCCGCAAGCGCAGGCTGAAATTCCAAAGGTGCGTTGGACTCCGGAGTGGGGCGAAGACCGCCTGCGCTCCATGGTCGAGATGCGCCCGGATTGGTGCGTTTCGCGCCAGCGTTTTTGGGGCGTGCCGATCATCGAGTTCGTCTGCGAAAAATGCGGCAAGCGCCTGGAAGATATCGCGGCGCTGCGCAACGTCGTCGCGTGGTTCGCGCGCGAAGGAGCCGACGCCTGGTTCGACCATTCGGCCACTGAGCTTCTGCCCGCCGGAACGAAGTGCCCGTGCGGCGGCCAAGGCTGGCGCAAGCAGAACGATATTTTAGACGTGTGGTTCGATTCCGGCTCCTCGAGCCTTGCCGTCCTCGGCTCCGAAGAATTGCCCTGGCCCGCGGATTTGTATCTCGAAGGCCCGGACCAGTTCCGCGGCTGGTTTCAGAGTTCGCTGCTCGTCGGCGTAGCCGTCAGGGGCGGCGCACCTTATCGCCGCGTCCTCGCGCATGGCTGGACGCTCGATGAGCATGGCCGACCGATGTCGAAATCGCTCGGCAACGTCGTGTTGCCCGCCGATGTGTGCGAAAAATGGGGCGCGGACCTGCTGCGCCTGTGGGTGGCTTCGCAGGATTACACCGCTGACGTGCGCATGTCCGACAACGTGATGTCGCAGCTTTCCGAAGCGTATCGCAAAATGCGCAACACGTTCCGCTTCGCCCTCGGCAATCTTTCCGATTTCGATCCCGGCCGCGACGCACTGCCCGATGCCGAGCTCGAGGAATTTGACCGCTACATGCTCGCGCGCACCGCCGATTTGGTCGAACGCTGCCGCGCCTGGTACGACTCGTTCGAGTTCCACCGCGTCTTTCACGCCGTCTACGATTTTGCCGCGGTCGATCTCAGCGCGTTCTATTTCGATATCTTGAAGGATCGCCTCTACACCTTCGCGCCGCGCAATCGCGCTCGGCGTTCCGCGCAGACGGCAATCTATCGCATCGCCAGCGCGCTGCTGCGCCTCGTCGCGCCGATCCTGGCTTTCACCGCGGAAGAAGTGTGGCGCGAATTCCCGCGCCGCGCCGATGCCAGCGACCGCGAAAGCGTCCACCTCGCGCTGTTCCCATCGCCCAGCGATCTCGGCGCGCCGCTCGATCCGGCCACGCGCGCCGATTGGGATCGCCTGCTCGAAGTGCGCTCCGAAGTCCTGCGCGCGCTCGAAGCCGCTCGCAATCTCAAAACGATTTCCTCCGGCCTCGAGGCCAAAGTGCGTCTCGCAGCCGATGGCGATCTCGCGTCGCTTCTGGCGAAGTACGGTGAATCGCTGCCCGCGCTTTTCCTCGTTTCCCAAGTGGAGTCGGACGCGCCGCAAACCGCGCAGACCGCTCCCCTCGCCGTCATCGTCGAACGCGCCGACGGCGCTAAATGCGAGCGCTGCTGGAACTTTTCCATCCACGTCGGCGAAAACCTCGCGCACCCGACGATTTGCGAGCGCTGCACCGCCGCGCTCGCCGAAAGAGCGCGCGATCCCGAACTCGGTGTAGGCGGCGCGGCGCCGCCACCCACACCCCGATGAAGTCATCGCATAGCGGCGCGCAATGGCTCTGGTTCTCGGCCGCGACTCTGGCCGCCGATCGCGCGACAAAATATCTGATCGAGACGCGCACTACCGATACTTTTCGCTTCGCCGTCGTGCCGCGCGTCCTCGCGATCGTGCACAGCCAAAATCCGGGCATCGCCTTCGGCGTTTTTGCGGATTCTCCCGCACGCTGGCGCGAAGGCGCGCTCGTCGCCGGCGCCCTCATCGTGATCGCGCTGCTTGTCTGGTTGTTGATCTCAGGCCACGCGGGCGGCAATCTTGCCCGTGCCGGAGTCGCGCTGATGGCCGGTGGCGCGGCGGGCAACGCGCTTGACCGCCTGCTGCACGGCGGCGTCACCGATTTCGTCGAGGCCCACCTCGGCCATTACGTTTGGCCCGCGTTCAACGTCGCCGATTCCGCGCTCGCCGTCGGCGCTGCTCTCATCCTGATCGAGCTGCTTTTCTCCGGCCGCCAGGCGCGGCCCGAGCGGGCCTGACGATGAAGGCCCGGGATCACCAGCCGGCGCCGCGCGAACGCACCGGCGCTTCAGCGCAAGCGCAATCCCGCACATTTACCGTGTCCGCAGACGATGCCGGCCGCCGCCTCGACGTCTTCCTCGCCGCGCAACTCCCCGAGCTAAGCCGCACCCGCGTGCAGGAACTCGTCCGCGAAGGCCGCGTGCGCGTCGATCGCCACGCCGCGCGCGCATCGCATCGCGTCGCAGCCGGCGAAGAAATCGAAATCGAAATCCTCGCGCGCCCCGCGCTCACCGCCGAAGCCGAAAATATTCCGCTCGACATCCTCTACCAGGACGATGACGTCGTCGTCGTCAATAAAGCCGCCGGTATGGTGGTTCACGCCAGCGCCGGCCACGCGCGCGGCACGCTAGTCAACGCGCTGCTGCATCGATTGGCTGCTTTGCCCAGCACGCCCGGCGATTCGCTGCGCCCCGGCATCGTGCATCGCCTCGATCGCGGCACATCCGGCGTTCTGGTTGTCGCGCGCACCGACTCCGCGCATCGCAAGTTGGCCGAGCAATTCCGCGCGCGCACCGTGAAAAAAACATATCTGGCATTGCTCGAAGGCGTGCTCAAGCCCGATAGCGGCTCGATCCAATTGCCGATCACCCGCGATAAATTCCGCCGCGTGCGCATGACGGCGCGCGCCGGCGCCGGCCGCAACGCGCGCACAGATTGGCGCATCCTGTGGCGCGGAGCGCGCAACACCTTGGTCGAAATCGAATTGCACACCGGTCGCACGCACCAGATTCGCGCGCACTTCGCCGCGCTAGGCCGCCCCGTTGTTGGAGACACGCTGTACGGCGCCGCCGCGCGCCCGCGTGCAGGCATTCGCAGCCTCGAACCGCTCGGCCGGCCATTTCTTCACGCCGCGCGCATCGGGTTCGAGCATCCCGTGAGCGGCGAGCGCGTGGAATATCACGCGCCGGTTCCCCCCGATCTGCGAAAGTTCATCGCGAGCGTCGCGCTGACGGAGCCGGACGCCTCGAAAGCCAGAGCCGCGATTGACGCTGCTCTTGAAGCGTTCCTATAATCACTGCGTCAGGTTCAAGCCATGTCGCTTCCTCGCTCTATCTCGGTTGCACTTTTGCTCGGCGCACTCGGCCTCGCAGCGGCAGGCCGTCCGTCGCGTGCGGCCCAACAATCTCCTAATCAGCCCGCGCCCGCTGCGACGACTCCTGCGCCAGCAAGCACCACGCCCGCGGCCCAGCAAACCCCAACGCCACCGGCGAAGACCACGGCGCCCCCCATCCGCACCACGACGAACCTGGTTGACGTTCAGTTCGCCGTCGTCAATCGCCGCCAGAAATTCGTCACCGATTTGCAGAAGGAAAATTTCCGCGTCCTGGACGATGGCGCCCCGGAGACCATCACGGAATTCAGCCGTCAAACCGATTTGCCGCTGCGCATCGGTCTGCTGCTCGACACCTCGAACAGCATCCGTGAGCGCCTGAATTTCGAGCAGGACGCCGCGTTCGATTTCTTGTTCAACGTGATTCGCCGCGGCCGCGATCAAGCGTTCTTGATGACGTTCGACGATCAGCCCCAAGTCATCCAGGGTTACACCGACGATCTCGACGTGCTCCGCAACGCCATTCTGCGCCAGCGCGCCGGCGGCGGCACCGCGCTGTATGACGCTATCTACCAGGCATGTTCCACTCTGATGATGCACGCGCCGCCGCCACCCGGTGGCACGCAGGAATTCCGCCGCGTGCTCGTGGTGATCAGCGACGGTGACGACAACCTCAGCTCGAAATCGCGCAGCGAAGCGCTGGAAATGGCTCAGCGCGTCGGCATCGTCATCTATACCATCAGCACCAGCGTGCAGTGGCTGAAGCCCGACGAAGAGGTCAACTCCTCGAACAGCGCCGAGCGCAAATACGAAAAAAGCCCCGGCGACAACGTCCTCGAAGGGCTGGCCGATGCAACCGGCGGCCG
The DNA here is from genome assembly GCA_050014395.1 of Candidatus Acidiferrales bacterium. Taxonomy (GTDB): domain Bacteria; phylum Acidobacteriota; class Terriglobia; order Acidiferrales; family UBA7541; genus DASPOJ01. The sequence continues at coordinate 4,522 of JBEKDK010000058.1, read as the reverse complement.
CGCCTTTTTTCCGTATCGCGTGGACGACCTAAATCAATCTTTTCTGGACATCGGCGACGAGCTGCGCAGCCAGTATTCGCTGGCCTACGCGCCGATGGGCCGCTTGGTGGATGGGAAATTTCACACGATTAAAATTCAGGTGGATCAGAAGGATTTAATAGTGCGCGCCCGCGCCGGCTATTACGCCGCCCCGCCGACCTTCGCGGAACCATAGCGTTCCTTAGTTTACCTTTTCAATTCAGCGGTTCAATCCTGCGGGGCGTAATAGCCGCGCCGCGCCAGCGCGCTCATGTCCGGCTGCTGTATGTCCACCTTGATCTTGCGATACGTGCCGTCGCGTTTCGGATTGGTGGGGTAGTAGCCGATGGTGTATTGGCTGCGCAACTCCTCGGAGAGCTGGTCGAACGCTTGGTCGATATTCTTGGTGCCGCGCACGGGGATCGTGCGTCCACCGGTCTCGTCGCTGATTTTTTTCGCCACGTCATACGCGTTGCCGTACATCGGATCGTAAACCAGCAGCACGTGCACCACGGTGTCGGTTCGCTGCGCCGATTCGATGGCCTGCTGCACGGTCAGCTTGCTGCCCGTGTCGGCCGCGTCGGTAATCGCGATGACGGCCTTGCGCCCCGCTTCATCGGACAATTTGTCGTGGCAGGCCAGATAGATGGCGTCGTAAAAATCCGTGCCGCCGTTCATGGTTGCGGAAAACGGTCCCTGCCCTGACGGAGCGTTGATCTGCGTGCGGCTGATGGCGTGGTCTAGCACTTCTTGGTCGTCGGTGAAGTCGGCGTCCAGGTCGATGTCCACGTCGAAATTCAACACCATCGCCAGATCGCCTTTGCGCATCACGCGCTTCAGAAACTGCTCGGCGGCGTCTTGGATGGCCGGCAGCATGTCTTGTTCGCTGCCTGACGTGTCCAGCAAAATTCCGATCGTGATCGGCAAATCCGATTCCTTTGAGAAGAACGCCACTTTTTGTTCCACGCCGTCTTCGTAGATCTTGAAGTCGTCTTGCGTCAGATCGGTGATCACCTGATGCTGTTTGTTGCGCACCGTCACGAACAGGTTCACCAGGCCGACGTTCGCGCGAATCGTGCCGCCGTTTTGCGCGGGCTCGGTCGGCACCGGAGTCAGCACTTGCGCGGCGGCGAAGGCTTTACGCGGCACGCGCAGCAGTCCGGCGGCCAGCAAGCAAAACAAAAACACAAAACAAAAACCACGAAGCGGCTTCATAGCATCCTCAAGTCACTACTGGGAGTGATTGCACGCCACGATATGATGCAGCCGGCGCGTCCGAAGATGTGCGCGACCTCCGGACAGGCGGCTATCCTGCGGCGAAATTCATAATTTGTCCACGAAAAATAGCGGATCAATGCGATCGCCGCTCGCCTCGCTCAGCTCTTCGATCACTTCGCACAGCGACGTGCGCGACGCGAGCGGCCGCCGCGCAGAATTTCTTCTTGACGCCACCGCCGTCGCACTGTAAAACGAACCGTGAGCGCGGAGGAAATCGGAACTCGTCGCCGCGCGCGAGTAGCTGAGGGGAGAAGTTCCGAATCGAAGTCCTGCGGGGAATGCGCGGAACGTCAGACACCCATCGCCGGATCGCGTGAGTCCAGCCCCGCGAGCCCGGCGAAAAAAATGAGTGGCGGCAACTGAGGGGCGCTTCGGCGCCCCTCTTGCTTTTGTAAGTGTTTTCTCAGCTAAGCCGATCGTTGGCGCCGAATCCTTCGCGCAGCCCTGAATTAAGTAACGTTCGTAGGGGTTCCTCTGCGAGTCTCAGCGTTCTCAGCGTCTCTGCGTTATCTCTAATCTTTTCCCGCCCGCCGCAGATCAGCCTTCCTCCAGCGCCGCCTTCGCCCCTCGGTCATGCGCCGGGCAGATCAGCCGAAACTCGCACGCCTTGCACGCAAATCCCACGCTGGGCGGAAAGTGCCCCGCGCGTATTTCCGCCGCGACCTCCTGCACGCTCTCTTCCGCGCGCGCCAGTTGCTTTGCATCGCGCGTCGTCGCGATCCACTCATTGTTCTGCACGTTGTAAAAAATCAGCCGCGCCACCTGCTCGCCAAACACTTCGCGCGCCGCCAGCGCATAGACGCTCAATTGCAAATCTTTTTTCGCGTGCGCTTCGGTTTTCGGCTTGCCCGTTTTGTAATCCACGATCTCAACCAATTTTTCCGCCGCCGCTCCCACGCGGTTCACCTGATCCATGCGCCCCGTCAGCACGACGCGATTCGCCATCGGCAGCTCGAATCGCCGCTCCTGTGCTGCAACTTCCGGCGGCGCCTCGATCGCGCTTTCATAAAACGCGCGCAACTGCTCCAGGCCATCCTTCTTGTATTCCTGCTCCTGATAGCTGTCTTCGTATCCCGCCGAGGTCCATTCGCGCTCGTAAATCGCGGCCACCTCCTCGAATGGCACGCGCCGGCCCTTGCGCAAGTGATTCAAGAATTCTCGAATCGTCGTGTGCATCACGTTGCCAAAGCTCAGCGCCGCGCGCGGCCCCGTGCGGATGCGCCAAAGTTCGGAGAATAGATATTTCTGCGCGCACGACTCGAATGTGCCGATCGCCGAAGCGCTCAGCGGCAGTGGATTCGCCACCGGCGGCCGATACGTCTCTGCCCATTGCGCGATGCGTGAGCCGACGCGCGATCGCGCGCGCTCCTGCGCGAATAATTCCGCGCCCGCCGATCCGCGCGATCCCGCCCCGGCCTGTGCCGCCGGCGCTTCCGGCACGCGCTCCGGCGCAAGCTGCTGCAAATCGGTGCGCTGCACGTGCGGCGCCATCAGAATATCGTCCAGAAACGGCGATGGTTTCGCGCGCTTGTTTGAGACCGTCGTCAGCGTCAACCGATCGCGCGCGCGCGTCAGCGCCACGTAGAACAATCGTCGCTCTTCCTGAATGTGGAAATCGCCGCTCGGCTGCTGCTCCTTCATCAACTCGGCAGGGAACTCCAGCACGTGCGGTTTTTCTCGCGCCGGAAATCCCCCGTGCACCAACCGGATCACGAACACGTGATCGAACTCCAGCCCCTTCGCGGCATGCACCGTCATCAATTGCACCGCGTCGCCGGATTCCTCCTCCAGATTGATCTGCCCGTTGGCCTGCTCGAAGAAATCGAGATATTCCGCCAGCTCCTTCAGCCGCCGCGTTTCGCTCTTCGGTTGCCAATCGAAAACGAATTGCCGCAGCCGCGCCACGTATTTGCGATCTTCGTCCGACGCCGCGACGCCGATCTCCAGGTGCCCTAGCAATTCGTCGAACCATTCCAGCGCCGGTAACTCGCGCGCGCGCCGCCGCAAATTCGCCACCAGCGCGATCAGCTCTTTCAATCCGTCGCGCCCTGCGTCGAACGCCAATTCGCCCTGCGCCGCTTCGATCGTGTCCCACAGCGAACCGCCGTGCGCTTTGTCCACGCGCTCGGCCAACCGTTGCAAATCCTGCGCTTCAAGTCCCCACGCCGGCGCGGCCAGCACGCGCGCGCACGCCACGTCGTCGTGCAAATCCGAAACCAGCCGCACGTACGCCAGAATGTCGCGCACCAGCCGATGATTCAGTATCGATAGATTGCGAATCACAAACGGCACGCCGCCGCGCTCCAGCGCCGCCACCAAATGTTCGCGATGCGTGTGCATGCGATAAAGCACCGCCATCGACCGCCAGCGCGCCCCCGCGCGGTGCAGCCGCTCGATTTCCGCCGCCACCCAGCGCGCCTCTTCTTCCGAAGTCGCCAGCGTGACCACGCGAATCCGTTCGCCTTCGGATTTTTCCGCTACCAGCCCCGCTTCCTGAAAATCTTTCGGCTGCTCCGCCGGCAGCACCAAATGGCGCTCCACTTGATTCGCTACGCGCAGAATTCGCTGCGTGGAGCGATAGTTGCGCCGCAGCGGCAATTGCACCCGCGCCCGCTCTTCCGGCGAAGCGCCCGCGTACGCGTTCAGAAAATGCGTGAAACTGCCGAACGACGCGCCGCGAAATCGATAAATCGCTTGCCGGTGATCGCCCACCACCACCAAATTGCGCCGCTCGCCCCCGAGCAGCCACAGCAATTCAAGCTGCGCGATGTTCGTATCCTGAAATTCGTCCACCAAAATGTATTGATAGCGCGCGCGCAGCGTCGCCAGCAGCTCCGCGTCCGTGCGCAGCAGCGTCACGCCGCCCATCAATTGCGTGCCAAATGTCAGCAGACGCCGCTCGCGCAGCAGCGCGTCGCTTTCGCGATACACGCGCGCGATTTCCTGTTGCCGCGCAATTTCCTCTTCGCGCAGCCCGCGCTTGTCGTCGGCCAGCCCAGCCTTCTCGACGGCGTAGCGCGCCGCCATCTCGTCGGCATACTTCTGATATTCCTCCGGCGAAACCAGCTCATCCTGGCAGCGCGAAAAAAAATCCACGAAGTCCGCCAAGAATTGCCCCGGTTCCGCCAGCCGCCGGTACCGATCAAGCGCCAGCCTCGCCAAGTTTCTCCGCAGCAAAATCCAGTGATCCACTTTGTCCAGCGTGCGCAAATCCGGATCGCGCTCC
>JBEKDK010000057.1:0-19630 GCA_050014395.1 Candidatus Acidiferrales bacterium | reverse complement strand
TTGGCGTTGCGGCGCCCAATTTTTAGTTTCATTCCACGCAAATCCGGCGAGAATCGCCAGCGACACCAGAATCGCGTACCAGTGCTGGCGAACGTCTTTCCGAAAAATGTGAAGGATCTGATCCATGGCGCGTCCTTTCTCAGCCGGCGTCTCGCTCGGTTTTCGCCATCGCCAGGAAAATCGAGCGCAACGACATGGGAGTGAACGCCACATCGCGGACGTCTCCGAACAATCTGCGAATTTCGGCGATGGTGCGCTCTTGGTCGAATCGAGTCTCGATGAATCGCACGACGCTGGGTGATATGCTCATTTGTATCCAGGTTTCCGGCAACCGTTCCGGCGACGTGGAATGCCGATCAAACGTCAACTCCACCTCACGGAAGCGCTGCGTCAGCGCGGACATCTCCTCGGAAAAGCGGAGGCGGCCCTGCTCGAGATAACCGACATCGCTGGCCAGGTTTTCGATCTCCGCCAAGTCGTGCGACGAGACGAAGATCGTCGTTTCCGGAGCGCGCTCGACTAGCGCTTCAATCAATTCGTCGCGCACCAACGGATCCAGGCCGCCGAACGGCTCGTCCAGAACGATCAACTTGGGCCGATAGGCCAGGGAGCTGGCCAGCGCCGCTTTCATACGCATGCCTCGCGAAAGCTTGCCTAGCTTGCGGTCCGGTGGCAGTTGAAAGCGCTTGATCATCTCGCTTTCAAGATCGCGGTCCCAGGCGGGATAAAAGGGCCTGAGGTAAGCGAAAAAAGCGTCCACACGCATCCAGTCCGGAAGTTTCTGATTTTCCGAAACGTATCCGATCGATTGGAAGGCCTTCCCTGCCAAGCCCGCGGAGTCCGCTCCGAGCACTGCGGCATGCCCGCGCGTCGCCGGAAAAATGTTCATCAGAATCTTGATCGCGGTGGTCTTGCCCGCGCCGTTTGGGCCGACTAGCGCATAGATCGCGCCTTCTGGGACGTCGAGGTCAAGGTCGGTGAGGGCTGCAACCCGGCCGAAGTTCTTGCTCAATTGTTGTGTTTGAATTGCGCTATTCATCGCCTTCGCTGGCCTCCTCGGCCCGGCTCCGTTGCCGGCCCAGTGCCGCCCAGTCGCTTCCAATGCGCGGAGATCGAAGCGATCATGTCGTCCAGTGGAATTCCAAGCTTCTTGGCTTCTACGGCGAGCTCTTCAATTTCCCGTCCAAGCAGTTGCGTGCGTTCTGAAGCGCTGGATTCCGGCAGCTTGGCGACGACCGTACCGATGCCTGGGCGCGTTTCCAGCAGACCCGCGCTCGCCAGCTGCACGACCACCTTGTGCGCGGTATTGGGATTGATCTTCAGTTCGGTGCTGAGAGTACGCACCGAAGGAAACGGATCGCCTGGCCGCAACTGGCCGGATATCACGGCCTTCTTCGCGGCGTAAACGATCTGATCGCAGAGAGAAATACCGGGCCGGAACTGTACGCGAAACGGAATCACGCGTGTACTATCACAGATAGTACGGCTCAGTGCAAGTAAAATTATCGAAAAAGTGGGGTACCGTCCGGCACGCCCTGTCGGAGGTATCGCTGGACTGGACCGGATTGGCCTGACGAGTCCTGCGGCGCCACCTTTTCTGACGAAGAATTAAAGACAAGAACCCCACCCCAGTGCTATTCTCGCGCCCCTGTTTGCACGCTCGGCGGGTCCCAGTTCGGATGCAAATTCAAATATCGGAGGAGAGAAAGAATGGCTAAGGTGCTGGTAGTTGGGCAAATCAAAGATGCGGCGAAATGGGAGGCGGGTTTCAAAACGCACGGCGATCTGTTTCGGTCTTACTCGTGCCACAAACCGATCCCGTACGCGGCCTCCGGAAATCAAGCCGCGGCGCTGTTCGAGCCTGAAAACCTGGACACGTTCATGCGCGCACTGGACTCGAAGGCGACTGCGGACGCTATGGAATTCGATGGCATCGATAAGGCGACCGCCAAGATGTTCGTCCTGGACAAGGAAATGAAGCTGTAATCGTTGATCGTTGCTGCCCCGCGGCGCCCGTCAGATGTCGGGGTGCCGCGCGCCGCGATTTTGAGTGCGCCGTTTTCGATCGGCAAGGTTCGTAGCTCGCATGTCGAAGTCAAATCGCAACGCGGATTTTTTCCCGATGGACGACGGCTTTCTCGCCATCAAGAAGCGCAAGCGTGCCCCGCACGAATTCGTGCTCGATGCGCTCGCTCCGCTCGCGCCCAGGACGCACTCCATGTTCGGCTGCCTCGCGGTGTACGTGGGCGAGAAGATTGTCCTCTTCCTCCGCGAGAAACCCAGCTACACGGAAGACAACGGAGTGTGGCTCGCCACGCAGATCGAGCACCACGAAAGTTTGCGCCGCGAGTTTCCGAACATGCGATCGATTCGCGTACTGGGAAAGGACGTCACGGGATGGCAAGTGCTTCCGTCCGATTCGCCGGATTTCGAGGAAGCCGCGCTGCACGCGTGCGAGTTGATTCTGGCCGGCGATCCTCGCATCGGGAAAATCCCGGGAGCGCGGCGACCGTCCTCATCGAAACGCAAGACACCCGCGAATACTACAAGGCGGCCGAGCGCGCACAAGAGAACCACAAAGAATCAGAAGCGCCGGCGATAGGTCGATTCATTTCAAGTCGGGGCGAATTGACAGCGATATGTGTCGCAAATTCGCCGGCTCTACGCGGGCTTGTTGGGACGATCGCCGAAGATCGCGGTGCCCAAGCGAACTTCGGTTGCCCCTTCTTCGATCGCGACCTCGAAATCGTGCGACATTCCCATCGAAAGCACCGGCAACGCCACGCCGGTGCGTTGCGCCGCGCGATCGCGCAGTTCCCGCAGACGCCGGAACGCCGGCCGCGCACGCTGAGCATCGCCCATCGGCGGCGGCACGCCCATCAAGCCGCGCAATTCAAGATGCGGCAGCGCCAACACGGCTTCGGCTAGCGCGTCGAGTTCGTCTTCGTTTACGCCCGATTTGGTTGGGGCCGCGTCCAAGCGCACTTCGAGCAGAACGCGAAGCCGCTCCGGGTGCGCGACCGCTGCGCGCGCGCGATCGAGACGGCGCGCAAGTTCCAGGCTATCGAGCGAATCCACGGTGTGAAACAAGCTGGCAGCGCGCGCGGCCTTATTGCTTTGCAGATGGCCGATCAGGTGCCACACAGCGTCCAGATCGGCCAGTTCGGATCGCTTGGAATCCCATTCCTGGACGCGGTTTTCGCCGAAGTGGCGCGCGCCCGCGGCGTGCGCTTCGCGGATCGGAGCTGCCGGAAATGTTTTTGAGACGACGATGAGGGTGACGTCTTCGGCGCGGCGACCGGCGCGCGACGCGGCCTTCTCGATACGTTCGAAGGCCTCCGCCAAGTGCGCGGCCACGAAGGGGTGCTCCTGACTCATGGCGCGATTTTAGCAGGGACGCACAGGCGGCAAAATACCCGCGGACGCGTCGCGCCTGTGCATCGCGGGCGCGCCGAGCCGGCGAAATTGCGGGACGCGGCGCACGGGGGCTGCGGGTTGCTCGGCAGGCCGCAGGCGGATACACTGAGCGAAACGACATGCGCGCTCGCGGAACATTCATCGCCATCGAAGGAATCGACGGATCAGGCAAACGCACGCAGATCGAGCTGCTGGGCAAAGCGCTCGAACGGCGCGGGATTTCTTATGCGTGTTTCAGTTTCCCGCGCTACGAATCTTCGTTCGGGCAATTGGCGGCGAGCTATTTGAACGGCGAATTCGGACCGCTGGAGCGCGTGGACCCGCATTTTTCGGCGCTGCTTTTCGCCGGAGATCGTTTTGAGTCGAAGGGCGAGCTGGAAACGGCGATCGCCTCGGGCAAGGTCGTGCTGGCGGATCGCTACATCGCATCGAATCTGGCGCATCAGGGCGCGCGTGTGGGCCCGCAGCGGCGCGAAGAATTTTCTTCGTGGTTGAAGCGCCTCGAGTATGGGATCTACGGGCTGCCGGCGGAGGATCTGGTGATTTATTTGCGGCTGCCGACAGCAAAAGCGCAGGAATTGATCGGCCGCAAAGGCGCGCGAGGTTACACCAAGCTTTCGCGCGATCTTCAGGAAGCGAATGTGAAACACCTGGAGCAAGCCTCGCTGGTCTACGATCGATTGGCAACCGAGGCGAATTGGCGGACGATCGAATGCTGCGAAAACGCGAAGGGCAAAATTCGGACGCCGGAAGACATCCACGGCGACGTGCTCGCGGCGATCGAGACGCATTTGCCCGCGGTTCCCGCGCGCGCGTAAGTTCATCAGGATCGAAACACACTAGTGGGATTCAGCGAATTCATCGGCAATCAACGGATCGTGGCGGCGCTGCGCGGAATGCTGACGGCAAGCCGTGTGCCGCACGCGCTGCTATTCACCGGGCCGCGCGGCGTGGGGAAATACACGCTGGCGCGCATGTTCGCGCAGGCAGCTTGCTGCGAGCGGTTGACAGACGATTTCTGCGGCGAGTGCGCAACCTGCCTGCGCATCGCGCAATTGGCGAATCCGCAGCCGCTGATCGAACTGGCGCTGGCCGAGCGCGGAGAAAGCGCCGATGCGGCCGCGGTGGAACGCATGCCGCTGTTGCTGCAACCACATCCGGACGTCTGCGTCGTCGTGCCGGACCCGATTCGATTGAAAGCTCCTGTCGCGCGGCCTGTGCTGCACGTGGGGCAATTGCGCGCGGTGCAGCGCAGCGCCTACTTCCGGCCGAGCGGCCGGCGGCGCGTTTTCATACTCGAAGGCGCGGAGACTATGCGCTGGGATTACGCCAATATTTTCCTGAAAATCCTGGAAGAGCCCCCGGAAAGCGCCACGCTGATTCTGCTCGCGCCCAGTCCGTTCGGCTTGCTGGGAACGATTCGCTCGCGCTGCTTGCAATTTCAATTCGCGCCGCTGGAAACGCCACAAGTGGAAGAGATTCTGCGCGAACGCAGCGAACTCACGGCAACGCAGCGGAAATTGGCGGCGCAATTATCCGACGGCAGCCCCGGCGTCGCGCTCAGCCTAGACGCGGACGCTGCGATGGCCTTGCGGCGCGACATCCTGACCGTTATCGAACGCGCGGCGCGGCCCGGGGCCGTCTCCGAGGTGTTTGCCCGCACGGCGCAGCTTGCCAAGCAGCGCGACGTTCCGTTTGAACAAGTCCTCGACGTGTTCTACAGTTTGCTGAGCGATTTGTTCGAGCTGACCTGGACGGGATCGCAGCAGCGCCTGCGGAACGCCCCGCTGCGCAAGGAACTCGAAGCTCTGACGAAACACGTGGATCCGGCGTGGGTCGCGGCGATGGTTCGCGGCGTGGATGTGCTGTCCTCACGGTTGCGGCGCAATATCAACCGCCAACTGGGCCTGGATGCCCTGGCCACGGCGCCGGCTCTGCGCACGGCCGAGCCCCCGCGCCGGGCAGGCTAGGGCGCGCCGAGAAGCGTATAATTCCGCCAAGGCCCGTGTAACCAAATGCCTCGAAGCTGCGTCTGATGACCGAAGCATCTTTGCCCGCCGGGAGTGCTTTATCGGGGAGCGGCTCCCACAACGAATTCTTGTGGGATAGGAGTTGCGATGGTCAATCGTAAGCTATTTCGGCCTTCTCTTACCGAAGTGAAAGAGCAGGCGCCCATGCGCCCGCAACACCCCGGCCCGCAGCCGCACAAGAAGCCGGCTCCGCCCGAGCAGACCAATGCGGAAGGCTTCTATTGGATTAAGCAAATGCAGGCGCACACGCCGATGGTGGTGGTGTTGGTGGACGGCGAAGTGCTGCACGGCACAATCGAATGGTACGACCGCGACTGCATCAAGCTGACGCGCTTGGGCAGCCCGAATCTGCTGGTCTACAAACACGTGATCAAGTATCTGTACAAAGAAGGCGAAGACAACGCCGAGGGCGGCTCGAGCGCGGGCTGACCGATGAGTTTGCGCGACCTCGTTTAGATTGGTCCGCGCGCCGGGAGACGCGCGTGGATTTGCGATTCGCGCTGCGTCACGAGTAAGGCGGCTTGCCATTGGCGCCGGGCAGCGCGGTCACAACCTCGGGCACGTCGATGCGAATTCGAGTGCCTTCACCCTCACGGCTGGTGATATCCATCTTGAAATCGCCGCCGTAGAGTACGCGCAAGCGCTCGTGCACGTTGCTGATACCGATTCCCTCTTCATAGACCTGCGGCATGCGCTCTTCGGGGATTCCCACGCCGTTGTCTTCCACCTCGATCACTAAGCGGCCATCGCGCTGCGTGGCGCGAATCAGAATGGTGCCGCCTTCGAGCTTTGCCGCCAGGCCGTGTTTGAGCGAATTTTCAACGATGGGCTGCAAGAGCATGCTGGGCACAAACGTCTCGACGGCGTGTTCGTCCACTTCTTTGGTGATGCGCAAATTATCGCGGCCGAAGCGGGCGACTTCGATATCGAGGTAGTCATCCACGAATTCGATTTCCTCGCGAAGCGGCACGAACGTTTCGTGCTGGCGCAGCAGACGGCGCAGAATGCTGCTCAATTTGATCAGCACTTCGCGGGCCAGATCGGGATCGTAGCGAATCAGCGAAGAAACTGTGTTGAGCGTGTTGAACAGGAAGTGCGGATTGATTTGGCTGGAAAGCGCGGACATGCGCGCCTTCAGCAAGAGATGCTGGTGCTGCTCGAGATTCATTTCGACGCGCGTGTTGTTCCAAATCTTGATGGGCACGGCGACGGCCACCATCGTGGCGCTCATCACCACGGCCAGTTCCCAGGCGTTGTGCGCCTGAATGCAGAAAAGCCATCGCGGGTGCGTCTCATGGCTCAGGATCTGCCGGCCCAGTTCGAGAACGAGCGAGCCGGCCAGCGGCAACATCACCCAACTGCCGCGCCCTTCGCGCACCAAGCGCACCACGGCGCGCGGAATGCTCAAGAATGTGAACGGCCCGAAATTCCAGATCTCTTCTTTGTTGGGAATGATTTGGCGGATCAGGCCGCCCATCAACCCGGCCGCAGCCGCCAACGGCATGGCCAACCATTCGCGATGCGCGAACGCGGGAAGGCTGACGATCGAACCGCCGAGCGGCCCGACGACGCGCCCGCCAAGCAGTCCGAGCAAGAACGAGCCTTCGAGCATAAGGTCTGCGAATTGGTACGGCGGACCACCAACGAGGCGAATCAGGACGCTCAACGCCAGAGCGGGCGTGAGGAACAGCATGAGCTTCCCTTTGAGGTCTGAATCGCGGACTTCGGCGTACAGCACGCGGCGGAAGACTTCCCAGCGGGCCAGCAACGCGGCGAGCGCCGCCGCTACCAGCACCTTCAGCAGCAGCGTAAAAAGCAGTTCCTTGCCGGTTGAAAGCGATTCCAGCGGCGTCAGCAAATCAAGCTCCGGAAATGCGCGAATGAAGCAGGTGAGCGCTCGAGAGAGACGTTAGCCAATGAAGGAAGGAATGTAAAGCGGGGCGCCGCGCGCGTGCCTGCTATAATTGTGAGTCGGTCATGACCCAAAAACAGACACAGAAGCGCTCGAAGAAGGCTGCGCGCGCGCGGCGGGTGCCACCGCGGCGCGCGCGCATAGTTGCGGAGGCCGGGCTGCCGACGCGATTTGGGCCGTTCACGATTTGCGGCGTGGAAGGGGCCACGGCCGCGGAAACCGCGGTTGCGCTGTGCCGCGGGCGGCTTGGGGGAAAGCAAGTTCCGCTGGTGCGCGTACATTCGCAGTGCCTGACCGGGGACGTTTTTGGCTCCGAGCGGTGCGATTGCCGGGCACAACTGGAATATTCGTTGCGCAAGATCGCGCGAGCGCGCTCCGGAGTGCTGCTGTATCTACCGCAAGAGGGGCGCGGCATCGGACTGATGAACAAGCTGCGCGCTTACGCATTGCAGGATCGAGGGCTCGACACGGTGGAGGCCAATCACAAATTGGGCTTTGCGGCGGACTCGCGCGATTACGCCTTTTCGGCCGCGGCGCTGCGACGGCTGGGCGTGCGGCGCGTGCGCTTGCTCTCCAACAATCCGGACAAAGTGGAACAACTCGAACGCGCGGGGATCGAAGTGGTTGAGCGCGTGCCTTGCCAGCCGCGGGCCTCGCGCGCTTCACGCGGTTATATGGCGACGAAGAAAACCAAGATGGGGCACATTCTCGCGGGTTTGTGAACTTCTACAGAAGGCCGACGGACCCACCCTTGCAAAAACCGCAAGGATGGGGCACCCACAACATCAGAAGTGGCGCCAAGCACAGATGCGGAACTGCCTCCGCGAACCGTCTAGCCGCCTCCGACTAGCTGGACGATCTCGAAGCGATCGTCTGCGCCGACGACAGTAGCGGCCCACAGGGATTTTGAGAGGATTTCGCCATTGCGCTCGATTGCGACGCGATCGGCGCGCAGGGCGAGATGCGTGAGGAGTTGCGCGACGCTGAGGCCTGACGGGACCTCGCGCCGTTCGCCGTTCAGTGTGATGGGGATCGCGCCGATCATCATCGAGCACTCGCGTTGCGCGAACCGGCCGGCTTGGGCTTCATGCGGAAGCGAAGTTCGGCGCGCAATTCGCCGGTATTGGCGCGCAGCACAAGCACAGCGGATTCGGGCAGCGTGCGGTGCACGGGCAACTCCAGGGCGGCCTTGCCAGCGGCATCGGCGCTGGCGGACGCAATCGCCGAAACGACGCCGTCCCATTCGATGCGGGCCTCGAGGGTCGCGCCTGCGGCCGGCGCTCCGCCTGCCAATAAAATCTCGACCGTGATCGAAGCCGTGGTTGGCCGGCCAGGCGCCTCGGGCACCGTGCGCTTCAGCCACGCGCCAGGATTGAGCGGGCGAATCGTGAGGGCTGCGGGTGCGGTGGCAGCGGCGCTGGCTGTGGCTGCGGACGGCGCCGCGGCCGTGGCTGCGGTGGCCGCAGCCCGCGGAACTGAACGGCGGGGCGCCGCAGCCACTTCCGCGCGCACTGCGCCGCTTTCAACTTGCGCGACGACGGCTTGGTGGTGACGCAGAACCCGCTCGCGCAAGTCTTGCGGCGATTTTTCGTGCTCCCCACCGTCTTGCAGCTTCGTATGGACGCGATGGACCACTCGCCCCAAAATATAAACGACGGTATCGAGAGCGCCCGCCTCCGAGCTGCGCTGCTCCGTCTGCACGTGATAGACGACGTCGCCCACACGCACGTTGGTATTGAATCCGAAACTCACGGGACCTCGGGACTTTGGATCATCGCTCCGGCGCGCGCCGGATATGCGCGATTCGACATAAACAAGCCCTATCGAAGGGCTTGGCGGCGGAATTGACCGCGCGGCAACCGGTCGCTATTATATTTGTTCTAGCCCATGAGCCAAAACACTCTGATAACTTACGCCCCACTTTTTCTGCACTTCCTATTGGCCGTGGCGCTGGCGAGCGCGATTCTGATTGTCTCCGCAATCGTGGGATGGCGCCGGCCCTCGCGCGTGAAGGAATCTCCCTACGAATGCGGCGTGGAGCCGGTAGGCGATGCACGGCAACCGGTTCCCGTGAAATTTTATCTTGTGGCGATGGTGTTCATCCTGTTCGATGTGGAAGCCATCTTCTTGTATCCGTGGGCTTACATTTACAGGCAATTGCGGTGGTTCGGTTTCGTCGAGATGATCGTTTATATCGGAATTCTGTTGGCGGGCTACCTTTACCTTTGGAAGAAAGGCGCGCTCGATTGGAACCGTATGGCGGCGCGCGGGAACCGCGGTTCGTGACGGAAACAGGCGACCTCGATCAACATCCGATCGTCAAGAAATTGCGCGCGTGGGAGCCCGAGGCGATCGCGGAAACCCTGAGTTTCAGGGGCGAAACGACGTTGGTGGTGCCGCGCGAGTGGCTGCGTCGCGTGGCGGAATTTTTGGCGTCGGAACCGGATCTGGATTTCAAACTCCTAGTAGATATCTCCGCTGTGGATCGCTTTCCAGTTGAGCCGCGCTTCGAACTGAATTACCACATGGTTTCGCTTTCGCGGCGCGAGCGATTGCGTGTGCGCGTGCGCGTCGCGGGGCGCGATCCCGTGGCGGACTCCGTGACGCAAGTTTGGCCGACGGCCAATTGGCACGAGCGCGAGATTTTCGACCTGTTCGGCGTGCGCTTTGCGGGGCATCCCGATTTGCGCCGCATCCTGATGCCCGAGGACTGGGAAGGCTATCCTCTGCGCAAGGATTACGCCGTGGAGGGCCCGCGCTGATGACCACCGTCGAGACCGCGACCGGCGCAGCGCAAACACTGGTCCTGAACATGGGGCCGCAGCACCCTTCGACGCATGGGGTGCTGCGCGTGGTGCTGGAACTCGACGGGGAAACGATCGTCAGGGCGCAGCCGGAAATCGGGTATCTGCACACCGGCATCGAAAAAAACGGAGAAGCGCTGACGTATTCGCAAGCCATCACCATCACCGATCGCCTGGATTATCTGGCGCCGCTTTCAAACAATTTGTGCTACTGCCTTGCGGTGGAAAGATTGCTGGGGCTTGAGCCGCCGCCGCGCGCGAAATATGTGCGCGTGCTGCTGACGGAACTCACGCGAATCGCTTCTCACCTGGTGTGGCTGGGCTCGCACGCAATCGATCTCGGCGCGATGTCCGTGTTCCTTTATTGCTTCCGCGAGCGCGAAGAAGTGATGAAGATTTTCGAGTTGGTCTCCGGGCAGCGCATGATGACCAGCTATTTCCGCATCGGAGGCTTGGCGCTTGAACCTCCCGTGGGATGGCTGGATCGCGTGGACCGCTTCGTGCGGATGTTGCCTGCGCGGATCGAAGAATACGAAAACCTGCTGACGCGCAACAGTATTTGGCTGGGACGCACGCAAGGAATCGGAATACTTTCCGCGAAGGACGCCGTCGCGCTGGGCGTCACGGGGCCGATGCTGCGCGCTTCGGGCGTGGCCTACGACGTGCGCAAAGTGTTCCCGTACGCGGGCTACGACGAGTTCGATTTCGATGTGCCGACGCAGACCGCGGGCGATTGCTATGCGCGATATCAGCAACGCGTGGCGGAAATGCGCGAAAGCCTGAAGATCGTGCGGCAGGCCATGGACAAAGTTCCGCCCGAAGGGCCGATTCGCGTTGACGCGCCGGGGATTGTGCCTCCGCAACGCGAGAAGATGAAAACGGAAATGGAAGCGCTGATCTACCATTTCAAGATATTCACCGAGGGTTTTTCGCCGCCGGTGGGCGAGGTCTATCAGGCCATTGAATCTCCGCGTGGCGAGTTGGGATTCTTCATCGCCAGCGATGGATCGCCGAAACCGTATCGCGTGAGGGTTCGCGCGCCGTCGTTCGTGAATCTGCAAGCGCTGGAGACGATGGTGAAGGGGCGGCTGCTGGCGGACGTCGTGGCTTGCATTGGAACTACCGACATTATTCTGGGAGAAGTGGATCGCTGATGCAGCTGCCGGCCGAACTCGAGCGGAAATTCCAGACGTTGCTGGCGCGCTATCCCGTGAAGCGCTCGGCGCTGGTGCCGATGGCGCTGTACGCGCAGGACGTTCTTGGGTGCGTGAGCGATGAATTGATTGCTGAAATTGCGCGGCGCCTGGATTTGAACGCGCTGCAAGTGCTCGAGACGATCGAGTACTACTCGATGCTGCGGCGCAAGCCCGCGGGGCGGCATCACGTGCAAGTCTGCACCAACATATCGTGCAAACTGCGCGGCGCGGACAAGCTGTGGGAATTCGCGCAGCGCAAACTTGAAATCGGCAACCATCAAACCACCGCAGACGGCCAGTTTTCGCTCGAAGAAGTGGAATGCATTGGCGCGTGCACGGGCGCGCCGGCCATGCAAGTAGATTACGATTTCTACGAAAACCTGACGCCCGAGAAATTTGAAGGAATCATCGCGCGCTTCGATCGCGGCGATCGGCCGCCTTCGGTGAGCCCCGCATCGGGCGCGGTGCATCCGCGGCATCCGGCGGAAGTGCCGGTGATCAGCAAACTTTTCGGCGTCGAAAATTCGCACACGCTGGCTGTGTATTTGCAGAACGACGGCTACAAGGGCCTGGAAAAGGCGCTTTCGATGTCGGCCGAGCAAGTGACCGAAGAGGTGAAGAAATCGAGCTTGCGCGGGCGCGGCGGCGCCGGTTTTCCCACGGGCATGAAGTGGAGTTTCGTGCCCAAGGAATCGGCGAAGGGCAAGTATATCCTGGCGAATTGCGACGAAAGCGAGCCGGGTACCTGCAAGGATCGGCCGCTGCTGGAAATGGTGCCACACCAACTGATCGAAGGAATGATCATCGCCGCGTACGCGGTGGGCGCGCACAACGGCTACGCGTACATTCGCGGCGAATATCGCTACGTGATCGATATCGTGGAAGCCGCCATCGCCGAAGCGTACGCCGCCGGCTATTTGGGCAAAAACGTGATGGGCAGCAGCTTCTCGTTTGAGCTTGCCGCGCACACCGGCGCCGGCTCGTATGAGTGCGGCGAAGAATCAGCGCTGATGGAATCGCTCGAAGGCAAGCGCGGCTATCCGCGCATTCGGCCGCCCTTCCCCGCGGTGGTGGGCCTGTACGGTGCGCCGACGGTGATCAACAACGCGGAGACGCTTTCTTCGGTGCCCGCTATTCTGCGGCGCGGCGGCGAATGGTATGCGTCGCTCGGCTCGCCGAAAAACGGCGGCACGCGTTTGTATTCGATTTCTGGCCATGTGAATAAGCCGGGCATCTATGAATTGCCGATGGGATTTCCGCTGCAGCGGATGATCGATGATGTCGCCGGCGGGATCATCGGCGGACGCAAGCTGAAGGCCGTGATACCCGGAGGGAGTTCGTGTCCGCTGCTGAAGGCCGACGAAATCGAAGGCCTTACTATGGATTACGATTCGGTGGCCAAGGCCGGCTCGATGCTCGGCTCGGGCGGCACGATCATCATCGACGAACAAACTTGCATGGTGGATTTGTGCCGGCGAATCATGCATTTTTACGCGCATGAATCTTGCGGATGGTGCATTCCCTGCCGCGAAGGCACGGCATGGCTACGCAAATTGCTCGATCGCATTCACGATGGCGGCGGACGCAGCTCCGATATTCCGATGGTGGGCGAGTTGGCGAAAAATATGTTGGGGCGAACATTTTGTCCGTTGGGCGACGCCGCTGCGCTG
Organism: Candidatus Acidiferrales bacterium; assembly: GCA_050014395.1. Lineage (GTDB taxonomy): Bacteria > Acidobacteriota > Terriglobia > Acidiferrales > UBA7541 > DASPOJ01. The sequence continues at coordinate 6,601 of JBEKDK010000057.1, read as the reverse complement.
CCGACCATCAGCATTGCCAAAAAATGGCCCGAAGAGTTTGAGGAGCACATCGCCGGGAAGTGTCCTTACAAACCGGCCGACGTTTTCGCCGCGGTCTGAGACTCCCGATGCCCGAGCCCACCAAAGACGTCACGTTCAAAATCAACGATCGGGAGATCGTGGTGCCGCCGGGCACGCTGGTGATCGAAGCGGCGCGGCGCCTGGGCACCGAGGTGCCTTCATTCTGCTACTACCCCGGGCTTTCGCTGCAGGCCGCGTGCCGCATGTGTTTGGTGGAAGTCGAAAAAATGCCGAAGCTGCAAACGGCGTGCACTCTGGTGGCGACCAATGGCATGGTGGTGCGCACGGACACCGATCAAGTGCATCAGGCGCGCAAGAACATGCTGGAATTCCTGCTGACGAATCATCCGCTCGATTGCCCGGTGTGCGACAAAGGCGGCGAGTGCGAATTGCAGGACATGGTTTTTCGCTACGGCGCCGATCACTGCCGATTCGCGGAAGAAAAGCTTCATCGGCCCGAGGAAAAATGGTCCGAGCTGGTTTATTACGACGCGCCGCGCTGCATCCTGTGCTTCCGCTGCGTGCGCGTATGCGATGAAGGCATGGACGTGAAGGCGCTGGGGGTCGGCCAACGCGGCGTGCAATCGGTGATTCTGCCAAACCGCGAAGGCGCGCTCGATTGCGAAGAATGCGGAATGTGCATCGACATCTGCCCCGTCGGCGCGCTGACCAGCGGCACATATCGCTACCAAACAAGGCCGTGGGAAATGACTTACGTGCCGACCGTGTGCACGCACTGCTCGAACGGCTGCAAGACGACGCTCTCCGTGCGCAATCATGAAATCCTGCGCGCCAATAATCGCGATCTTTCCGGCTACAACAAGGACTTTTTGTGCGTGAAGGGCCGATTCGGATTCGATTTCGCGCGGCACCCGCAGCGTTTGCGCGAGCCGCTGGTGCGGCGCAACGGCAAGTTGGTGGCAGCTTCGTGGGAAGACGCGATCGGCGAAATCGCTGCGCGGCTTGCCGAAATCCACAAGAAGCACGGAGCGCGCGGGATCGGCGTAATCGGTTCAAACCGCACCACGAACGAAGAAAATTATTTACTGGGCCGTCTGGCGCGCGCTTCGCTGGGCACGAACAATGTGGACCATCACCGCACGGCGGATTACGCCGGTTTGGTGGCTGAAGTGGGCAAGGCCGTGAAGAAGGATGCTGCGTCATCCTTTGCGACGATGGGCGATCTTGAATCCGCCGGCGCGTTTCTGGTGATCGCCAACGATCCCACCGAGGAAAATCCGCTGGTCGCGTGGCAGATACGCTCTGCGATTCGGCATCATGGCTCGCGGCTTTACATCGTGAATTCCCGCGCGATTAAGCTTGGCCGCAAGGCCGCGCAATTTATTGAAACGCCGACCGGCGGCGAAGCGGCTGCGGTGCGCGCGCTGGCCGCGGGAGATGAAAACGTCAGCACGGACACAAAGGCAGCGCTTGAACAATTGCGCGCCGCACTGGAGAAAGAAAACGATCTCGTCATACTATTTGGCGCGGAAATCGCGGGCTCCGCTATCGCCGACTTGGTTGCGTGGGGCGCAGCGCGTACGGGCCGCACGCGGTTCATGGCCTTGGGCGATTACGCAAATTCGCGGGGCGCTTCCGACATGGGCCTGCTACCCGAGCGGCTGCCGGGCTACGCGCACGTTTCCGATGCGGCGGCGCGCGCAGCGTTTGGCAAGCTGTGGGACGCAAAGTTGCCGGACGCGCCCGGCCTGAACGCCAAGCAAATGATCGAAGCAGCGTTCAGCGGGCGATTTCCCGCGCTATACGTTGTCGGCGCGAACCCGATCGAAACATTTGGCCGCGCCGGCACCGAGCGGCCCGCGGGGCTCGACTTGCTCGTCGTGCACGAATTGTTTCTGACGGCGACGGCGCAGCTTGCCGATGTCGTTCTGCCCGCCGCGTGCCTTTACGAAAAAGACGGCACGGTGACAAATACGGCGGGCGAAGTGCAATTGGTGCGTAAAGCAAGCGAAGCGATGGGCCCGCGTTCGGATTTCGATTTGCTGCGATTGCTTTCGCACCAACTCGCGCGCGCCGGCGCCGGCAAGGCGTTTCCCTTCCGCACGCCCGCGGCCGCGTTCGAGGAAATTCGCCAACACGTTCCGGGATACGGCGTGCCGTGGGCCTCGCTGCTGGGCGGCGCGGCGGAACTTTCAACACCCGTCGCCAGCCGCAACGGGCAGCCGCCGGCGGGCCTGATTTTTTCTTCGCACGACACTCTATTCACCAGCGGCAGCCTGAGCCGATACTGCAACAAGATCAACGCCCTGGCTGAAGCCGCGCCGGATCGCGCGGAAAAGGAGCGGCAATGAACGCGATCGCGGCCGCGCATCCACTGCTGGTAGTCGCGCTGATCAAGATCGTGTTCCTGCTGCTTCTGCTGATGACGTTGCTGGCGTACCTGACTTGGTTTGAGCGCAAAGTGATCGCGCACATCCAATCGCGCTGGGGGCCGTATCGCGTGGGCCCGCACGGCTTGCTGCAACCTGTGGCGGACGGCCTGAAATTTTTATTCAAGGAAGATCTCGCGCCGGCGGGGGCCGATAAATTCGTTTTCATTCTGGCGCCGCTGCTTTCGTTTTCGCTGGCGATCACGTCGATCGCGCTGATTCCGTTTGGCCCGTCGGACATCACGATTTTCGGGCAGCGCACGCCGTTGCAAATCGCCGACGTCTCGCTGGGATTGCTTTTCCTATTTGCGATCACATCGGTCGGCGTCTACGGCGTGACGCTGGCCGGCTGGTCATCGAACAGCAAGTATTCGCTGCTGGGCGGCCTGCGCAGCTCGGCGCAGATGATCAGCTACGAACTCGCGCTGACGCTTTCCGTGGTGGGCGTGCTGCTGATGAGCGGCACGTTGAATCTGCGCGAAATCATCGTCGCGCAGCAAGGATTTGCATGGGGATTTCTGCCGCGCTGGAATCTGATCGCCGGGCCGATGCCGCAACTGATCGGCTTTGTGTGCTTCTTCACGGCGTCGGTGGCGGAAACCAATCGCGCGCCATTCGATCTGGCGGAAGCCGAAGGCGAATTGGGCGCCGGCTTTCACACGGAATATTCCAGCTTCAAATTCGCGATGTTTTTCATCGGCGAATATTCGGCAATGGTCACGGTCGCGTGCCTCGCGACGATTCTGTTTTTCGGCGGATGGCTCTCTCCGTTCAAACCAACCCCGTACTGGGCCTGGACACTGTACATTCCCGCAGTGGCGTTCGCACTTGCGGGCATCGCGCTGGTGATCGACGGCTTGGGCTATCAGACAAACTTTGGACGCGTCCTCTTGCCGATCCTGGGAGTGATCCTCGTGGGGCTGGGCGTGCTGCTCTCGCGCCCTGGCGCGATCGAATTCGTGCAAGGGCCGTTCTGGTTTCTGGCGAAGATGGGCGCGTTTCTTTTTATTTATGTGTGGGTGCGCGGCACGCTGCCGCGCTTGCGCTACGACCAATTGATGTCCATGGGATGGAAGCTGCTATTTCCGCTGGCGCTCGCGAACGTTGTGCTGACGAGCCTGGCCGTGGCGCTTCGGCCGTGAAGGCGGCAATGCGATGAACGTAGTATTTCTGCTGTTTCTCGGCCTCGCAGTGATGGCGGTTGCGGGCGCGGTGAACGTGATCGCGCAGCGCCACCCGATTCACAGCGCGCTTTCGTTGATCGTGGTGATGGTGGCGTTGGCGGGCGAATATTTGCTACTGGGCGCGGAGTTCATCGCCGCGGTGCAGATCATCGTGTACGCCGGCGCGATCATGGTGCTGTTCGTTTTCGTCATCATGCTGCTGAACGCCGGGGTCGAGGAGCGCACCAACTTGAGTCACATCGCGCGCTGGCTCGGCTTGCCGGTGGCGGCGCTGCTGCTTGCGGAGCTGGCCTGGGCCGTGCGCCGCGGCTCCGCAACGGCGGGCAACGTGCCGGCGGGAACGGTATCGACCAGCCATCTGGCGGCGCTGCTCTTTCGCGATTACGTGTTTCCGTTTGAGCTGACGTCGGTTTTGATTCTTGTGGCGATCATGGGCGCCATCGCGCTGGCCAAACGCGAACAGTGATGCAGGGCGGCTTCGGCCGCGGCAGGGGGAAAGCGTGGTTCCTGTTTCTGATTACTTGGTGCTGAGCGTGCTGCTGTTCGGCCTCGGCGTGATCGGATTCATTTTCAAGCGCAACATCGTCACGCTGTTCATGTGCATTGAGTTGATGCTGAACGCCGTGAACCTGGCGTTCGTCGCGTTCAGCCGCGCGCTTGGCGAATTGCAAGGCCAAGTGTACGTGTTCTTCGTGATCGTGGTGGCCGCGGCTGAGGCTGCTGTGGGATTGGCAATCATTATTTTGATCGCGCGCAATCGGCGCTCGCTGAATGTTGAGCGCGTGGATTCGCTCAAGCTCTAATGCTCGTCCTCGAACATCTTTGGATTATCCCGCTGCTGCCCTTGCTGGGTGCGGCGGCGAACGGCTTGCTCGGCCGCGGCTGGAGCACGAAGCGCGTCAGCATGGTGGCGCTCAGCTCGACGGGCTTGGCGTTTGCGGCGACGATTGAGCTGGCGCGCGAATTCTTCCATCTGAGCGCGGACCAATTGCCGTGGATGCCACCGAGTTATTTCACGTGGATCTCCGCGGGCGGATTCCGCGCGGATTTCGCGCTGCAAGTCGATCAGCTCACGCTGGTGATGCTGCTGGTCGTCACCGGCGTAGGCTGGCTGATCCATATCTACTCCACGGCGTACATGGCGGACGATCGCGGCTATACGCGCTTCTTCGCGTATCTGAATCTTTTCATGTTCTTCATGCTCACGCTGGTGCTGGCGGCGAATTACGCGCTGATGTTCGTGGGGTGGGAGGGCGTGGGCCTTTCGAGCTATTTGCTGATCGGATTTTTCTTTTTGAAGCCCTCGGCGACAAACGCCGGAAACAAAGCGTTTTGGGTGAACCGCATCGGCGATTTCGGTTTTCTGCTGGGATTGTTTTTGATGTTCCGCACGTTCGCGTCGTTCGATTTCAGCTCGGTTTTTCCACAGGCCGCGGCGATGGGCGTTGAAACAGCGGGGCACGGCGTGCTGACGGCGATGGCGCTGTTGCTGTTCGTCGGTGCAGTTGGAAAATCGGCGCAATTGCCGCTGTACGTTTGGCTGCCTGACGCGATGGAAGGGCCGACGCCCGTCAGCGCGCTGATCCACGCCGCGACGATGGTCACCGCGGGCGTGTACATGGTGGCGCGCTCGAGCGTGATATTCACGCACGCGCCGCAAGCCATGATCGTTGTTGCCGTGATCGGCGCGGCGACCGCGCTGTTCGCCGCGACGATCGCCTTGGTGCAGAACGACATCAAGAAAGTGTTGGCCTATTCCACCGTTTCGCAATTGGGCTACATGTTTCTTGGCTTGGGCGTGGGCGCATTCGGCGCCGGCATTTTCCATTTGATGACCCACGCGTTTTTCAAGGGCCTGCTATTTCTCGCCGCCGGCAGCGTGATTCACTCGATGAGCGGCGAGCAGGATTTGCGCAAGATGGGCGGCCTGCGCAAGAAAATCCCGTGGACTTACGGCACGATGCTTGTGGCGACGCTGGCAATCGCGGGCGCGCCGGGATTTTCCGGTTTCTTCAGCAAAGACGATATTTTGGGTTCGATCGGCACGGGGCTTCATGGCCAATTCTTGTGGGGCGTGGGCATCCTGACTGCCGGCCTGACGGCGTTTTACATGTTCCGTCTGCTTTTCCTCGCGTTTCACGGTGCGCCGCGCTACGACGAGCACGCCGTGCACGTCCACGAATCGCCGGCGAAAATGCTGGTGCCGCTGGTGGTGCTGGCCGTTCTTTCCGTGGCCGGCGGATGGTGGGCTGCGCCGGAGTTTTTCGGCGGCGTGAACTATTTCGATCGCTTTCTCGCGCCGGTGTTCGATACGGGCGGGGCGATGCTGGAAGAGGCGAGCCGCGCATTTTTGCTCGGGCGGATGGCCGTCGCCGTTGGCGTGGCGCTGATTGGTTTTCTCGTGGCGTGGTGGATGTACATCCGCCGCGGGAAGACGGCGGTACGCGCTTCCGAATCTCGCTCGCCAATTTATCGCCTGCTGGCCGGCAAGTATTTCGTGGACGAACTGTACGCCGCCGTGATCGTGCGGCCTCTGGTGTGGATTTCGCGCGTTGTGCTGTGGCACGGCGTGGACGAAGGCGCGATCGATGGCGCGGTGAACGGCATGGGCGACTCCGCGCAAGCCGCGGGCAGCCGCGTGCGCCGCATATACTCCGGCAATACGCGCAGCTACGCGACGTGGGTTGTGGTCGGCGCCGCGCTGCTGCTGACATTCTTGCTGTGGGAGGGGCGCTGAGGTGCAACAGCCGCTCCTACTGACGGTGCTGATTTTCCTGCCGATGGCCGGCGTGGCGTCGCTCCTGACCCTGCGCTCCGACGATCACGAATGGATTCGCCGCTTGGCGCTGGTCGCTGCGCTGGCCGAATTTCTTTTTTCGCTTCTGCTGCTGCGCGGGTTTGACTCCGCCAACGGCACGTATCAATTCACAGAATTCCACAATTGGATTCCCTCTCTCGGCATTCACT
>JBEKDK010000056.1:0-19729 GCA_050014395.1 Candidatus Acidiferrales bacterium | reverse complement strand
GACCACGTTTGGAGCCTCGAGGAAATTGCGGGAGTGCTCTGCTAGACGCGAAAGCTCCAAAAGGGCGGCTTAGGCTTCTAACTGAGAAACGAGGCGACGTATTCGTCGGTCGCGGCCTTTAGTTGGTCCGCAAGCTGACGGTAGCGCGGAATATCCGTCGGTAGATTAGAGGGCCTCTCAACGTACACTCTTAGGGCGCTTTCAGCCACGCGCATGCGAGCCTGCGCGCCTCTCACCTGTTGAATAGTAGACATCGACCGGATTGTAGCGTCGAAGTGTACAAACGGGTTCACTACCCCACTGAGTGAACTCTTGCAATTCTTGATGCGAGTTTCCGTCGGAATGGCCGGCTTGCTGCTCGCGCCTCGTCTTATAGGCCCCGGAGACTCGTGAGATTCAACACAACACCACTGCCGGTCGCGTAAGTTCTTGAGAAGGCCGGCCAGGGTCAAGGCGGTTCTGTTTTCACTTTCTTGGGTTCTTTGTCTTTGAACCAGGCCGCCTCTGCAAGAATCTTCAGCAATACATCATTATTTGGCGAAAAATGGCTGCAATCAAAGTCTCAAAGTCAGCTACGGTCGACATCTGCGTCCCGATAGCATGTAACATGGCCCCGCGCTACCGCAATCGAGCTGTGGAAGACAACGTTCTACATCGTTGATGTCAATCGCGGATAGAACATTGGCGAGGCACAGCCTGTTGTAACGGTATCGAACGCGAATATAGTATGGTGAGCCTGTGACGCGCCTGCCTGTCCTTCGACTTTCCTTCGGATATCGTGGACGTTCCGCCGTCTGTCCGGAACAATTAAGCTGGTCTCTCCGGCAATTTGCATCGCGATTCCGATTCTGGCGCGAGATCGTGCGGCGCGAGCCTTGCGTGCGTATCGCTTTTTCGCTCCTATTGTTTCTTGCTGCCCCGTACGCCTTCTGCTCCCCACAACAGCAGAATTCCGTAACCGTCCAAGTGGACTGGATCAAGCCGATCGCAATTTCAAAAAGCACGCCGACGCTGCAGGTGGTTGTGAATCCTCTCCTGCGCGCCAGCTCTCCGATTCACGACGCGGTTTTCGCCAGCTTGAAGAATTTGAACGCGGATTTCGTACGGTATGTTCCTTGGCTCCCATACCCGAAACTCGCCGTGGCTGAGCTTACCGCGCCGACCAGCGATCATACGTCGTGGGATTTCAGCCTGATTGATCCAATGACGCTCGATTTCCTGCAAGCCACAGCCGGACATCCCGTCGTCCTAAACTTCAGCACAGCTCCTGCGTGGCTTTTCAAAACGGACAAGCCGGTTGAGTTTCCCGCGGACCCGGACCAGGTGGCATGGAATTACACGCAAGGAACCGAACTCCAGGATCCGACCGGCGGGGAGCTCGGTGAATACTACGCTCGTCTAGTGGATTGGTACACAAACGGCGGGTTTACGGACGAGAACGGCACATTCCATTCCTCTGGCCATCATTTTCAGATTCCGTACTGGGAAGTTTTTAACGAGCCGGACATCGAGCACAGCACGACCGCCGAACAGTATACGGCGCGGTATGACGCCGTTGTCGAAGCAATCCGGGCGCAGAATCCGCACATGAAGTTCGTTGGCCTTGCGCTAGCCTACCCTGAATATCATCCCGAGATGTTCGAGTACTTCCTGAACCACGCCAATCATCATCCAGGCATCCCGCTGGACATGATTTCGTATCACTTTTACGCAAAGCCTACGAAGGGACAGCCCATCGAGGCCTGGCAATACACATTATTCGATCAAGCTGATCGCTTCGTCAGCAACGTTCGCTACATCGAGGAGATTCGCAAACGATTGTCACCCGAAACCCAAACGACGATCGACGAAATCGGCACGATCCTGCCGACGGACTGGCATCCGGCCACGCCCTACGCCGTCGATCCGCCGATTCCCGCCGCGTACTGGAATCTCTCCGGGTGCCTCTACACCTATGTCTACATTGAAAGCGCAAAACTTGGAATTGACGTGATCGGAGAATCGCAACTGGTTGGATTCCCCTCCCAGTTTCCGAGCGTCACAATGTTGGATTGGTCTACAGGCAAGCCCAACGCGCGTTTCGCGGTACTCCAACTGATTCACGATCATTTCTCTGCCGGCGACACGCTGGTCAGCACACGATTCCCCGGCAATACGGAGATCGACGCGCAAGCATTCACGCGCGACGGCATTCGCAAGATGCTGATCGTGAATAAGCGCGACCGCTCCATACAGGTTGATTTGCCGGCTGAGTTAGCAGGAAGCGAAGTGATCTCTATCAGCGCGTCGACTGGGGCCGCGACAAGCACGGCACGCCTAGCGGGTAACGGCTTTAGTCTTGGACCACTTGCAGTTGCCGTCATCGAAACGCGAAAATGAGTCTCGCCCGGAACCGCTCACGCAGAAAAATCCTCAAGAAGGAAGTTTGACGCTCTGCCGTTTGAAATCCCGTACCTTTTCGCGACGCTAGCATATCTACGCGCGTGCTGATAGTCACTCCCGTGCGCTTGCCCGGACGCTCGCGGCCGTCACCAGCTTGTGATCGACATAACTGTAGGGTGGGACTCGCTGGCCGTTGAGCAGCGCCAGTCCGAGTTGGATCAATCGAGGACCATACGTGTGCGCCTCATGAGAGACCGAGCCTATGAACGGACTGCCTGGAATCCTCATGGCTTCCACGGCTTCCGGTATAGCCTCCTGTCCGACGATCGCCACATGTTTCTCTCGCCGCAGTTCTTGCGTGGCGTGCAACGCGCCCAAGGCGCTGGTGTCAGTCGCGGCCACGATCAGGATGCGCTGGTCCTTGGGATGATGATTGAGGAATTCCAGAACGACTCTGTAGCTCTTTTCACGCAAGCCACGGCCATCCAATCGCAGGAAGTGCGAATCGTCAATTCCCGGAAAGACGGAGCGGATCCCTTCGAATGCGCCGGTGATCCGGCTTTGCACCAAGGGGCCTGCTTCTTCAACATCCAAACCCAGCACCAGGGGGATTTTGCCATCCCACACTTTTGAAGAGTGCTTCGCGACGAACGTGCCGGCTTCAAATCCAACCCGGTAGTTGTTCACGCCGAAAAAAATCGCGTGAGGATGCGGGATGTCGACGGCAATGAACGGAATTCCTGCGCCTTCGAAGCGATCTGCAATGATCGGGGCGGAGTGTTGGTCGATTTGGAATTCGATGACCACATCCACACGCTGGCAGATGAGTTCGTCGGCATTGTGAAGCGCAGCGGAACCACTGTAACGATTATCAAGCACCAGCAAATCAACGCCGGCCGAGGACGCCGCAGCCTTCAGGCTGTCCGTCACGGCGTTGGAGAATGGCAACTCCGCCGACTGGCCCCCAAATCCGAATTTTGCCTTCTTAAGGCGCGCCACCATACGATACAGCCCATCGTCCGACTGCGCCAAATATCCACGGTGAACAAATGTCTTGAGGATGCGGTAGACCGTTGTCTTGGAGATGTTCGTCTGCTGGAAAATGGATTCCAGCGAAAGCGGTTGGCCACCCTTCTGCAGAAGGTCCAAGACATCCAGAGCCTTCGACAGAACGGGGATCAGATACAGCCGCTTCAGGCCTGATTTCCGCAAAACGACCACCTCAGTACAACGATTTCAGAAACGAACTTAGATGCCTCTGAATTTCCAAAATTGTTGCGCGCTTCGCCGCGCGCTGCCGCAGATCGCAGTTGGATCGGTCAATGTCCTACAGTCCGAAAAAAGAGAGAGGCTCATCTGTCTCACCTTTGCTTCACTAGCTGACAGCAGGCGCATTGACAGAAGTTCAAACATTCGGAGGACCTATCCAGTCCCCGGCCGATTCTCGGGCGAAAACCCTGCCGGCCAATGCCACGCGCTCGTTCGTCGGAAGAGGCTCCTTGCCCGTTTCTAATTCATCGGTTCGCGTCGGCGCATTATTGATTATTTGGAGAAGGAAATCCAGCATTTCAATAGGCAATCTGCATCACTATTGACAATTGTCTTTCCCTGGGATTATCGTCTCAATCCTCTCGGCAACAAGTCCGGCGGATTCCGCCGGTCGAGGGCGCGGGGGCGGTTTGTTCTGCCGGTTGCGCGAGGATGGAGCTCGCGCCGACGTCGCGAGTCTTGCACTTCCAACGCTTCTGGGTGTTTTCTTCCACCTTGAAAACTCTCAACCAGCCCTGCGGCGTCAAATGCTTTGCAATCAGTATTGTCCTTCTCTGTCTCGCTTCGCGCGTACAGAGCGTCCCATCTGGACAATCCGTAGTTCGCGGGATAGCGGGCCAGCGATCTACGAGCGTGGCAATCGAGGTGGCGCGTCCGCGCTGCGAGTATCTGGACGACCCGCTCGGTGTCGCGGCGCCGCGCCCGCTCTTGAGCTGGAACTTGCAACCTCTGGACAAAAGCCGCCGAGGTTTGCGCCAGACGGCGTACAGGATATTGGTTGCATCGTCGCCTGCTCTTCTTGCGAAACCGGTCGGCGATGTGTGGGACAGCGGGAGAACTCTCTCCGAACGCCGCATTCAAATTGAATATTCTGGTAAGGCGCTGAAATCCACTACGACATACTACTGGAAAGTGCGCGTCTGGGATCAAGATGGGATCGCATCTCAATGGAGCGAAAATGCATGGTGGGAAATGGGATTGCTCCAACCCGGAGATTGGAAAGCAAAATGGATCGCGGCCAGACCCGATGGCGCGTCCGCCGATCTGGATGTGAAGGAAACTTCGAACGAAACTCCATCGAGTCCCCTGCCCATCTTCCGGCACGACTTCAAGCTCAGCAAGCCAATACAACGGGCAATCGTCTACGTCAGCGGATTGGGGCAATACGAACTGAGAATCAACGGCGCGAAGGTTGGCGAAGACGTTCTGACACCGGGATGGACAAACTATCGCAAGACTGTCCTCTACAACGCGTATGACGCAACCGGTTTGATCCGTTCAGGAGAAAATACCATCGGCATGCTGCTGGGCAACGGCATGTACAACGTGCCGCGAACTCCCGGACGCTACGTAAAATTCGCCGGCTCATATGGTCAGCCCAAGCTCATTCTCCAAATGCACATTCGATACGCCGACGGCACCGAGGCGGTCGTCGTCAGCGATTCGTCGTGGAAAACCGGGCCAGGGCCAATCACGTTTTCATCCACCTACGGAGGCGAAGACTACGACGCCCGAATGGAGCAAGCGGGGTGGGACGAGCCCGGCTTCAACGATTTCGCGTGGGCAGCGGCAACAGAAGTGAGCGGACCAGGAGGCCGGCTTTCCTCACAGCTGATTCCTCCGATTCAAGTGATGCACATCTATCCCGCGGTGAAGCGGACCGAGCCGGCGCCCGGCGTCCTTGTATACGACCTGGGTCAGAATTTCTCGGGCTGGCCCCAGATCAAAGTCTCCGGTCACTCCGGCGATAGATTGAAATTGATCCCTGGCGAATTATTGGACGCATCCGGAATGGTCACGCAACGCAGTTCAGGGGGCCCGTCCTATTTCGTTTACACGCTCAAGGGTTCAGGCGAAGAGACGTGGCATCCGCGCTTTAGCTACTACGGATTTCGCTACGTACAGGTGGAGGGAGCCTCGACCGAACCGAGTGGCGACCCAGGAAAGCCGGTGTTGCTCGCGATCGAAGGGCAGTTCGTTCATTCCGCCGCGCAGACAACGGGAACTTTTTCAAGCTCCGATGAATTGCTCGACGAAATTCACGCGCTGATTGATGCAGCCATGCGCAGCAACATGCAAAGCGTAATGACCGATTGTCCTCATCGTGAAAAGCTGGGATGGCTTGAGGAAACGCATCTGCTCGGATCGGCGCTGATGTACAACTTCGACCTTTCACAGCTCTATCGGAAAATTTCGGGCGATATCCAGAACACGCAGCTCCCCGGCGGTCTTGTTCCGGACACGGCGCCGGAATACGTCGTCTTCCCCAGCGGCTTTCGCGATTCACCCGAGTGGGGCAGTGCCGCAATAATGGATCCGTGGCTCGAATATCAGTTTTATGGGGACCGCCAAATCCTCGTTCAGCAATACGGCGTGATGCGAAAGTACGCCGACTACCTTACGTCGCGCGCCGACAATCACATCATTTCGTATGGCTTGGGCGATTGGTATGACGTCGGTCCGGGCCCGCTCGGAGAATCGCAGCTGACCAGCCGCGGCGTTACGGCCACGTCGATCTATTATCTGGACCTCACCGTGCTTCAGAAAATCTCCGCGCTGCTTGGCAACGAGAATGACTCGCGAAAGTACGAAGTGCTCGCGCGGGCGGTACACGCCGCTTTCAATGCGAAGATGTTCAACGACAAGACCAATCAGTACGACACGGGCAGCCAGACTGCGAACGCCATGCCGCTCGCAGTGGGCTTGGTACCGAACGATCGCCGCCAAGCCGTGCTGGACAATCTTGTGCAGGACATACGCAATCACAACAATCACGTAACCGCAGGAGACGTCGGCTTTCATTTTGTAGTGCAAGCGCTGGAACAGGGAGGCCGCTCGGATGTCCTTTATGACATGTTATCGCGCAGGGACTCGCCGAGTTACGGCTATCAACTCTCGCGTGGCGCGACCACGCTAACCGAGGCGTGGGACACCAACCCAATAAAATCTCAAGATCATTTCATGCTCGGCCACGCCGAGGATTGGTTTTACACTGGGTTGGCGGGAATTGATTTCGATTTGTCGCGTCCGCCGGGGCAACAAATTGAGATCCATCCTTCTCCCGTTGGAAGCGTCACATCGGCCCAAGCCAGCTTCGATTCCGTGCTTGGCTTAATCGCGTCCCATTGGGAATGCAAGGATGGAGCATGCACTCTGGATGTGACGATCCCAGTGGGAGCTGGCGCAGAAGTTCGCATCCCCACAACGCGCGCCGAGACACTCACGGAAAGCAACAAGCCGTTGATTCACGCAACCGGAGTAAAATTGGTCCGATCTGAGAAAGCGGATGTAATCTGCCGGGTCGAATCCGGTCATTATCAATTTGGATGGAAACAATAGCTCGCCGGTCTTCCGATCTGGCGAGGACTCGAGGGAGTTTGGAACCTATGCCGGAAATATTGACGCTGATTCACACCAGCCCCGTACTGACTCCCGTATTTACCGCACTCTGCAAGCAGCATCTACCGGACATCGCAATCTTCCATATGGTGGACGAAAGTTTGATCCGCGATACGATCGCGCACCAGAAACTGCGCAAGCTCACGATCCGCCGCTTAATATCGATGATCGACTCGGCGGAAGCCGCCGGCGCAACGGCCGTGTTGGTGACGTGCTCGTCTATCGGCCCGGCCGCCACGTTGGCCCAAAAAGTTTTCGATATTCCGGTTTTTCGCGTGGATGATGCGATGGCGGAGAAGGCAGTCGGCGCGGGGCGGCGCATCGGCGTTTTGGCGACGCTGCGCACGACGCTTGAGCCGACGCTGGCGCTGCTCTCCGAAAAAGCCGCAAATGCAGGGCGTCCCGTACAGCTAATCGAGGGGCTGTGCGCGAAGGCGTTCGATGCCGTCCTCGCCGGCGATACCGAAACACACGATCGCATCGTTTCCGAAGCGCTTCTACAAATGGCGTCGAAAGTGGATGTGATTGTGCTGGCACAAGCTTCAATGGCGCGGGTGCTCAGTAAAATGGCGCCCGGCAGCGTTCCGATTCCGGTGCTTTCCAGTCCCGAGCTTGCGGTTTTACAGGTCAGGGATGTACTGCGCCAGCGCGCTCAGTCCCATCGAGAAGGCGCCGCTTGAAGAAAAGGTACATCGTACTTTTTCTGCTTGTCGCACTTTCAGCCATCACCTTTCTCGACCGCCTGTCCATCGCAGTTTCAGGCCCGCTCATTCAGGATCAACTGCACATCCCGCCGGAACGTTGGGGATGGGTGCTCGCCGCATTCGTGATTTCGTGCGGCCTTTTCGAAATTCCATCGGGAGCAATGGGCGACCGGCGTGGGCAGCGTCGCGAACTGACGCGGATCGTGGCGTGGTGGTCGGCGTTCATGGCGGGGACGGCCGCGTGTTTTTCGTTTTGGCAGCTCGTGATCGTGCGCTTTCTCTTCGGAGCGGGAGAAGCGGGCGCGTATCCCAACGCGTCCGGCGTCGTATCGCGGTGGTTCCCTGCTACGGAGCGGGCACGCGCCCAGAGCTTCATCTGGGCCGCCAGCCGATTGGGTGGAGTGATCACGCCATTGCTGGTCGTGCCCTTGCAAGCGCGGATTGGTTGGCGATCTGTTTTTGTGCTGTTTGGCGCGCTCGGCGCGGTTTGGGCCGGCGTGTGGTGGCTATGTTTCCGCGATACGCCTGCCGAGCAACCGGGGATTCAGCAAGAAGAATTGGATCAAATCGCGAAGGGCGCCCAAGCGAAAACACGAAGCTCGATTCCCTGGAAACGGCTATTGGCGTCGCGGCAACTCTGGATGATCAGCGTCGCGTATTCGTGTTACGCGTGGGGATCGTGGTTTTATTTTTCGTGGTTTCCCAGCTGGATGGTGCGGAGCGCCAGTTTTTCGGAAAGGCAAATGGGATTCTTCGCCGCGCTTCCATTTCTTTGCGGAATGGCGGGAAACGTGGCCGGAGGATTTGTCAGCGACACGCTCGTCAAGAATTATGGTCTGAAGTTCGGCCGCAGAGTGGTGCTCTCGCTCGCTCTCATTATCACATCGGGAATGCTGCTGGGGATGTCGCTGGTCACAGGCAAAGCGGCGGTCGTTGTGCTCGCGTGCCTCGGGTTCGGCGTGATGGACCTGATGCTGCCAGCTGCGTGGTCATTGTGTTTGGATATTGGCGGCGAGTTCGCGGGAACGGTCACGGGTGTGATGAACACGGCGGGCCAACTCGGCGGCGTGCTCTGCACCGTGTCATTCGGATACATCATCAAAATGACTGGGAGCTACAGCAAACCGCTGTGGCTCGTGGCATTCATGGTGTTTTGCAGCGCGCTGATTTTCGCGCGCGTGGATGCCAGCAAGCCGCTCCTGCCTGATAGTTCCGCTTCCGCTAGCTAGCTCGACCGCTTCGCACCAATTCGAAAAAGTCGTTCGTGCCGACTTGGCCGCCCTTCAAAACGATTTCCAGTCCATCAAGGGCCGCGTCATCCGCATGGCCGCGGCACAGCGGCGCGCCTGGTTGCGTGGACGCAACGAACGTCAGCGCATGAAGACCAAGCTGCTGTGCGGCCTTGCTCGATGTATCGCCGCCCGCGATCACCACTCGCGGCAAGCCGCACGCGACGACGAGTTTACGCAGGAGCCTTCCCATCTCGATTGCCAGTTCATCGCTCTGGGCCACAATCGGATTCGTCTGGCCGAGGGCACTGTAAAGAATGACGCTGCGACCTTCAGCCAGCGCTCGCGCGGCATCCTTGAAATGCGCGTCGTGAGCTCGAGGGTCATGCGCCGAAAGCCCAGCCGAATCAAGCGGAATGCCCACAAAACCTCGGGACATTGCCGTTTGAACCTGTTTCGCCGTCGCCGGCGAACAACTGCCTGACAGGATCAATAAACGATCCACTTCACGAATGGGCTCTGTGGAAACAGCGGGAGTCACCAGCCCTATTCTTCCCCAGCATGCAATGAACGCATAGGCCGCGCCCGAACTGCCGATCATGAATTCTTGTCGCGTGAGATCCGTGGGCCACAGCAGCCGACCCGTCTTTTCCATTGAACTGTCGTCCAAACCGTCGATAACGACAGCGCTGTACCCTTGTCCCGCCAGGTCACGCAACTTCTCTGTCGCGCCGTCGCCGTGAAGCGCGATGATATCGAGCGAGCCGATCTTGCGCTGCGTTTGCTTCCCAAGGTGCAGGCGCAAATCGCTTTCCTTCATCGGCGTCACGGGATGACGCATCATCGTGGGATGCCGATCGATCCGATGGATATCTCCGCCGCCCTCCGCAAACAGATTGGCGAAGACCACGTACCGCCGAAGTAGCGGCGCCGCGACGACGATTGGAACTAGAGGCGTGTGAAAAATATCCTGCCCAATTTCCAACGCGCGCCCAATGCTGCCCACTTCCGGAGAGCTATCGAACGTGGAGCACACCTTATACAGAGTGACCGGCGCACCCAGTTTCTTGAGAAAGGAAAAAACAGCCGGGAGATTATCGGTCATCCACTGCGGATTGCGGCTTCGGCTTTCGCCGGCAATTCCAATCGCGCGGCAATCCGGGAAGCTTTGGAGCTGCTTTTCGTCCGGCACTCCGAGAAAGAGGACCGTCGAGATTCCGTTTGTCGCGAAGGCTTCCAATGCATCCGTTGAGCCGGTGAAATCGTCGCCGTAAAACGCGAACAGCGGAGAATTCATTGTGATGTCACGCTGCAAACTTTTCGAGAGCCGCTCTTAGTTCTGCGTGCGTCTTTGCAAATTCCGAAAGTGGCACGCCCAGGATGGCGGCTTCCCACGCTTGGTGCAAACTTCGCACGCCCGCAGCCGGGCCCTCAGGATGTGCCAGAATTCCGCCACCGCAGGCGAAGATCAGGTCGGTCGTCCCGAGCGCACGAAATGTTTCCGGCGCCTGACGAGCGGATTGGCCCGAAGAAAATACCGGCATGACCTCGCAGCCGCGTCCGGGAACGGAAAACATCGGCGTGAGGCATTCACGAGCGGAAACGATCACCGAGCTATCGTCTTCACAGAACTTGTTGTGCAGGCCGTTGACGTGTACGTGGTCAATTCCGGCGAGCCGCCAGAATTTCTGATAAGCCACAAAACTCATTCCGATCGCAGGGCTGCGCCCGAGCATTCCCCAACCGTTGCGGTGGCCGTGGATGGCAACATGGGCATACTTGCGAACCATCGTCATGGCCGGCAAACCGATGCTGTTCATGCTGACCATCGCGCACGTTCCGCCTAGCGCTTCAATCCGCCCCAGGCGATCGAGCATTTCATCGATTTCTCCGGTGATGTTTGCGGCGTACATGACTTTCTTGCCCGTTCGATCCGCGTGAAGGTTTATGACGGATTGAACCGCGCTCAGCCTCTTTTCAAAAGGGCAATCGAGACCGTTGGCCTGCAGTTCGTCATCTTTAATGAAGTCCACGCCGGCCTCAGCCAGCATGCGAACTTGTTCCGCCGTGGCTTCCGGAGTCATTCCAACGCTCGGTTTTATGATCGTTCCGATTACGGGCCGGTCGTACACGTTGCAGAGCGACCGCGTTCCCGCCACACCGAATTGCGGTCCTGCATAGCGCTCAAGAAATGCAGGCGGGATGCTCACGTCGAGCAACTTCAGTCCGGAAAAAGGGCGCAGCTCCGAAAGATTGCCGGCGACCGCAGCCATCAAGTTCGGCAACGACGGTCCCATGTTCGCCAGAGGCCAGGACAATTCCACTTCCGCAGCGCGCCGCTGTGTGCCCACACCCGCGCCTTTCGGCAGTCCGGAACCGGGCAAGGACGGCCGGTCCACGACGCCGAGTTCCGATACTTTTTCCACGCGTGCGGAGTACAGCTCGCGTAACTCATTCGTCTCGCCGGGCACGCGAATGAACGTGCCGGTGGATTGCTCACCAGCCATGATTGCGGCCGCGGCCGCGAGGGGATAGGCGGTTTCGATCCAATATCGTGCATGAACGCGATCTGTCATGGTTGCCGGCGCCTGTCGTCCCTCGGGGCTTTCATGCATTCGCATCCTGCTTAAGGAAATATGTGTTGTAGCGTTCGTCGTGAACGGTAAAGAACGGCTTGAACTGCAGCGTTTGCTCCAGCAGACCGTATTTGAAGAGTCCGGGCGCGTTCATCAATGGCGCCAGGCCCTGCGGTAAGCGTAGCGGGACGCTTGCAAGATCTTCCGGCGGGGTCGCCGCGACGTACATTAAAGGGCCACGCATCGCGGCCACCATTTCGGGATTCTTGTTATCGATCGCTTCCGTTCTGAATTCAAACGGCAATCGCAATTTGATTGTGTCGTTCGTGCTCCATCGACGCTTGATAGTGGCCCACGTTCCTCGATCCGCGCGAACCGAGGCGGCCTTGCCGTTAACCGAAATTCCCGGCGAGCCACTGATCCATCGCGGAATCCGCAGTGAAATGGCGAATTCCGCCGGAGCCGGCAGCTCAAGCCGAAAATGCGCGCTATCGTCAAACGGATAAGCCGTCGTTTGAACTAGCTTCACCGGAATGTTCCCCGCGTTCCATCGCAATTCCGATGGCGTGTAAAGATTGACGAAAACTCCGTCGTTGCTGCGAAAGTACACGTTGCGAACGTAATCTGCCACCGTCTGCACCAACGTGCCCCCGCAACACGGCACCTTGGACTTGTAATACGACTTCTGCGCCTGCGGTCCGTAGCTCGAGTAGTAGAAGAAATCGTTGTCTCCGTCCGGATCCTTCGCTCCAAGAATCGTGTTATAGAGCACGCGTTCCAAACCATCTCCATAGCGCGCATCGCCCGTGAACCTCAGCAAATAGCGTGCGAGCTTCGTCTGCGCGTATGAGCCACAGGGCGTCTCGAAATGATACTGTGTCGCGGTCAAGCTCTCGTAGAGCTTTCCTTGATCGGTCTCCACGAACGCTTCCTTCGGACCCCATCCGCCGGATGCGTACTGCTGCCCCGATTCAAGCAGGTTCCACGCATTCTCGATCGCTTGCAGATAAATCGGATCGCCCAGAACCTCGTAGGCCTTGGCTGCCGAACTGAGCGCAATCACATGACTGTACGCGTGCTTTCCGGCAAGAGGATACGTCCCAGTGGCCAACGGGCCGAAGTAGTCGGCAGTCAGCAAATATTTGCGCGCCAAATCGAAAAATTCACGATTGCCGGTCACTTCGTAGCTATCAAAGAGATTTTCAGAAAGAATATATGTCTCATCGTACGGCGCTTGCTTCGGGCTATTCGGACCGCGGTCGTACGTGTGATCGGGAAGATAAGGCAGCGCCCCGCGAATGACGCGGGAAAGCAGGTCTCGCGATTGTGTGACGCCGGCAAAACGAAAGGAATCCAACAGCCCAATTTCGTATTTGTCCAAAATGTAGCAGGGCCACGTCGTCGCAGCCTTGGCGCTGGCGTAAGGATAGCCGTCCGGACCCAACGTTTCGCCGAATCCCGCCACGAGCGCGCGAACCTTGGCGTAGGCATCCGCATCGCCCGTAGCCCGCGCGTATCGAGAGAGACCGGAAATGAATTGGCCCAAAGCGTGGCCTGGCACGAAGCCGTCTGCATCGTACCAACCGCCCATATCCTCGCCCGGTGCGGGCAGACCAGCGCGCTGGCGATACACTTTCAGCAGCCGGTCATTATCAAGCGCAAGATAACTTGCCAGGATGCGGTCATAGTGATCCTTGAACGGGCCGCCGGTGAGCCGGACATCGCCATAATCGAATTCCGTCATCCGAACGCTCGGTGCTGCGGAAATTGCGGGCAAGCGCCGGACGAAGGACCCAGCCGCGAACGCGGCCCCGGTGCCTTTGAGGAAATCTCTCCGGGAAAGTGCGCTCGGTCGGGAATTCTGCGGTGTTCTCATTTTGTGTCAGGACGTCGCGCCTTTAGGCGAAACGTAGAACGCGCCCAGAATCGGCAAGCCACAAACTCCAGCGCTCCCGCAAGCTGACAGTTGCCAGATTCAAGTTCGTAGCGTAGTTTCTCATAGGAAACAGTTTCATATCAAACATGCGGTTTTGGCCGGATTGCCGCCTCACCGCCTTGCGCGCCTTGCTCGCGCAAATGTTCGCTCGTGGGAGGCCACGATGATTCGACTGCAGTACCTCGTTGTTGCCGCGCTGATGCTTTGCACGACCGCGCGGGTGTCGCTCGCGCAGGATAGTTTTCCAGACGGGAAGCTCGATCCCACGCGCCACATCGCGGAGACGGCGACTTCGCCCCACGTACCGTTGCCCGAGCAATACATTTGGACGGCGGGTGACGCCGCAGCGCTGCATGTGGACCACAACAACTATGGATTCGCGAAGCCGGACGCAAAGTCTGCTCCGCACTATTTCCGCTACACCTTCCAGGTCGCAGCGGTCCCGGCAGCCGCCACTTTTTATCTCGCTGGTCCGCGTTCGGCGAAGATCTACGTCAACGGCAAACTCGTCGACCGCGTGGCGAGTGATGTTACCTCGCCGCTCGGTATCCACGTATTTACGACCGACATTCGAAGCGCGCTTCAAAGCGGCGCGAACACTCTGGCGCTCGAGGTGGTGCGCGGGCGCGGAATCGTCAGCGTGACCAATTCGCGCATCGTTCAGCAACAAACGTTTGGCGAAATTCTAGTCGCCAAGATCCTGCCGGCAGCGCCCGGCATCAATGCGCTGCCGCTCGCAATCAGCGGACCGGATTGGAAAAGCTCACTTGAGGCGCCGAGCGGATGGGAACAGCCCGGCTTCGACGACTCAACCTGGAAAAGCGTGCAGTCGCTCGGTCCGATCGAAAGTTCGGTTGACATGTTTCAGTGGAATGGAGACGCGGGGATGTTTGACTGGCCCGGCTACGGAGGCACATCGCCATTTCTCCGGCAGTACCGTATGAAAGCGGAGAAAGTGACGGACGTATTCGAGGGCCGGAGTGAAATTCAGAATCTTCAAGCACTTACTTCCACCGGCGCCGCCCCAGAATTCGCCGTCACACTTCCCCAACCAATACTGCCTGATGAAAGTGCGCCGAGCCTTGTTTTGGATTTTGGGCGCGAAGTGGAAGGGCGCGTGGAGTTTCAGTCCGATTGCGATTGCGACGCTTGGGTCACAATCCAATACGGAGAATCCGCAGAAGAGGCTAAGGCGGGCGGTCACTTCGTCGGAACCGATCTTCTGCGAATCGCAAACCATTCCACCGCCTACGGCCCGAAGGCCGGCTTCCGCTACGCAAAGATTCGTTTCGTCGGCGGCGGACCGGAAATCAAGTTCAAGACGATTCAGCTGGACGGAATCTACTATCCGGTCGAATACAAGGGATCGTTCGAATCGTCCGATCCACTCCTAAATCGAATCTGGGAAACGGGCGCATACACCATGCATCTGTGTATGCAGGATGACATTTGGGACGCGGTGAAACGCGACCGCGGACGATGGATTGGGGATCTCGATGTGGGAGGACGCGTCGTCAACAGCGTCTTTGCCGATCACTTTCTGGTGGAAGACACGATGACGCGACTTATCGGCGAAAGCCCCGTGACGGAGCAAGTGAACACCATCCCGGGATATTCCGCGCTGTGGGTCACTGCGGTCGCGGAGTATTACCGCCACACGGGTGCGAAGGATTTTCTTGCTAGCGTCCACACGCGCTTGGTCGAACTGCTGAAGCTGATGGATTCCGGCTTTGATGACAGAGACGTGTTCGCGAATCCCGGAAAACAGTGGCTCTTCGTCGATTGGTCTCCCGTCCTATTTGCCGATACGCGTGAGGCCAGACAAGCAACGCAAATCGAGTACTACCGGGCCTACAAAGAAGGTGCGTATCTATTGCGTGAACTGAATGACAACGCCACGGCCGATCACTACGAAAAGCGTGCCGGCGCAATTCGCGCAGCAACGAATCAATATCTGCGGGACACGAAGACAGGAACCTACGGACCGCGGTGGCAGACCAACGCAATGGCAATCGTTTCCGGTCTTGCGACGCCGGAGCAATATCCAGTTCTTTGGGATAACGTTCTGGAAAACGTGGCGCAAGATCGGCCGGACTCGCCCATTATCAGTCCCTACTACAATTACTACGTCGTCTCCGCGATGGCCCAAGCCGGGCATCGCGCCGAAGCGCTTCAATGGATTCGCACGTATTGGGGAGGCATGTTGGCGGAAGGTGCTACTTCATTCTGGGAAGCGTACGACTTGCGCTGGCCCAAAACCAATTCTCACGTTTCCCTGCAAGCCGATGGAACCACCGGCTACTTCGTAAGTCTGGCGCATGGTTGGTCCAGCGGCCCCACTGCATGGTTGATGGAGCAAGTGCTCGGGATAAATCCGACAAGTTCTGGTTTCGGCCACGTCGCAATTCGACCGGACCTGATCGATCTTTCGTGGGCGCGGGGAGCGGAGCCGACTCCTAGCGGCCCGATCAAAGTGGACATCAAGAACGACGGAACCTTCCGCCTGGCACTAGATTTGCCGCCGTCAGTCGACGCCGATGTTCTGATTCCTATTGCGAATGAAAAATCCAGTGTGTACGTAAATGGAGCGGTGGTTTCGCACACGCTCGCCGAAAGCGGCGCGCGCGCTGAATTCCATCTAAGCCAAGCGGGGCACTATGAGATTCATGCTGAGTAATACAGCGCAAAGCCTATCGTTAAGGGGCGATCGTAATCTTGAAAGCATAGGCCATGTCGTTTGGCTTATCGTGAGGAAGATCGATCTGCAAACCGCTGGCTGTCTGCTTCCACTGCAGACTTTCTTGCGAACCAAGTAACTGAACTCCGGTGATTGGCTTGGACAAATACGCAGTTCCAGCGCTTAGTGTGCGAATCGTCAGTTCGCCATCAGCCGGCCAGCCGAGCGCGATCGCGTAAAGAAATCCACCTTTGGCCGTGAAGCGAATATCCTGGGCCGTAAAGGTCTTGTCGTCATTGCCCTTGACGGCGCTCGCGGCGTCGCTCGTCGGCCCCTCGCCGAAAACCAGCCACGGCCGGGTGCCGTAGATGGCCTCCCCATTCACGCTGAGCCACTGCCCCATCGCCAGCAACACATTTTTGTCTTCATCGGGAATGGTCCCATCCGCTTTGGGACCGATGTTGAGCAGCAAGTTGCCATTCTTGCTCACGACGTCTACCAACTCAGCGATCAATGATGCAGCGCTGCGGTATGTGTCGTTCTGAACGTATCCCCAAGACTTCACGCTGATGGATGTGTCCGTCTGCCAGGGCAGTAATCGAAGCGCGTCCAGTTTCCCCCGCTCGATATCCAGCACCGCCGCGTTTTCCGGAAACGCGTAGCCTTTGTAGGTCAAAACCACGCCGGCGTTTCTTTCCGCGCCACGGTCATAGTAATAAGCCGCCATTCGCTGCAGATACGGCTGAAACGCCGGCTGGGCGATCCACCAATCGAGGTAGATGATGTCCGGCTTGTACTTGTCGACGATTTCCGTGGTTCGTGCGAGCCAGTCATCCAAGAATGCTTGATCCGGCGGCAACCACTTTTCCAAGTGATTGGGATCCGGTTCCTTGCCGGAGTCATCGCCCGGCCAAGTTCTTGGCTGCGCGGGTCCGTAGAGACCGGCGTATTGAGGATTTTTGACATCGGAATCGAAAGTCGTGCCACCGTCGTACCACCACCAATGTTCGGCGCGATGCGAAGACGCTCCGAAATGGAGATTTCGTCTTCGAGTAGCTGTGGCGATCTCCGCGATTACGTCGCGCTTCGGCCCCATCCGGCTGGCGTTCCATTCGGTGAAGTCCGATGCGTACATCGGAAAGCCGTCGCAATGCTCCGCCACCGGCACCACGTACTTTGCTCCCGCGCGAACAAATAGATCGACCCATTCGTCTGCGTTGAACTTACTGCCCGTGAACATCGGCACGAAATCCTTGTAGCCAAATTTCGATTGGGGGCCGTACCTTTCGACGTGATGCTGAAACGCCGAATTTCCCTGCACATACATGTTGCGCGAATACCATTCGTTCCCAAATGCTGGAACCGAATAAACTCCCCAGTGTATGAAAATGCCGAATTTCGCATCGCGAAACCATTCGGGAATCTCGTAATGCCCGAGGGAATCCCAGTTGGCGCGGAAGCTCTTGTGGCTTACCTCATCTTCAATCAGCGACAGCCGTCGCTTTAACTCGATTTGATAATCGTCCGCAGGGGCCGCGCGAAGAAACAAGCTCGCCACGAAAACGATGGCGAAGGCACTCGAAACAAATTTCCCAAGCGTTCGATAGAACACGCGATCCATTATCTCAGTCCTCGACGATTCCCATCCGCGTGGCCGATATCAATCACTCGCTCATTGCAAGCCGCAAGGATCTAGCGCTCTCGTCCCGCGCAGCGTCGTTACTCTCATCTGATCTCGCCGTTCTGTCAACCCGTTCGCGAAATCCGGTCCGCGCTCCACCGGAAATCGTTTGCGCGTTCCTATACGGCGCATTTCGGGAGACTTCAAATGGGAAATCGCCATGACTCGGCCAAGCCATTCCCAGCGCTGAACCTGCCGCACCCTTCGGCAGCAGCTGCAAACATCGTGGTTGCAATCGCTTACGGAGCTCTCGCCGAGGATGACGCGCCGTATGTGTGCGGACTTGGCAGGATCATATTTCATTAGGGAAATTAAGTTGGTATTGACAATGCCTCTCTCGATGTTCTAGAGTCCGCGGCGTTTGGGTGCGCATCGTCCGTTTTGTCGAACACTGAAAGTCGGTTATTGCAGCCTCGAAGCAACCGGGTGGCGCTTCGGTAGTCGGCCAGCTGTACGTGGTTCGGGCAAAGTTTCAGGTCCGAAAATATCGGGGACATGTAACAAAATACGGGGGTGGATGTGATGAAAATTGAAAGAATGGGACTTGTCGTAACCGGCCTCGCTTTGGCAGTCGTATTGGTAGTTTCTTGCATTGGCGTCGTAAGGGCGCAAAACGTACCGACCGGCGCAATTTCAGGAACCGTAACCGACGCGACCGGCGCAGCAGTTGTCGATGCCGCGGTGACGGTCACCGACGAGGGTACGGCCGTCGATCATAGGACCGCGACCTCGTCCACCGGGTTCTACACGGTGGAAGCGCTTCCGGATGGAAACTATACCGTTACGATCTCCAAGGATGGTTTCAAGCATAGCGTGACAACCGATGTCCACTTGAACCCCGGCGAGCGCCGCGCCGTAAATGTTGACCTCGTATTGGGCAGCACGAGCCAGCAGGTCACAGTGACGGCCGACGCCGTATCGGTCCAAACTCAGAGTTCGGATAATCGTGGAACCATCAGTTCGGCGGAAGTTGAAAATCTTCCGCTAAATGGGCGTAACTTTCAGAATATGGCTCAGGTAATCTCCGGCGTCAGCAGCGTCACTGGCGGCAGTTCTTTGACGGGCAATGGAAACAGCGTGATCAACGTAGTCATCGTCAACGGAACTTCGGTCGAAAAAACCGCGTATTCGCTCGACGGCGTTTATGACACAGTTCCTTCCGCGCTGTTCCAGGTCGATGTGATGCCTGTGGTCGATTCGATCGCGGAGTTTACGGTCCTGAAGGGCAACTACAGCGCAAAATATGGTATGGCCGGTTCGGGGCAGATCCTCGTTGCGACCAAGAGCGGCACCACGGCGTACCACGGCACCGCATACGACTACATCCGCAATCCGGACTTCACGGCTCGAAACTTCTTTTCGACGACCCCAAGCCCGCTGCACCAGAACATTTATGGATACGATTTCGGCGGTCCCGTTATTCCCCACTCCGACACGCACAGGGATAAGCTTTTCTTCTTTGCCGACGGCGAGTGGCGCAAGAGTATCGCTCCTTCGATTCTCAATGCCCGCTACGAGTTCAGTCCGGCGATACGAACCGGTGACTTGAGCGGCGATCCCAACATGCCGTCCGCCGGCCTGGTCCTGAGCGCATCCGCCGTCTCGGACCTGATGAAGCGAGGGTTCACCAATCCTACAGTACAGTGTCTGTCCGCTAAGTCGGGTTCGACCATCTTGACCCAAATCAACCCGTCTTGTTTCGATCCAGTCACCGTCGCGCTGTTGAATCCCACGTACCTTCCATTGCCCACGCCCACGAATGGCAATAATTTTTATTATTCAAATAATGGGGTCACCAATCAGACCCAGGAAGATCAGGTCTACAAGGTCGACTACGCTATCAACGAGAAACAAGCATTGATGGCGCGCGTGAGTT
>JBEKDK010000055.1:0-20099 GCA_050014395.1 Candidatus Acidiferrales bacterium | reverse complement strand
CGGCATCGGGTATTTATCGCCGCCGGCAATCGGCATTCTGACTGGATTGATTGTCGCCGTTGCGGTCACAATGATTGCGCCGCGGCGCAGCGCTCACGCTGCGCGCGTGCTCGGGGGCAAAGGAGCCGAAAGCGGCAGCGGAATATGACGGATCGTATGGACAAGTCCACGCAGAAGCTGACGAATGAAGCGACGGAGAAGAAAATGAGCCGACGCGATTTCACCCGCAATGCCTTGGCCGCTGGCGGCGCGTTGCTTGCGAGCGCGCACGATTCGCGCGGCGCCGAGCAGACGCCGCCAGGCGGCGCGTCGAGCGCGGGCGCGGGCGCGGCGGGATTGTCGAATTCGACTGGCTCCGCCGGCGGACTCACCGATGTCGAAGGAATCGAAGTCGGCCATTTCACCGATTCGCGCCGGCCGACTGGCTGCACCGTCGTGCTGTGCGAGAAAGGCGCTGTCGCCGGCGTCGACGTGCGCGGCGGCGCTCCCGGCACGCGCGAAACCGACTTGCTCAACCCGGTTAACACCGTGCAGCAGATTTTCGGAGTGGTGCTCTCGGGCGGCAGCGCATTTGGATTGGACACGGCTTCGGGAGTGATGCGCTATCTCGATGAGAAGGGAATTGGTTTCCAGGTCGGCCCGATCGTCGTCCCGATTGTGCCGGCGGCGATTCTGTTCGATCTGAATGTCGGCGATCCCAAAATTCGGCCGACTGCGGATTCCGGTTACGCCGCATGCCGCGCCGCAAGCAGTGGCCCTGTGGCTGAAGGGAACGTCGGCGCCGGCGCAGGCGCGACAATCGGAAAGCTTTTCGGCTTGCAATATGCGATGAAAAGCGGGCTGGGCACGGCAAGTTTGCGCGCCGGCAGCACTGGCTTGATTGTCGCGGCGCTCGCGGCCGTCAATGCCGGAGGCGATGTGTATCGTCCGCAGACCGGTGAGCTGCTGGCTGGCGCGCGCGCGGCGGACGGCAAAAGCTTGAGCAGCACCATCGCGCGCATTCGCGCGGGCGAGCGCGTGTTGGCCAGCGAAAGTGATCCGCGCAACACAACTCTTGCGGTGGTGGCCACAAACGCACGGCTCACCAAAGTTCAGGTCACGAAGGTTGCGCAGATGGCGCAGGACGGCTTGGCGCGCGCAATCAATCCGGTGCACACGCCATTCGATGGCGATACTGTGTTCGCGCTGGCGACGGGCACGCTCGTTGCAGGCGTCGATGCGGGCGCGGTCGGCGCGCTGGCGGCGGAAGCCGTGGCCGAAGCGATTGTGCGCGCGGTGTTGCGCGCCACAGGCATTCCTGGATATCCCAGCTACGGCGATTTGCACGCCACAAGCGGCGCGCGCTCCTAAGCGTTTCGTTCCGGAACACCTAGCAACGATATCGGGGCGAATTCTCGCGCAGTCAGTACGCTTACGTCCGCGCACGCATTTTATTCTTGACTTTAAGACATATATGACCTATGGTCATTTATGGAGACCGGTCACATGAGACTCGAACCGATCGAAAAACCCAAGGGATTGATGATGCGCATCGCCTTCTGGATGTGCCGCCGCCAACTCGGCAAAGTGATGACGCCGATGAAGGTGGTGACGACGCGCATGCCGCAATCGCTGAAACTCTCCTACGAGATCCAGAAATTTGAGATGAAGGGCATCCATCTCGATCCCGCGCTCAAGTTCATGGTCACAACGCTCGCCGCGCAGATCAACGGTTGTGGCTTCTGCGTTGATATTGCCCGCGCGATGGTGATTCGCGAGCATCTGGGCATGGAAAAGTTCGACGCGCTGATGGATTACCGCACGAGCCCGCTGTTTTCCGAACGCGAGCGCGCCGCGCTGGCCTACGCCGAGGAAGCCACGCGCCACAAGCGCGTCTCCGACGCAACGTTCGAAACGCTGCGCAAACATTTCAATGAGCGCGAGATCGTCGAAATCACCTGGTTGAATGCGGTGGAGAACTACTACAACCTGATCAATCTTCCGCTGCAGATCGAATCCGATGGACTGTGCGCAATCGCACAGTCGCGCACGGTCTGACGCGCGTATCGTGACGTGACCACTTGAGGCGCAATATGACCGCGAGCCACATATTGGAAAAACGTTCCGTGCGGAGGAGCGCTGGAGGCGCGCGAGACAGCGCCGAAGCGCGTCGCCCGGGCCGGCGCGAACGGCGTCACGCGGAAACTCGCGCGCGATTGATGAGCGCGGCTCTACGCCTCTTTGCGGAACGCGGCTTTGCCGACACCTCGATTGAAGACATCACCGACGCGGCCGACGTCGGCAAGGGAACTTTCTTCAATTATTTCCCGAGCAAGGAACACGTGTTGGACGCGTTCGGCAAAACCCGCGTCGCTCGGGTGGAGGCGGCTCTCGCCGAAACGCGCAGCGGAAAAAAGTCCGTAATTCAGGTCATGCGCCACCTAGTTCACGGCGCGGCATTGGACACGCCGCTGACGCCCAAACTGATGCGCAGCTATCTTATCGCGGCGCTGCTGAACGATTCCGTACGGCAGAGTATGACGGAGAATCAAGCTCAGGGCCGCAGCTTCGGCGCCAAACTAGCCGCCATTGGACAGAAGCGCGGCGAAATTCGCAGTGACGTTCCCGCGCGCTTGGTGGCGCGAGCGATGCAGCAAGGCGCCTTCGGGGGATTTTTGCTGTGGGCGCTCGATCCCGAGTTTGAATTAACCACCTGGCTGGACACGTGGATCGACTTGATGTTTTACGGAATCGCGCCGCGTGGACGCGACGGCGCGCGTGCAAGCGCGCGAAAAGTTGACGCGCGCCCAAGCAAAAAGAAATCCAAGGCCTGAAATATGCGCGCCGCTGAATCGTCTACACGTTTAGAACGACCAGGAAAGTTGCAAACGGGGGAAGCCATGATGGCGATGCGAAAAAATCGGACTCGAGCGGCGCTCATCGCGGGCTTGTTGCTTGCGATTGCGCCCTGCGCCGCGGCCCAGCAGGCCACAGAAGTAGTCGCCGCGCCGCCTGCGCCGCAATCTGCGCCTGCGCCGGTGCCCCCGCCTGCGCCCGCGCCGATGCAATCCTCCGCAGCGCCGCAAAAGCTCACACTCGAAGACGCCATCGCCATCGCGCTGCGCAACAATCTCAGCGTGCTGGTTTCCGGCGAACAGATTCAGCACGATGAAGGCGCGCGCGTGCGAGCGCAAGCTGCGCTGCTGCCGCAGGTCACCGCGCATGCTTTGGTCAATGAGCAGGACGTCAACTTGCACGCCCTCGGTTTTAATTTCACCATTCCCAACCTCACGATTCCCTCGGTGATCGGACCGTTTTCCAATTTCGATTTCCGCGCCTATGCCAGCCAGACAATTGTGGACCGGCACGCTGCTCACGAACTGAGGGCCGCCGAGGATCAGAAGGCCGGGGCTAAGCTCGACTATCAGGACGCGCGCGATCAGGTCGTGCGCCAAACTGCGGCTTTCTACTTGATGGCGCAGGAGGCCGAGGCCCAGACGGAAGCCGCGGCGTCTCGGGTGGACACTTCGACAGCGAATCAGAAGCTGGCGAGCGATCAGCACTCCGCGGGCTTGGCAACGCAAGTGGATGTGCTGCGCGCGCAAGTGCAGCTCGCGCACGACCAGCAAAGTGTGCTCGTCGCGCGCAACAACTATGAAACGGCGCTGATGGCTTTGGCTCGTTATCTCGGTCTGGCCCCCGGCACGCCGCTCGAATTGGCCGAACCGCTCGAGTTTCATCCGCTTCCGCCACCGGACGTTGAGCCGGCGATCGCCCAGGCCTTGCAAGCGCGCTCGGATTATCGCGCCCTGGCTTCGCAGCGTCAGGCCATTCTGGAGCAGCAGAAGGCTTCGCACGCGCGTTACTACCCGACGCTTGGCGCCAACGGGAATTACGGCGCGATCGGTTCGTCGCTCGCACATATGCCCGCAACATTCCTGGTTCAGGCGACGCTTTCGGTCACGCTGTTCGATCGCGATCGCAAAGGTGAACGCGAAGAACTCGATAGCCAAATGCGCCAGATCGACGATCAGATCGGCGATATGGCGCGCGGCATCGAGCAGGACTTGCGCACCGCGCTCCTGAACCTGCAATCCGCGGAAGCCCAAGTGACGGTGGCCAATCAATCGCTGGACTTGGCGCAGAAAGAGCTGACGCTGGCCGAAGACAGATTCCGCAACGGCTTGAGCGACAACATCGAAGTGATCACCGCGCAGAATTCCGTCGCCGAAGCACAAGACGATCGCATCGCGGCGCTCGCGCAACACGCCGACGCCAGCGCGGCGTTGGCGCGCGCCATGGGCGGCACCGAGGCCAACTTCCAGAATTACGTCGGCGGTTCCGTAAGCGCGCCGCCAAGCGCAACGCCGGCGGCGCCCGCGGCATCGCCATCGGGCAATCCATGACGGATGGGCGGAAGACAACGCAAGGTACAAGGTCCGGGCCCGAGGTTGCGTCCGGACACGCAGCGGAATCGCACGAATCGGCAGCAGCGGAGGTCAAACGGTCATGAAACGCATTTTACCAATTGTGCTCATAGTGGCAGCGCTTGCCGCGGTGTTCTTTTTCTACGTGTATCCGCGGTATTTCGAGAAGCCGAAGAATAACAATCTAATCCAGCTCTCCGGCAACATCGAAGCGCACGAAAGTCTGGTCAGCTTCAAAGTGGCCGGGCGCGTTGTGGAGCTGCCGGTCGACGAAGGCCAGACCGTTACCGCGGGGCAATTCCTCTCGCGGGTTGATAGCGCCGATTACAGCCAGCAAGCCGCTGCGGACCGGGCCACGGTCGAAGTGCGCGACCGCGAGCTTGATCTGGCGGAAGCCGGCAGCCGCTCTCAAGACATCGCCGCGGCGCAACAGAACGTTCGCGACGCCAAGGACGATCTCGATCAGAAGCAGCGCGATTACGCTCGCTACGCAGCTTTGCTTCAGAAGGACGAAATCCAGGCCCAGGTCGTCGATCAGGCCAAGACCGCCGTCGAGCGCGCGCAAGCCACGCTCGATCGGCAACAGGCCGTGCTGAACGAACTCGAAGAAGGAACGCGCAAAGAACAAATCGCCGTAGATCGCGCTGACGCGCAGCAAGCCACACAAGCCGCGGCAATTTCGCAAATTCGCCTGGGATATACCACGCTCGCCGCGCCATTCGCCGGTGTGATCACCGTGCGTGAAGCGGAGCTTGGCGAAGTGGTCCAGCCGGGCACGCCAATCATTACGCTGGCCGATTTGCAGCACATCTGGGTGCGCGTGTACGTGCCGGAGACGAATCTGGGCCAAGTTCACTGGGGCCAGGATTGCTCCGTCACCACGGACACATATCCGGGCAGGACGTATCACGGACGCGTGTCGTTCATTTCTTCGCAAGCGGAATTTACGCCGAAGACGGTGCAGACGACCGCCGAGCGCGTGACGCTCGTCTATGAAGTGAAAGTGGACGTGGACAATCCGAATCTCGAACTTAAGCCGGGCATGCCCGCCGACGTCAGCATCCAGATTCATTAACGGAACCGCAATGCCCCAAGGCGCACCCAACGGACCAGCAGCCATCGAACTCGCCGGACTCGGCAAGAGCTTCGGGCCGGTGCGCGCGGTGCACGATTTGAGTTTCGAAGTGCACGCCGGCGAAATTTTCGGACTCGTGGGCCCCGACGGCGCGGGGAAGACCACGACGATGCGCATGTTGGCCGGCGTGATGCTGCCGGATTCCGGGCGCGCCACGGTTGCCGGTTGTGACATCGCGCGCGATCCCGAAGGCGCCAAGCACCACTTGAGCTACATGTCGCAGCGCTTTGGCCTTTACGAGGACCTGACAGTTTCCGAGAACATCGCGTTCTACGCCGATCTGTTCAGCGTGCGCCGCGCCGAACGCAAAAAACGCTCGGCCGAGCTTCTACGCGCCGCGGGCCTTTCGGAATTCGAGACGCGCTTGGCAGGCAAGCTTTCCGGCGGCATGAAGCAGAAACTCGGCTTGGTGTGCGCGCTGATTCACCAGCCGGCGGTGATCCTGCTCGACGAGCCGACCAACGGCGTCGATCCCGTATCGCGGCGCGATTTTTGGAAAATTCTTTATTCCCTCGTCGATCAAGGTGTGGCGATTCTGATAACAACTTCCTATCTGGACGAAGCGGAGCGCTGCCATCGCATCGGGTTGATTCACCAGGGGCGGCTGCTTTTGCTGAATACGCCGGCGGAACTGAAGAAGGGTTTTCCCGGAGCGGTGCTCGCCGTGCATACGCTCGATCCGCCGCGCGCGCGCCACGCACTGCTCGGCGCTCCGGGCGTGCGCAACGTCGTGCTCGAAGGCGATGGCGTGCACTTGTTTGTTGATCGTGTGGACCGCCTTCCCGAATTGCGCGCGCGGTTGGAATCGGCCGGCGCGCCCTTCAATTCATTTGAAGCGACCGATCCCACCGTCGAGGATTTGTTCGTCTCCGAAGTCACCGAAACACCCGACGAGTCCCGTTCGACACCAGGCGGCGCGCCGGACGCGGCTCCGCCGCCTGCCTCCGGTGCGGAGCGGCCTTCATGACCAACGGCGAAAATTCGGTCGTCGTCGAAAAGTTGGTAAAGCGCTTCGGCGATTTCGCCGCCGTGGACGGCATCAGCTTTGAAGCGCGCAAGGGCGAAATCTTCGGATTCCTCGGACCGAACGGCGCCGGGAAATCCACAACCATTCGCGTGCTTTGCGGATTGCTTTTGCCCACGTCCGGCCGCGCGCAAGTCGCCGGTCTGGATGTGGCCACGCAATCGGAATTGATTCGGCAGCGCATCGGCTATATGTCGCAGAAATTTTCGCTCTATAACGATCTGCGCGTGGTGGAAAATCTGCGATTTTTCGCCGGCCTTTACAGCGTGCCGCCCGAGGACATTCCCGAACGCATGGCTTGGGCAGTGCACATGGCCGGACTCGATGGCCGCGAGCGCGCCATCACAGGTTCATTGCCGGTGGGATGGAAGCAGCGCCTCGCGCTAGGCTGCGCCGTCCTGCACAAACCTCCCATTATTTTTCTTGACGAGCCGACATCGGGCGTGGACCCGGTGACGCGGCAGCAATTCTGGGAGCTGATTCACCAAATGGCCGCTGACGGCGTGACGGTTTTCGTGACGACGCACTACATGGACGAAGCCGAATATTGCAATCGCCTGGTGATGATTGACCGCGGGAAAATCGTGGCCATGGGCACGCCCACGGAACTGAAAGAAAACTTCATGCGCGGGCAATTGGTGCTCGTGGAATGTGATCCGCTGGGCCCGGCGCTCGCCGTGCTGCCCGGCATTCCGGGCGTGCTCGATGCCGCGGTGTTCGGCAACGCCATACACGTCGTGGTGCAAGATGCGGCGCAAGCGATGCCGGGTCTGCGCGAAGCGCTCGTGGCGCACAAAATCAACGTCCGCCGAATGGATCCGATTCCGCCGAGCCTCGAAGACGTCTTCGTGTCGCTCACGTCGGCCGGCCGAGCCGCCAGTCAGGAGGCCGCGTGAGTTTCCATCGCATTCTGGCGATGATGAAGAAAGAAGTGCTGCAGATCCAGCGCGATCCGCGCAGCTTGCTGATCATCTTGTTGATGCCGGTGATGCAGCTTTTCATCTACGGCTACGCTTTGAATCTCGACGTGCATCACGTCGCGCTGTGCGTTTACGACGAGGACCGCACGCAGTTCAGCGAAGATCTCGTCAAGCGTTTCCAGGCGACCAATTATTTCGATCTGGTCCATGTCGCCGGCGACTATCGCGACGTCGTCCAGCAGATCAATTCCGGCAACGCCGTCGCCGCGCTCGTCATTCCAGTTCGATTCACGGAAACCGTGCACTCCGGGCAGCGCGCTACCGTGCAGTTGATTCTGGACGCCAGCGACAGCAACTCCGCAAGCGTAGCCCTGGGATACGCGCAATCCATCGTCGCGCAGTATTCCGCCGACATTACCGCCCAGTGGGCCGAGGCGCACGCCGTACCCATCGGCCCGCCGCCGGTCACATTCCAGGCGCGCACCTGGTTCAACGAAGATCTTGAGAGCGCCGCGAACTTCGTGCCCGGCGTGGTCGCCATGGTGATGGCGGTGGTTGGCGCATTTCTCACTTCGCTGACGATCGCCCGCGAATGGGAGCGCGGCACGATGGAGCAGTTGATCTCCACGCCCGTCGGGCGTCTCGAAATTGAAATCGGCAAGCTGATTCCATATTTCGTCATCGGAATGTTTGACGTGGCGCTCTGCGCCGTGACCGCCGTGTATTGGTTTAAAGTGCCGTTCCGCGGCAGCTGGACGGTCTTGTACGGCAGCTCGGCGCTATTCCTCATTGTGGTGCTATCGCTCGGCTATTACATTTCGGTGGTTGCCAAATCGCAGTTGGCCGCCAGCCAAATGGCGCTGCTCGCGACGTTTCTGCCCACATTCCTTCTTTCCGGATTTCTATTTCCGCTCGACCAGATGCCCGTGGCTGTGCAAGTGATCGGCCGCGCGCTTCCCGCCGTGTACTTCGTTTCCATCCTGCGCGAAGTATTTCTGAAGGGCACGCCGTTTCGCGAGATGGGCTCGCAGCTCGGCGCACTTTTGATCTACATGGTGATTTTGCTGACGCTGGCAACGCGCTCGTTTCATAAGAGGCTCGAATGAAACTGTGGCCGTCCCTGGAACGAATCAAGCGAATGGTGGTGAAGGAGTTTATCCAGACGCTGCGCGATCCGCGCACGCGTTTCGTGTTGATTGGTCCGCCGATCATTCAGATGATGGTTTTCGGCTATGCCGCAACGCTTGAGGTGAATCACGTCAAAATGGCCGTGCTCGATCGCGACAATACGCGCGACAGCCGTGAACTTGTCTCCCGCTTCAGCGCCAGCCGCTATTTCGATCTGCGCCACTACGCCAACAACACCGGCCAGCTCCGCGATTGGATTGATCACGGCGACGTGCTCCTGGCGATCGAAATCGATTCCGGCTTCGCCCAGCGCCTCCAAGGCGGCCAAAGCGCGCCCGTGCAGGTGATCGTTGACAGCAGCAATTCCAACACGGCTCTGGTCTCGCTGGGCTATTTATCGCAGATCGGCGCGAAATTCTCCCGGGATTATCAGACCGATCGGCTAAACCGCGCTGGACCGCAATTCGCCGCGATCGTGCCGAGCGTGGATCTCGAGGAGCGGCCCTGGTTCAATGAATCGTTCGAGAGCCGTTGGTTTTTCGTTCCCGGAATCATCGGCAACCTGCTGCTGATCATGGTGATGACGCTCACATCGTTCGCCATCGTCCGTGAGCGCGAAATCGGCACGCTCGAGCAGATCATGGTCACGCCGATTCGGCGCTGGGAATTCATCATCGGCAAGACGGTGCCATTTTTCTTGGTCGGCATTTTCGACGCCGCGTTGATCAGCCTGATTGGAACGTACTGGTTCGGCGTGCCATTTCGCGGAAGCGTCTGGGTTCTGGCCTGCGCGTCTTTGCTTTTCGTTTTGTCGGGGCTCGGCGCCGGCGTATTGCTTTCCACCATCTCCGCGACGCAGCAACAGTCGATGATCGCGGGATTCTTCTTCATCATGCCCGCCACCACGCTATCCGGTTTCGGCACGCCGATCAGAAGCATGCCGCCGTTCTTTCAGAAACTTACGTATCTGGATCCACTTCGATATTTCATGATTGCTGTGCGCAGCATTTATTTGAAGGGCGTGGGGATGTCCGTCTTGTGGCCGCAAATGCTGGCCATGGCGATCTTCTCCGCCGTGCTGCTCACCCTAAGCGTCCTGCGATTCCACAAATCACTCGATTGAGAATTCAGAAGGAATGAAAGGAAGGGACCTGGGAAGGCACCGCGTGCAGGGCGCGGCCGCTAATTCTTAGAGAACGCGTTCGCCCCGGCCGCGGAAGTTACTCCATCCGCGGATTCGGAGGAACCGGAATCCGTGGATGCGATCACCGGCGCAGCAGTCCCCTGATTCGGCGCTTGCAGCCAGAGCACCAGCAGCTCTCCGTTTGAGTGGTACACCTGTCCGCTAACCGTGTGCGCCGTCTGGATCGGATCGGCGGGTGCGACCATCGTCCACTGCGTCGCCTCGTGCGTGCCGGCTAGCGTTTGCTGAATGTAAGCGCGCTCGCTATCGACGTTCGGATCGATGTAGTGCGAGAAACCTCTGCGACCGGGATCGTGCATAAAACTTTTGTCGTGGGTCCCTGCGCCCACCCAAACATCCTGCCCGTCCACTTGCATCGGCGCTTTCCAAAGCCGCAAGTGATGCCGCGATCCGAGGGCGCCAACGGCCGTTCCTCGCGCGTAGCCGACGTCCTGTGACCGCCCGTACAAATACAATTGACTCATGGGCATTTCAACGAAGGGCTTGTGACGAAAGCCGCTGAAGACGCCGCCCACCGCCGCGCGCCGATGATCCTTGTTTGGATCCAGCACTTTCAGCCATCCGGCGTCCTTGAACGCCTGATCTACCGCGCCTTCCGAGCCAATCAGAACGAAATTCACCATATCGCCGGGGTCGCCGGCCTTATTTGTCACGCGCAGCGGAATTTGCGCGAGTCCCGCACTGGGAAATGATGACGGGGGAACTTCGATCACGGAGCTGGCGCTTGCAGTGGCCGACGCAGTGACCACGGGAGCGATCGCCGCACGCACGATTTCGATCGTGACATGGTAGCTTCCATCGGCCGATTCGTTCGACGCTTCATTCACTCCTAAATAGAGACGCCCCGCTGTTTGCACCTTGATTTGGTGGCGAGAGCCGATATCGAACGGATGCGTTTTGTCGCTCACGCCGATTTGGCCGACCAGCGCCCCTGCTCCCGCTTGATTCACCGGAAAGCGCGCGGTCAGGTCGTGCCAATCGCGCAGCCTTCCGTCCGGTCCGCACGATGGAGCGGCTGGGCGCCGGATTGTTCCGCTGGCCTGAATTTTCACGACGTCGCCGGGCAGCAGATCGATCGCGGTGTCGCTCCATTGTTGCTTGCCGGAAATATCGCGCTGCTGGCTGATAGTTGTTTGCGCGGGAGGCGCGGGTGCAGGGTCTTGCGCTGCGCTACGCGATGCCGCAGCGCACAGAACGGCGGCTAAAATGACCGTGCCGGTCAGACTTGCCATGGATTTACACCGCGCTTCTTCTTCGGTTCAGTATTCATAAGGGGTAAATCTCGGCGAGGATACTAGGTCTTCCGGCCGTTTGACAAGCATAAAGTTTTGTGAAACGCGTAAATGTTTCATAACGGCCCGCCCATCATTGAGTTTCTCGCCATTTCTCGGTACGCTCCCATCGCAGCCACCAACGCAGGCCGCTATTCGGCGTGTCCGGAGGCCTCTCGTTCATGCTCCACGATCTCAGTTCGCTCATACCGCCGCAGGGCGTGGAAATCCTGCTCGTTGTTTTCCTCTCATTCTTGATTGGCTTAGAGCGCCAAGAAGGTCTAGGGGTTGCCGAGCGCTATCGATTCGGCGGCATTCGCACATTTCCACTGATCGGCCTGATTGGTTACGCGATGGGATTGCTCTCGGGCGACCAGTGGGGTTTGCTCGCGGCGGGATTCGCGGTGGTCGGCGCGTTTTTGTGGCTTTCCTATTGGCATAAACTTCAGACCCAGGCTGTCGCCGGCGTAACCACGGAAATTTCCGGCCTCACGACGTACGTAATCGGCGCGCTGATTTCCCGCGAACATTTCTGGGTAGCCACTACCGTCGCGATTCTGGCCGTGCTTCTGCTCGAGTTGAAAGTTTTTCTCGAAAGCCTCACGGAGCGCATTGCCGCACCCGAAGTTCTCACTTTTACCAAGTTTCTGCTGCTCACCTTCGTCATCCTGCCGATTCTGCCCGATCAGGATTTCACCAAGTTTCAATTGAATCCATTCAAGATCTGGATGGTCGTCGTGGCCGTCAGCGGACTTTCCTACGGCGGCTACTTGCTGCAGAAGGTCACACACGGCAAAGGCGGCGTGCTGCTTTCCGCGTTGGTCGGCGGCGCGTACTCCTCGACGTTCACCACTGTCGTGCTCGCCAAGCGCTCGCGCGCGTGTCCCACTCCGTCTCCGCATCTGTATTCGGGAAGCATTCTTCTTGCTTCCGGCGTGATGTATCTGCGCTTCCTCGTTTTGGTTTGGTTGTTCAATCACGCGCTCGCGCAGAAGATCGCGATGCCCTTCGCCGTTCTCGCCGTCGTGGGCATGGCGGGCGGTTGGCTCTGGACGCTCCGCGTTGACCCCGGAGCCTCCGCCGACCAAGGCGGCGTCGCGTCGAAGAATCCGCTCGAATTGTCTGTGGCCTTCACCTTTGCCGTGCTGTTCGTGGGCGTGATCGTGCTCACGCAATACGCGCTGGCTTATTTCGGCCGCGGCGGAATTTACGGACTCGCCGCGATCATGGGCGTTTCCGACGTTGAACCATTCGTGATGGGGTTGACGCAAGCAGCCGGCCGCGCGGCGCCATTAAGTCTCGCAGCGGCGAGCATTGTCGTGGCGGCCGCGAGCAACAACCTCGCCAAGGGATTTTTCGCCCTGGGTTTTGCCGATCGCCGCACGGGTCGCCAAAGTTTGGCGCTGTTGATGGCGCTAACGCTTGCGGGACTCGTGCCCCTCCTTTGGAGCAGCCTGCGCTAGTGTCTTCCGAATTTCGCCAGCGCCTATTTGCGGCCGCGGTTCTGCTCGCTCTCGCCATCGGACTCCTTCTGCCCATCTGGCGCGTGGCCTTCCCGCCTCTGCTGGATTATCCGAATCATTTGGCGCGCGCGTTCGTACTGCTCCATCTCCACGATCCCGTGTACACCTTCGCGAAGTATTACGCCTCCGACTGGCGTCTCTATCCATATCTCGGAATGGACGGCAGCATGTTCGTTCTTGACCGCATTTTCCCCATCGAAATTGCCGGGCGCGTTTTTCTCAGTTTGTGCGTGGTGTTATTTCCTGTTGCCGCGTGGTTTTTCCTGCATGAGGCGCATCCCGGTGAAAACTGGACGGCCGCGTGGGCCGGCCTTGTGGCCTACAACGCTTTCTTCCTCGAAGGCTTTCTCAATTTCGATCTCGGTTTGGTTGTCGGCATGTTTGCGCTCGGATTTTGGCTTCGCTGGATGCGCGGCGGTGGCGCCGGCCGTTGGATCGCCGCGCTCATCGGCGTCACGGCCGCATACTTCGCGCATCTGCTGGCGTTCGCCATCGTCGGAATCACGCTGACGGTTTACGCCCTGCTTTCGCGGAAATCGCTGCGGCAAATCGCGCTCTCGTGGTTGCTGTTCGTTCCCGGCGCGCTCGCGTATCTGCACTCCTCACGCGTGGGGCTCGGACCCCAGCAAATCGTTTTTCACGGCTGGGGCGATAAGCTTGACTCGCTCGGCACGATCATGCACGGCTTTACGCCGGCGCTCGATTGGATCACGCTCGCGGCCGTGCCTGTGTTTTTTCTCCTCGCGTGGTGGCGCAATTCGTCGTTCCGCTGGGATTGGCCATGGTTCGGTACCGCGGCGTTTCTCTTTGCTGCGTTCTGGATTGTTCCGTGGGCCTACGGAGACGCGTCGGATCTGGACATTCGCGTGCTGCCGCTTCTCTTCGTGGTGATCTTCGCCGTCGCGCGCATTGGACCGCGCGCCCGATTGCTCGTCGCGCTGCCGTTGCTCCTGTTCGCCGCACGCACCGTGAGCACTACGCACGAATGGATCGGCGAGCAGCCCGAGCTTGCGGGTCTGGCCGCATCGTTCGATGTTGTGCCGCGTGACGCGCTGGTGCTGTCCATCGTGAAGGGCGATCAAGATCCCATCTATCGTCACTTCACGCATTTCTGGGCCTACGGCGTGATTCGCCGCGGCTGGTTCTCTCCGTACCTCTTCGATTTTCCCGGTGAAACGCCCATGCGCGTCACGTATGACAGCTACACGGACGACGCCTTCTGGAATCAAGGAGAAGACGACACGCCGGACTGGCCCGCGACCGCCAGGGACTATCAATATGTTTGGGCCTACGACGAACCGGAATTCTCTCCCGCGCTGGCCGGCATCGGCGACCGCGTCTACACCTACGGCGCGCTCGAAGTCTACAAACTCCGCCCGGCGCCGCAATGATAGACGGACCGGCGGCGTGTTAGCATCTTTGCCTGAGTCGGAAGCTTGGAAATCGAGCCGGAAGATTTCAAGGAGTGAGCGATGCGCAAGAAATCGCTTCGAGCGAAAGCAACATCGGTGTCGCGACTTCGCCTAATACAGCGCTGTGTTCTCGGCGCGATCCTGCTCGCTTCCATCTCTTTGCTCGCCGTCCCTGCGCCCGCGCAGCAAACAGCCAGCCCGGCGCCCGCTCACCACAATGTCATCATCTTCGTAGCCGATGGTTTGCGCCCAGGCTCCGTGAATCAAACGGACGCGCCTACGCTTTGGGGGATTCGCCAACAGGGCGTGAATTTTGTCAATAGCCAC
The DNA here is from genome assembly GCA_050014395.1 of Candidatus Acidiferrales bacterium. Lineage (GTDB taxonomy): Bacteria > Acidobacteriota > Terriglobia > Acidiferrales > UBA7541 > DASPOJ01. Next base: position 5,749 of record JBEKDK010000055.1, on the reverse strand, counting down.
AGCTTGTATCCGACGGTGACCACGGCGAATGCATCCGCGATTGCCACCGGACACCTGTTCGGGGACACCGGCGATTTTGGCAACACGCTTTGGGTCGGCTATCCCGTTTTTGATACCGGAAATTTCAATATGGCACCGGGCTCGCCGACGCCCTTCCTCGAGAACGACCAGATTCTTGCGGACCTCGCCGGCCATTTCGGCGGCAATTATCTGAGCGAAACCACTCTTCTCACCGCGGCCGCGAAGAATGGTTTCAACACCGCGTCGATCGGAAAACTCGGTCCCGCCGCGATTGAAGAGTTGGAATCGATTCCTCCGGAGCGCGGCGCATTCCCGTTCGGCAGCACGACGATCCTGATCGACGACCAGTCCGGCACGCCCACCGGCTTTCCACTTTCCCCCGTGTTCCTTCAGAAAATTATCGACGCCGGTCTTTCGCCCGAGGCGCCCACGCGTAGCAACGGCTTCAGCCCCACAGCCGCGTGGAACAATCTCAATCAAGGAACTCACAATCGTCCGGGAACGCTTCATCCCAATGTCACGCAGCAGCAATGGCTGGCGGATATCGCCACGAAAGTTGTGCTGCCGCAATTTCAGCAAGACGCGCCGAAGCCCTTCGTTCTGCTTTTCTGGTCGCGCGATCCGGATGGCTCGCAGCACAATCAGGGCGATAGTCTGGGCACGCTGGTTCCCGGAATCAATGGAGACACTTCGCGGCAGGCGGTCCGCAACGCCGACAATAATCTGCGGCAGATTTTAGATTGGCTCGATGCCCATTCTGACGTGAAAGCCAACACCGACATCTTCGTCACCTCCGATCACGGCTTCGCGACGATCAGCCGCCAGGAAATCGGCGTCACCGGCCGCAAGACAGCCAGCGCGTCGGCGCAGCAAAGCTATTTCGACGCGACAGGGAACATCGACACAGATCAGGGCATGCTGCCCAGCGGCTTCCTTGCCATCGATCTCGCGATGGGGATGGAGACAAACCTATTTGATCCCAGTCAACTCGCTCCGGAGGGAAGCGCGGCGCCGTACCATCAGGTGCCGCTCTTGCCGCAAATTTTCCAGCATCCCCTGCAAGGTAACGGCCTGCTTGGCCCGGTCGTGTTCAAACGCGACGGTTCGGATGCCAGAGCCATCGTCACCGCGAATGGCGGCTCGGATTTGATCTACGTTCCGGACAAAAGTCCGGATACCGTGCGCCAGATCGTCGGCCTGCTCACAACGTACGATTACGTCGGCGGAATTTTTGTCGACGATCAGTATGCAAATATTCCTGGCACGTTGCCGATGAGCGCAGTCGGCCTCGTCGGTTCGGCGCGCACGCCACGGCCCGCAATCGTTGTTGCGTTCAAGGTGTTCTATCTCAATCCCGGCGATTTGCAATCGGCCATCCAGATCTCCGATACGAATTTGCAGGAAGGCCAGGGCAATCACGGAGGCTTTGGCCGCGATTGCACGCTCAACAACATGGCTGCCATCGGCCCCGACTTCAAAACGGGTTTCGCGGACCCGGTTCCCGTGAGCAACGCGGATATCGCGCCGACGATTGCGCGAATTCTAGGCATCGAGATCGTGCCGCACGGCTCGTTGCAAGGCCGCGCAATCGTGGAGTCGCTGCGCGGCGGCGCGGACTCGATTCCGTTCACTGCGGGCGTCAGCGAATCGCAGTCGGCAAATGGGAAGATCACAGTCTTGCAATATCAGGAAGCCGGCGGCGAGCGGTACTTCGACCGCGCTTGTTACGTCGATGCAGCAACCGCGGCCGCGGCAGGTGCGAATCCCTGCCAGTAAAGGCCCCCAATTTCAGTTCGCGACACGGCGCCGTTGCCCGTCGTAACGCAGCAGCGTAGCCCTTCGTCTAACTTTATAGGAGGTTGTGCGGTCAAATCCTGATTATGCCGACGACGTCGACGCTACTGACGAAGTTTAAGACCTACTATCACGAGCACAAAAAGCTCGTAATCTATTGCGCGCTCGGCTTCGTGATTCTGGTGCCGACCGGGTATGAGTTTATGGGCCGCTCCCCGGATACGAAATATCTCACCAGCCCGGTGAAGCGCGGCTCGATCACCGCCGTCGTGCAGGCTACCGGCACGATCAATCCTTTGACGACAATTCCAGTCGGCTCTTTCGTTTCCGGCACCGTGCAATATATTTTCGCCGATTTCAATACGCGCGTTTCCGCGGGGCAAGTGCTGGCGCAGCTCGATCCCACGATCTATCAGGCGCAGGTTGAGACGGCGCAAGGCAATCTCGATAACGCCAGGGCCAATCTGCAAAATCTTTTGGCCACAGAAGACGCCGGCAAAGCCACCATCGCCATGGATCAGGCCAACGTGCAAAAGCTCCAAGCGGACATGGCCTATCAGAAGGCTAGCGAGGGCCGGATCACGGATCTCTACAATCAAGGCGTCTTCTCGAAGGATCAATACGAGCAGCAGACTTCCACGCTCGATCAATCCCAGGCGTCGCTCGCCGCCGGCCAGGCGCAAGTAGCGCAGGCGCAAGCCCAACTCCAGCAGACCATGGCGCAAGCCAACGAAGCGCGCGCGCAAGTGGAATCGATGGAAGGGGAATTGAAGCAAGCGCAAACGAATCTGAAGTACACCACGATCATTTCCCCGATTGATGGCACCGTCGTCGCGCGCAATATCGACGTCGGCCAATCCGTCGCCGCATCCTTGCAAGCCCCCAACGTTTTCACGATCGCGCAGGACCTTACGCGCATGCAGGTCTACGCCAGCACCGATGAATCCGATACCGGCAGCATTCGCGTCGGCACGGAAGCCACGTTTCAGGTGGACGCATTTCCCACCGAAGTCTTCAAGGGCCACATCAGCGCCATTCGCTTGAACGCTTTCACTGTGCAGAACGTCGTCACCTACAACACGATCATCGACTTCGACAATCCATCCGAAAAGTTGCTGCCCAGTGAGACCGCCTACGTCACCATCCCCACCGGCCACGCCGATAACGCGCTCGAAATTCCGAATGCCGCGCTCACCTACACGCCCTCGCTCCCCATGGCGCAGATTCAGGCTCTCTATAAGCAGTACAACATTCCCGCCGCGGCCACCTCCACTCACGCGGGCGGCTGGCAAGTGGTGTGGAAACTCGGGACCGATAAGAAGCCGATGCCCGTCGCGATCCGCGCCGGCGTCACCGATTATCTGAACACCCAGTGTATCGAGGGCAGCGTGCAAGAGGGCGACGCATTGATTACGGCCGAACAGACCGCATCCAAGACCGGCGCCACTGGCGCTCCGGGGCTCACATCGCAGCGGCCTGGCGGTGGTGGTGGCGGCGCCAGAGGCGGCGGAAGGTAAGCGCGCGTGAATTTCAAGGAAATCCTGCAACTTTCGTTAAGCGCGCTGGGGCGCAACAAAATGCGCACGGCGCTCACCATGCTGGGCATGATCATCGGCGTGGGCGCGGTGATTTGTACTGTGGCGATCGGAGAAGGTGCATCCCAACAAGTGGCTTCACAGATTTTGGCGCTCGGCGATAACATGATCAACATTTTCGCCGGCAGCATCAATCAGGGCGGCGTGCGCCTAGGCAGCCAGGCCACCAAGACGCTCACCGTTGAGGACTCGAACGCCATCCAGCTTTCCGTTCCGACGCTGAAATACGTTTCGCCCGGCGTCGGCAGCCGCGGCCAAGTGGTTTACGGCAACCAGAATTGGTCCACCAGCGTGCGCGGCGTCGCGCCGTCCTACATGCTAATTCGCCATTGGGGCATGGCCCGCGGCAGCGTGTTCTCCGATCGCGACGTCAACGACGCCGCCGACGTTTGCTTGATCGGCCAGACCGTCGCCGAGAATCTCTTTGGCGACGCCGATCCCATCGGCCAGACCATTCGCGTGCAGAATCTGCCGTTTCGTGTGATTGGCGAGCCCGTCCAGAAAGGTCAAACGCCCTGGGGCGGCGATGAGGACGACGTGCTGATCATGCCCTACACTACGGTGATGAAAAAATTGGCGGGCGTCAATTGGCTGCAAAGCATCGTGGCCTCCGCCGATACGTCGGACGATATTTCAGTGGCCGAAGCCCAAATCTCGAGCATCTTGCGCGAGCGCCATCATCTTCGCGCCGATGCGGACAACGATTTCATCATCCTCAGCCCCACCGATCTCGCCGATGCCCAGGAGCAATCCGGCCGCGTGATGACGCTGTTGCTCGCCAGCGTCGCTTCGGTTTCGCTGATCGTCGGCGGCATCGGCATCATGAACATCATGCTGGTCTCCGTCACCGAGCGCACGCGCGAAATCGGCGTGCGCATGGCCGTCGGCGCCACGGAGCACGATGTGCAAAGCCAGTTTCTTTCCGAAGCCGTCGTCCTCAGTTCGCTCGGCGGCGGAATCGGCGTGATGCTCGGCATTCTGGGCTCGTCGTTTCTATCGTCGGTGCTCCAGTGGCCCACGTCGATTCCGCCGATCGCCATCGTCATCGCTGTCGCGTTTTCGGCCGGCGTAGGAATTTTCTTCGGCTATTATCCCGCGCGGAAGGCCGCGCATTTAGATCCCATCGAGGCGCTGCGCTATGAATAAAGCAATTGAAGTTGCAAAGTGGACGAGGAATTCAAAGCGGAACATCAAGCGGGCAATTAACTGCGCAACGATCTTGCTGGCGTTCGCGGCCTGCTCCGGCCTCGCCGCCACCGTGGCTGCGGCGCAAACCGCACCCACCGGCCAGCACCAGAGCCACGCGCAATCCACGGCAACGCCCGCAACGCCGCCTTCCGTGCCTGCGGATCAAGCCGCCGCTCGCGCTGCCGCCGAAAAGGCCGCCGCCAAACTCAGGACTCCAGCCGCAGCCGATGCCGGCGATTTCTATATCGTTTCTTCGATCGCCATGGCCCAGAAGCAAATCGTCTTGAAGCTGCCCACAGAGGTCACGCTGCTCGTCCAGACCGGCGCGCAATCGCAATTCCTCGACGAGCAAGGCAAGCCGCTAACTTTGAAAGACCTTCGCGCCGGAGACACCGTGTTCGTCGTCCTGCAAAAAGCCACCGCCGGCACGCCCGTCGTCAAAACGCTTCAGCGCGGCGGCATGACTGTCAACGAACTCCACAAAAAATACATGTCCGGCTCGTAGATTTCGGATAGGCAGATCGAAGAGCGCCGCGACGTGTAAGGGCACGGCTTCAGCGAAGTCTCGCGTCTCCGCGCTATTCCCAGATTTGGAGTGCCCCATGCCTGCCCGCCGGCGGAGGGTTCGCCCCGGTTTGTGGGGCGAACGTGGGATATTCCGATCCACAAATCCCGCGCCTAGGCCCTTAAATAATCCGCGCGCCAGTTCTTCACCAGCTTCTTGATCGCGGCGCGATCCGTCATCTTCTCGTCAAGCACGCGCCGCGCCAAATCCGGCAACTCCGCGTCGCTCGCGAACCGCAGGCCGACCAGCTGTTCCAGCGTGAATTGGCCGATTCTGCCTTTCAGTTCCCCAGACAGCAGTTCGGCCAGGCGCAGCTGCATCTCCAGCCGGATCACGCGGTCCTGCACCGTCAGCGCAAAAGTGCGCGCGCAGAACGCGAGGATCAGTATCGCCACACCGACCAGCGCCCTCATGATCGAATCGAAGGAAATTCCGTGGCGAAGCTCGATCAGCACGTGCACGGCGTTCACCAGCAGCACCGGCAGCACGAAGAAGTGGAATGCGGGCACATATCGCCCGTGGTGCTCAAAACTCTGCGGCTTCTGCTTTTCCATGAGAGGGCTCCTTGCCCCAGGGTGGGCCGCGC
>JBEKDK010000054.1:0-20180 GCA_050014395.1 Candidatus Acidiferrales bacterium | reverse complement strand
GAATCTTAGGCCCGAGCCCGCGCCACCGCAAGCAGCGCGCGCCGCCCGGTTCGTTTCTTGCTGCGCGGTTTCGTGCGAACTTACGTGGCGTGGGAGCCGCGTCCGGTGTACATTCTTTCGGCGAAGGCGTACGCCGCTGAGGCGGAATCGACGCGGCGTTGAACCGGCAAGGAGACGAACGCATCGTGGATAAACTCGAAAAAATCGGATTGGTGGTTCGCGCCGAAGAAGGACTCGGTCTGCTCCACCGGCTCACCGGCGTGATCGGCGAGCACAAAGGCAACATCGTCTCCGTCGCCATCATCGATAATCGCCCGCCCGACGCTCAGGTTTACTTCGAGATCGAGCTGCCCGCCGAGTTGCCGCAACTCATCGCCGACCTTCTAAAGCTGCCCGTCGTTCGCAGCGTCGAGCAGGTACAAAGCCTCGAGCGCATCTACGGCAAGCGCATCATCATCATGGGCGGCGGCGCGCAAGTCGGACAAGTCGCGATTGGCGCCGTCTCCGAAGCCGACCGCCACAACATTCGCGGCGAGCATATCTCGGTGGATACAATTCCGCTGGTCGGCGAGCAGACGCTGGCTGACGCCGTGCGCGCCGTGGCGCGATTGCCGCGCGTGAGAGCGCTGGTGCTGGCCGGCGCGTTGATGGGCGGCGAAATCGAAAAAGCCGTGCTCGAAGTGCGCCAAGCCGGCTTGCTGGTGATCAGCCTGAACATGGCCGGCAGCGTGCCCGACGCCGCGGATTTTGTGGTCAGCGATCCCGTGCAAGCCGGCGTGATGGCCGTGATGGCCGTGGCCGAAACCGCGTCGTTCAACGTCGCCCGCCTGAAGCGCCGCGTTTTTTAGTCCGGCGTTTGAACTTCAGTGGGCTTCGATGTTTTGGCTCGTAAACCCCGATCTTGCCGCCGCCGGGAAGTGTGAAGGTCGCCATTTTGCCCCAGCGTTCTTCGTGAACCGCCGAGACGTCCACATTTTTCGCTTTCAGATCCTTCAGCGTCGCCGCGATGTCGTCGCACATAAAATAAAGCTCGTGCTTAGTGTTGATCTCGGAATCGTGGAACGCGGCTTCGGCCGGCGGCATTGCGAAAATCAACCAGCCACGGCCGGCATCGACGGCGGAGAATTTGAGCACATCTCGAAAGAACGCCCGGTCGGCCTCGGCATTCTTCGAGAAGATTACGATATGCGCCGCGTTGATCATGGCGTGCCTCCAATTTCCGAATCGCGAGGAGAGAATCTCACGGCGCGACCGAATCGTCTTTCCCCGCGCCATTGTAAGCGATGCCAAGCGGGGGCGGCCACGGATTCGTCCACGCCTGCGCCTGCCGTTGGCAGGTTTGCGGGAGGAACCTAAAAATCTCGAGATTTTGTTACACTTTGCTGGTCAATGCGGCTCCGCGGCGCGATCTCGGCGATCTTGGTGTTGGCTTCGTTATCTGCGTGGGCCTCCGCACGGCGCGCTTCCCCCCAATCGGCCCCGCCCAACAGTGGCGTCACGTCATCAGCCGCCGCGGCGCAGCCAGCGAGTTCCGCCGGCCTTGACCTCTACGTCAAGAATTACGATTACGCGCAGCTCGAGCAGGCCGTCGATGCCATGCCGCAATCGCCGGATCGCGATTATTTCCGCGGCGTGCTTGCCAACCGAACGAACCACCTCGCCGACTCCATCGAGCTGCTGACCGCGGTCCTTCCTCATCTGGAATCTTCGGCTCCTGAGCGAGCGGCCGTGGCGCTCGATGCGCTTGCCGATGATTACGTCAAAAGTTTTCGGTGCAGCGACGCGATCCCGATGTATGAAAAGCTGCTTGGCAATTATTCATCACATTTGGGCGCGGTCGAAAAGCAGAGCACCGATGACGACTATCACGCCGTGCTGCTGCTCAAGGGCGCGCCGCCGCAGACAATTTCCTTCGACGGCGCGATCGATCTTGCAACGCATCGCAATCCCGTGCTCGGCACGATCGACGCCGATTTGACCGTAAACGGCATCGAGCAATCTTGGATTCTGGACACCGGTGCGAACTTCTCCACAGTTTCGGCAAGCTTCGCCGCGAAATTGGGCGTGCAACTCTCTCAGGGCGCCGCGCAAACCGAAGGCATCACCGGCGCCGAAAATAAATTGCAGGTCGCCATTCTGCCGGAGATGAAACTCGGCGGCGCTACGATCCGCAATGTTGTGCTGCTGGTGCTCGATGATGCCAACCTGAACGTGCCGACCGGCAAGACGCATTACCAGATCAATGCCATCCTGGGCTACCCAGTGATGCAAGCACTGCAACGCATCACTTTCACCAAGGATGGCCACTTCCTCGCCGGCCCCGATTCTCCCTCGGGGCGAGATGGCGCGCGACTGTATATGGACGAGCTGACGCCATTGCTGGAATGTGACGTCGAGAATCGCAAGCTGTTGTTTTCGTTTGATACGGGAGCAGACGAAAGCGTGCTTTCAGATCGCTATCGCCATGATTTCCATCGCGCTTTCAAAGGCCTTCACAAGAAGCCCTACGGCATGGGCGGCACCGGAGGAGTGAAAATAATGCGCGCGTATTATCTGCCCGAGGTGCAGCTCGGAGTGGGGCAGGCGCATCCCGCGCTGTACAAAGTGCCTGTCGTGCCGCCCATCGGTTCGGACATCGATCGGCGCTACGGCAATCTGGGTCGCGATCTAGTCGATCCCTATTCTAGTTTTACGATCGACTTCGGAAACATGCGCTTCCTGCTCGGCGATGCACTTCCGCCTCAACCGAAGTGAATCGCTTTCAGCGTTTCTCAAACGCGACGAGGAGAATCGAAATGACAAATCATGTGCGGCGAAATATTTTGACGATGGCGCTGATTATCGCTTACGCCGCGCTCGCGCACGCGCCGCACGCGTTGGCGCAGACGGCGGCCACAGTGGGCGCGGTCGGCGAGAGGTGTAGCCTCGCGCGCCTCGAGGCGATGGCGCCGCCGGACACGACAATCACGGAAGTCTCGCTCGTCGCCGCCACGCAGAACGTGCCCGAATATTGCCGGGTTGACGCGTACGTCGCGACGCCCGGCAATAGCGTGCCGTTCCGCTTGGGATTGCCGGCGGCGTGGAATGAAAAGTTTCTATTTGTTGGCGTCGGCGGATTCGCCGGTACGATTCCGTCGATCGATTCCGGTTTGCTGCGCGGTTACGCCACGGCGGGGACGGACACGGGTCATCAGGCCAAGGCAAGCACAGACGCGACATGGGCGTATCACAATCTGCCCAAGGAAATCGATTATGGCTATCGCGGCACGCACGTCACCGCGGTCGCAGCGAAGCTGATCACCGAAAAATTCTACGGCGAGCGCCCGCGCGAAGCTTATTTCGACGGCTGCTCGAACGGTGGCCGCCAAGCGCTGATGGAGGTGCAACGCTATCCGGCGGATTTTAACGGAGTCATTGCGGGCGATCCGTCGTTCCTGCTCGATGGTCAGCTCAATCGCATTTGGGGTTATCAGGCGCTGCTTTCAGACGCGGACCATTACATTCCCGCTGCCAAGCTTTCGCTCCTCTCGTCCGCGATCACCGCGGAGTGCGATGGAAAGGACGGCCTGGTCGATGGTCTGATCGACGATCCGCGGGCGTGCGGTTTTGACGCCGCAACGTTGCTCTGCAAAAGCGGGGATGCCGCGACGTGTTTGACCGCGGGCCAAGTGGACAGCTTCACAAAATTAACCGCCGGGCCGGCCGACGCTGCCGGAAAGCAAATCGTGCCCGGCTTCACGCTTGGAGATGAGGACGGTCCGGGCGGCTGGGACCAGTGGGTGGTGGGTACCAGCGCGACGCAGCCTGACGGCGAAGGCTTCAATTACATGACGAATTTCCTGCGCTACCTAGCGTTTCCCGATAACCAGAATCCGAACTACGACTACCGCACATTCAATTTCGCAACCGACTTGCCGCTGCTGGCGAAGGCCACGCAGATCCTGCGGCCGGGAGATCCCAATCTCAACCCGTTCCGGACGATGGGCGGAAAGCTGCTGATGTACCACGGCTGGGCCGATCCGGCGCTTTCGCCGCTGACGACGATCGATTACTTCGACGATGTTGTCGCGGCCAGCGGCGGCGAGAAAGCAGCCGATTCGTTCGTGCGATTTTTCACCGTGCCGGGGATGCATCACTGCTCGGGAGGGCCAGGACCGAACACGTTCGATACGCTTTCGGCGCTCGAACAATGGGTCGAGCGCAGCGCCGCGCCGGACAAAATCATCGCCACGCATCGTACCAATGGCGTCGCTGATCGCACCCGGCCGTTGTGCCCGTACCCGCAGGTGGCGCGCTACACGGGCACCGGCAGCGACGATGACGCCGCAAATTTCGTGTGCAAGATGCCCGCACCCACGAAACCCGCCAATTAAAACTTTGCAACGGGTCCGCGCGCACGCGCGCCGTGGGTGCTAGAATCCCGCGTAGCGAATCGTTGGCGACCCGGTGGGAGGAGGCAGGCACATGGACAATCCTTCGCGCCGGGTTGCGCATTTCTGACCACTGTGGCTGCGCGTGGGCGCCGCAGTTGCGAGAAATCTGAAAAGGACGAACATGCCTCTTCGCGAATCGGCACCTAAAATTTCTTCCGAGGAATACGACCGCAATTTCGCGGACATTGTGCCGACGATGACGCCGCGTCAAGCCGCGATCGAATCCGAGCGCTGCCTTTACTGTTTTGACGCGCCGTGCACGATGGCTTGCCCCACCAGCATCGACGTGCCCGGCTTCATCAAGCGCATCATGACGCGCAACGTAGTTGGCTCGGCCCGCGTGATTTTGGAAGCCAACATTTTGGGCGCCACGTGCGGCCGCGTGTGTCCTACCGAAGCGCTGTGCGAAGGCGCGTGCGTGATGCACGAAAAAGGCGAGCGCCCCATCGAGATCGGCCGGTTGCAGCGCTACGCCGTCGATACGCTCTTCAATCGTAACGTGAAACTGTTTCACCCCGGCGCGCCGAATGGCAAGCACGTCGCCTGCATCGGTTCGGGGCCGGCGTCGCTTTCGTGTGCCGCGCAACTGGCGCGCTGGGGTTACGACGTGACGATTTACGACCGCAATGAATTGCCCGGCGGCCTGAGCACCTACGGCATCGCCGCGTACAAAACGCGCGCAACGGACGCCTTGCGTGAAGTCGAAATGATTCGCGGCCTCGGCGTGAAGTTCCACCAGCGGACCGAGGTCGGCAAACAGATTCCCTTCGCCGAACTCGAGCGCGAGTTCGACGCGATTTTCATTGGCGTGGGACTTGGTGAAACGTGGCCGCTAAAACTTGCCGGCGAGGAAACGCCCGGCGTGTATGGCGCGATCGAATTTATTGAGATGACCAAGACGCGCAAATTCGAGCAGGTCGAGATCGGCAATCGCGTGGCCTGCATCGGCGCGGGCAACACCGCGATCGACGTGGTCACCGCGGCGCGGCGCCTGAACGCGACGAGCGTCTACCTGATCTATCGCCGCAGCGAGCGCGAAATGCCCGCGTTCCGTTACGAGTATCAATTGGCGCAGAAGGATGGCGTCACGTTTCTGTGGCAGACGATGCCGGTGCGCGTTGCCGAGCGCGGCGGCGTGGTTGCCGGCCTCGAATGCGTGCGCACGCGCCTCGGCGAGCCGGACGTTCGCGGGCGCCGTCAATTCGAGCCGATTCCCGGCAGCGAGTTCACGATTGACGTGGATATGATCGTCAGCGCCGTCGGCCAGAAGCCCGTCACCGATTTTCTGCGCGCGGTGCGCGGCATCGCGCTGCACGACAATGGCACCGTCGTCGTCGACACAAATCATCGCACGGGCAATCCGAAATACTTCGCCGGTGGGGATTGCGTGAACGGCGGCAGAGAAGTGGTGGACGCCGTGGCCGAAGGCAAAGCTGCGGCGCAAGCGATCGACGCGGCGCAGGGATCGCCGCGCGGCCAGGGGAATTAGGAGGGATCACACATGGCGGACCTGCGCGTGAAATTCTGCGGACTCGAATCGCCGAATCCGTTTTGGCTGGCCAGCGGGCCGCCGACGAACACGGCCGGGCAAGTGATGCGCGCGTTTGAGGCCGGCTGGGGTGGCGCTGTCTGGAAAACGATCGGCGAACCGATCGTCAACGTCAGCTCGCGCTACGGCGCGCTGGATTACAACGGCGCGAAAGTGATGGGCCTGAACAATATCGAGCTGATCAGCGACCGGCCGATCGAAGACAATCTTCGCGAAATCTCCGAAGTGAAAAAACGATTTCCGAAAAATTTGGTGATTGCATCGCTGATGGTCGAATCCAAGCGCGAAACGTGGCACGACATGGTGCATCGCGCCGAAGACGCCGGCTCGGACGCGCTCGAGTTGAATTTCGGGTGTCCGCACGGCATGAGCGAGCGCGGCATGGGCGCCTCCGTGGGACAAGTTCCGGAATACACGGAAATGATTGCGGCGTGGGCGAAGGAAGCGGCGAAAACACCGGTGATCGTGAAGCTCACGCCGAATGTCACGGATATCAGCAAAGTAGCGCTCGCCGCGGAGCGCGGCGGTGCCGACGCCGTCAGCCTGATCAACACGATCAATTCCGTGATGAGCGTTGATCTGGACACATTCGCGCCCACGCCAAATGTCGGCGGCCGTTCTTCGCACGGCGGCTATTGCGGACCCGCCGTGAAGCCGATCGCGCTGCACTTGGTTTCGTCCGTGGCCAAAGCGGTAAAAATTCCGATCGTGGGCATCGGCGGCATCACGTATTGGAACGACGCTGCCGAACACATCGCGCTCGGCTCTTCGTGCGTGCAAGTCTGCACCGCCGTGATGCACTACGGTTTTCGCATCGTCCAGGATATGGCCGAGGGGCTGAATCAATACATGGACGAGCACGGCTTCCACTCGATCGAGGATTTTCGCGGCCGCGCCGTGCGCAACGTCGTGGATTGGGGCGATCTCGATCTGAATTACAAAATCATCGCGGATATCGACCCCGCGCTGTGCATCGGCTGCCAGCTTTGTTACGTCGCGTGCGAAGATGGCGCGCATCAATGCATCGAATCTTACGGCGTTGCGGGCAATGGGAAAAAGAATCCCAAGGGCATGGGCGTGCACGTCCCGCGTATCATTCAAGATGAATGCGTCGGCTGCAATTTGTGCGCGCTGGTGTGTCCCGTGCAGAAATGCATCACGATGCGGCAAGTCGATACGGGCAAAGCGCCGCAAAGTTGGAAGCAGCGCATTAGCGCCGCGCGCTGAGCGCCGCCGCTCTGTCTAAGCCTCGGCCTCCGCCGGCCGGGCGCGCATCAGCGCGTAATACGCCACGAAGCTGACGGCGAAGCCGACAAACCACGCGTAGTTGTAAAGCACGCGCACCGCCGGCACGACCAGGCCCACAAAAGCCACGCCGCAGCCCAGCATCAGCGCCGCAACCGCGCGCCAATTCACGCCGTGCGTGAATTCGTAAAAACCGCCGCGACGATACAGGTCTTCAACCAAAATAATCTTTTTACGAATCACGAAGTAATCGCAAATCATCACGCCCGCGATCGGCCCCAAGAAGCCGGAGTAGCCCACCAGCCAACCGAAAATGTAAGTGCCATAACTCGCCAGCAATCGCCACGGCTGCATCGCCAGTCCCACGACGCACGTGATCAGCCCGCCGGTGCGAAATCGAATGTAGCGCGGCGCAAGATTTGAAAAATCGTTCGCCGGCGACACTACGTTGGCCGCGACGTTCACGTTCAACGTTGCCACCAGCAACGCCACCATCGCGACGATCACCGCCAGCGGACTGCCCAATCGCGCCAGCACCGCGACCGGATCCCACAACGCTTGCCCGAAAATTATCGCCGTCGCAGAAGTCACAGCGATTCCGATGAACGAATAAAATGTCATTGTCGCCGGCAATCCCAGCGCTTGGCCCAGCATTTGCGCGCGCTGACTCCGAGCGTAGCGCGTGAAATCCGGAATATTCAGCGCCACCGTGGCCCAGAATCCGACGACGCCGGTGAGCGACGGCACAAAAAATCGAAAGAAGGACCGGAAGTCGTGAAATTTCGAGGGCGCGGCGAGTATCGGCCCGAATCCGCCCGCCTTCGTTCCGGCCCAAACCAGCAGCGCGAAGCCAAGCACCAGCAGACACGGAGCGGAAATTCCCTCCAGAAAGCGAATCGTCTCAATGCCGCGCATGATCACAATCACATTCAGCAGCCAGAACGCCACGAAACAAATCGTCACGCCCCAATGAAAATTGGCCCAGCGCGGATCGAGCGCCACAAGCATGGCGTTGATTGCTTCGCCGCCGATCCACGCCTGAATGCCGAACCAGCCGCACGCCACCAGCGCGCGCAGTACAGCGGCGATGTTCGCGCCCAGCACGCCGAACGACGCCCGCGCGAAAACCGGAAAGGGAATTCCGTAGCGCGCGCCGGCATGCGCGTTCAGCAGCATCGGCACGAGCACCAGCACGTTGCCCAGAAAAACTGTTCCCAGCGCCTGCCGCCAATTCATTCCGCCGGCGATCATTCCGCTCGCCAGCATGTAGGTGGGAATGTTCACGCTCATCGCCACCCACAGCGCGGCGTAGTTGTACGTGCCCCAGCTTCGCCGGGCTCGAGAAACGGGCGCGAGGTCTTCGTTGTAGAGCGCTCTCGAGCGAATCGTTTCGCTCGCGAGCGCGCCATCCACCAAGTCCGCGCTTGGGTGGCGCGCAGTTGGGCCGGCGGGCGTCACGGACCGAAGATCACTACGGGGTGGGGAATGTCGATGTCGAAGGTGTGGCCCTCGGCATCGAGGTGAAAATGTGCACGATAAGCTTCGCCAACGTCGTGGATGATCCACTCGCTCGAGGCCAGCGGCGCTGCCGGGCGATCCTGCTCGCGCCAGATGATATCGTCCTGCTTATGCTCGAGTTTCGCCGGATCGAGTTCGTAGACGCGGTGCTGATTCACGAGAACCAGCAAATATCTGCCGCCGATCTGTACCATCAGCCGATCGTTTTTCTTTTCCGCCGAGTACAGATTCCAGTCCTTCGGCGGATGGTCGTCCACGCGGAGCAGCGCTTCGGGGACGGGCTTCCATTCGACTTTGTCCGCCGCGCGCGCGAGCGGACTGCAGGCGAGGAAAAACGAGAAAACTCCGGCCAGCGCGATCGTCTGCGCGACGGTCAAGAAATAGAAATGCGAACGCAACGTCATCTCCCGGCGATGCTCGGCGTCGCGCATCTCAACCGCGCTTGCGCGAATAGTCGACGTAAACAGTTTTCAGTTCGGTGTAGAAATCGATCGCCACGCGCCCCATTTCGCGCAGGCCGACGCCGGTGCCCTTGACGCCGCCGAAAGGAAGATGCGCTTCACTCGCAATGGTCGGCAGATTTACGTGCGTCATCCCGCTTTCGATGCGCTCGATGAATTCGAAGATTTTCCGCGCGTCGTTGGTGTAAATCGAGCTGGAAAGGCCGAACTTCACGGAATTCGCCACGCGCACGGCTTCCTCAAAATCCTTCACGCGGATCACGGAAATCACCGGGCCAAAAATTTCCTCTTGCGCGATCACGCTGTCCCACGGCACATGATCGAATACCGTGGCGGCGACAAATAAGCCGCGGTCAAACGCGCCGCCCTTTACGCGCTCGCCGCCGGCGATCAGTTTGCCTTCCTTCTTGCCGATTTCAAGATAGTGGAGCACGGTTTCCAACTGCTTTTCGTCCACCACCGGCCCGAGATCGACGCTCGAATCGAGACCATTACCTGCCTTTTGCTGCCGCGCGCGCGCCGCAAACGCTTCGACGAACCGCTCGGCGATGGCGTCCTCTACCACAACGCGGCTTGTGGCCGTGCACCGCTGCCCAGAAGAGCCGAACGCGCCGACCAGCGTCGATTCCACGGCAAGATCGAGATCGGCATCGGCCAGAATCACGACCGGATTTTTTCCGCCCATCTCGCATTGGCACTTTTTCATCTTGCGCGCGCCCGCGGAGTACAGCGCGCCGCCGATTTCATTTGAGCCGGTAAAAGAAAGCGCGCGCACGTCGTCGTGCTCCACGATTTCGTCGCCCACCTCGCTGCCCGAGCCCAAAATCATGTTCAGCACGCCTGCCGGCACACCGGCCTCGGCGAATATCTCGACGACTTTAGCCGCGGTCAGCGGCGTCACCGTAGCGGGCTTGAACACCATCGTGTTGCCCGCCACCAGCGCCGGCCCGGCCTTCCACACGGGAATCGCGACAGGAAAATTCCACGGTGTAATCGCGCCGACCACGCCCAGCGGTTGTTTGAACGTGTAAGTGAAATTGCGCGGCAGTTCCGATGGCACGGTCTCTCCGCCCATGCGCCGCCCTTCGGCGGCCGTGAATTCCAGAATATTCACGGAGCGTTGCACTTCGCCGAGCGAATCTTTCAGCGTCTTGCCTTCTTCGCGCGTCAGCAAGCGCGCCACTTCTTCCTTGCGCGCTTCCAGCAGCGCCGCAGCGCGCGCAATAATTTTCCCGCGCACCGGCGCCGGCGTATCGCGCCATGCGGGGTAGGCGGCTTTGGCTGCGGCGATCGCTTCGCGCGTTTCTTCGCGCGTGGAAAGTGGAACCACAGCGACGATTTCGTCCTGATCGGCTGGGTTGCGGCGTTCGGCGACGCGCCCCGAGCGCGATGCGACCCATTGGCCGTTTATAAAATTGCGGCACACTTGCGCTGTGGTTGTTGCTGTGGACATGGCAGCTCCTGAATTCAGTCGGCCGCTTGCGCCGAGCCTGTTGTAAGCGTGCGCGTCACTTCGCCGTAAGTTTCCGGGCGCCGATCACGGAAGAATTGCCACACTTGGCGCACTTCTTCGATTTCGTCCAGATTCAAATCGGCCGTAAGCACTTCGTCTTCCGAGCGGCTGGCTTGCGCTACGATCTTCCCGCGCGGACTGCAGAAATAGCTCTTGCCGTAAAATTCGCCGATCTTCCACGGCGCTTCCGTGCCCACGCGATTGATCGCCGCGATGAAATATTGATTGGCGACGGCGTGCGCCGGCTGTTCGAGTTCCCATAAATATTCGGAAAGCCCCGCGACCGTCGCCGATGGGTTGTAAACGATCTCCGCGCCGTTCAAGCCCAGGCATCGCGCGCCTTCGGGGAAATGGCGATCGTAGCAAATGTACACGCCCACTTTGGCGTAGCGCGTTTGAAATACAGGATACCCGGAGTTGCCCGGCGTGAAATAAAACTTCTCCCAGAATCCGGGATGGCAATGCGGAATGTGGTGCTTGCGATATTTACCCAGGAACTTTCCATCGGCGTCGATCACCGCCGCGGTGTTGTAGTATACGCCCGGCATTTCCACTTCGTAAATCGGCACCACCAAAACCATTTTGTATTTCCGCGCAAGTTTCTGCATTCCCGTGATCGTCGGCCCAGTGGGCACGGGCTCCGTCAATTCGTACCAGCGCGCCTGCTGCTCGGCGCAGAAATAGGGGCCGTAGAACAACTCCTGTAGGCCCAAAACTTGAACTTTTTTCTTGGCCGCCTCCGCGATCAGCGATTCGTGCTTCGCGATCATGCGCCTTTTGATTTCGGCGAGCGGATATTTCTCCGGCGACCATTCGCACGCGGCTTGAATCGCGCCGCAGCGCACCATTCGAGACATTGCGCACCTCCAATGCTGAGAACGCAGTGTACCGCTGCCGCCCGCGCAGGAACAAGCCGCGCCCCGCGCGCCCGATTCCATCAGCGCACGGCGGCGCGCGCATCTGTTGACTCCGCCCCGTGTCGTATATAATCGCGGCGCACCGATGGCATCCTTCTGGAAACGCTTGTACGCGGCTGGGCGGCGCGTGGTCCCCAGCTGTGTGGCTCAGGCGCAAGCCGTGGCCTTCAATATGTTCCTCGCATCGATGCCTATGCTGTTGATCATCATGGGCGTGGCGTCGAATTCCGCGCGTCTCGGCGAAGGCTTCGGCGAAATCATGGCGCGCCTGGTGGTGGTGATGCCGCCCGGCGCGCACGCCATGGTGATGCGATTCGTGCTGGCGCACAGCACGCACCCGTGGCAGTGGATTTCGCTGGGGCTGGGTGGCACGCTGCTGGCCGGGATGCAAATGATGCGCCTGGTGATCGATGGCTTCCATATAATGCGCGGCGAATGCGAGCCGCACGGAACGTGGAGCAAACAATTTCGCGCGCTGCTGCTCCTGCTGGTCACGATCGCTCCGTGGTTGCTGGCCGCGAATCTACTCGTCTTCGGCAAGCAGGCGCGCCTCTGGCTCATCAACAATTCCGCATCGCCCTTGCTCGTCAGGTATCTGTGGGTCGCGCTATACATTTTCGTGGCGTTGTTTCTGGCCATGCTGGCAGTCGCCATCATCTATCGCGTGGGTCGCCCCTCTGGCGGCGGGTCGGAGCCGGTGTTGCAGGGCGCGGCGCTTGGGACGCTGCTGTGGTGGCTTGTCAGCGCGATCTTCGGATTTTATATGCGCCACGTTCCGTATTCGCTGGTGTACGGCGGCTTGGCGGTGGCCATCGGCTTGATGCTGTGGATGCAGCTCACCGTGATGGTGCTGTTCCTCGGCGCAGCGTTCAATATTGAAACAGCCGCGCGGCGCCGCGCTGCGGTTGCATAAAATCCTGGCCGTGCGGCACGGCGCGCCGGCCCGCGAGGCTAACAATCGATGAAACCCAAAATTGCTTTTCTCGGTTTAGGAATTCTCGGCTCGGGCGTCGTCGAGCGACTTCTCACGCAAGGATTCAGCGTCACAGTGTGGAATCGCACGCCGGAAAAGGCCGAGCCGCTGGTGAATCTCGGCGCCACGCAGGCGCTCACGCCGCAGCAGGCCGTCGCCACTTCCGATGTTGCGATCACCATGGTGCTCGATGGCCCCGCCGTCGAATCGCTTGCGCTTGGTTCCACAGGAATTGCGGCGTCGCTGGGCCGCGGCAAGATTCATTGCGATATGAGCACGATCGATCCCGGCACATCGCGCCGCTTGAGTCAGCACTATCGCAGCATCGGCTCCGATTTCATCAGCGCTCCTGTGCTCGGCAATCGCTACGCCGCCGCGGCCGGGAAATTGTTGGTCTTCGCCGGCGGCCGAACCCAGGCCATCGACGTTTGCGTGCCGATCTTCGCCGCGCTCGGCGAAAAACTTTGGCGCTTTGAAAAATCGGAAATCGCGGCGTCCGCAAAGCTGTGCTGCAATTTACTGCTCGGTGGAATGATTGAGACTTTTTCCGAGTCGCTGCTGCTGGCGCAGAAATCCGGCATCGCGCCCGACAAATTCCTCGAAATCATCGGCGCGTCGAATCTCGGCGCGGGGCTCTTTCAGGCCAAAGGCGCGCTGATCGCCCGCAAGGAATACAAGGCTACATTTTACTCGCGCAACCTTCTGAAAGATTTGAATCTCGCCCTCAACGCCGCCGGTTCGGTCGGCGTGAAATTGCCGGGAGCAAGCGCGGTTCGCGATATTTTCACCAGAGCGTGCAACGAAGGTTTTTCAGAAATGGATTATGCCGCGATCTTCGAGTGGCTCGCGCAGCAAAAGGCTGATTCCTGAGCCCCTGACGCGGCGCGCGGTGTGCCGTGCGCATCGCGTCGCTCGGAGTCGGGTTTCAGCGCCGCTCTCCTTCGGCCGCGCCTTCCTCCTGGTCTTTGACCTTATGCTCCAGGAATAGATTGCGTAGCACGAACCAGGAGTTCGCCGGACGCTCGGCAAGCCGGCGCATGAAATACGGACACCAATCCACGCCAAACGGAACGTAAATATTGATCGGGTGCCCGTCGGCAAGCAGTTGGCGCTGCAAGTCGCGGCGAATCCCATAAATCATCTGAAATTCGTAGTTCGATCGCCGCAAATCGTGTTCGTTAATCAGTCGGCGCGCGTACTCGATCATGTTCGGATCGTGCGTGCCGATGGCTGCGTAGACGCGCGTTTGATTCCCGGGTCCGAGCATGCGGTCGAGCAGAAGGCGGTAGTTATCGTCCACTTCGCTCTTCTTCTGGAATGCAACACTGGGCGGCTCATGATACGCGCCTTTCACCAATCGAATTTTCGGCCTGAGCGGCCCCAGCCGAGCGAGATCGCTCGCCGTGCGCCGCATATACGATTGCAGCGCCACGCCGGCATTTCCCACGCGTCGCTGCACAGCCTCATAAAGATCGAGCGTGCGATCGGTGTACGCCGAAGCTTCCATGTCAATTTCGATCGTGCGATCCATGCGTCGCGCCTCTTCCGCAATCTCGATCGTCAGCGCTTCGCAAATATCCTGCCCCAGATCGAGTCCCAGCTGCGTCGGCTTCACGGAAATATTCCCCGCGAGTTTCGCTTCTTCGAGCGCGCCGAGCATCTCGATGTAGCTCGATCTCGCTTGCTCGGCCTGTTCGCGCGTGCTGACGTTCTCCCCCAGATGATTCAGGATCACGCCGTAGCCCGCGCCTCCCAGCGGTGCCCCCGCGGCGATGGCGTCAGCCAGGGCCTCGCCCGCGACAAAGCGCCGCGCAAATCCTTGGCGCATCCCGCGCCGCGCGATCGCGTCGGTCAGTTTCTTCTTAGTCGAAAGCCAAAGAATGAAATCTCGCAGCAGCATCGGTGCGCCTCAGTACAACGCAGCACATTAACTCGCCGCGGCAGCGACTTCAATGCAAAGTCGGTCCTCGCAGCGGATGCCGCTTTCGCGAACCATCCATTCCTGCGCGCAACTTTCCCGCTGGCGCCGGGTTAATATGAATAGAGTGCCCGCAACGGCCGTCCTGTCTGCGGGCGCTTGGCATTTCGGGGAGGTTTTGGATGCTCGGACGAACTTCTCGCCGCACGCGCCCTGCACCGCGCACGCAATTCCTCACCGCTTCGCTGGCCTTGCTTGTCCTGACCGCTCTCATTTTCTCTGCGCCGATCCTTGTTGCAGCGAAATCCAGAGCTGACGATTCTCGCGCCAACAGCGTCGCGGCCGCCACGAAGCAAACTCCCGTGCTCGCCGGCGTGCCGATCACCGATCTCACCGAGCAGCAGGCAATCCTTCACGCTCTCGATCGCCTGGGCTATGGATTGCGGCCCGGCGACGTCGCCCGCGTCGAGCAGATGGGCTTGGCGAAATGGATCGATCAGCAATTGCACCCGGAATCCATCGACGATTCCGCGTTGGATGCGCGCCTCAATCAATTTCCCACGCTCGCGATGTCGTCCGCGGAACTGGTAACCGATTTCCCGCGGCCTCAGCAGGCGGCCCAGCGCGCTGGCATGACCCTCGCAGAGTATCAACAGCAACAGCAGGCCGCCGCGCGCGCCGCGATGCAAGCGGAAGTCGCGCGTGAAGGCGGAGGCCAGCCGGCGCCATCAACACAAGCAGCGCAGTCCTCGCAACCCGACGCAAATTCCGCCGCGGCGCCGCAGCCCGCACCGTCCGACGCGTCCGCGATGCAATCATCCAACGCACCGTTGGACAGCATGCCCGATCCGCTGCTGGGGTCGACGCCGCTCGCGCGCTCTAGCCAGCCCTCGAATCAGATGTCGAACGCAGGCGACACATCAAATCCCAACTCGCCATCAACCCAAATGCCGGACACCGCGGCGAATAGCAGCGGCGAAATGGCCGGCCCTCCGCGCGCCGCCAAAGATAAAGGCCAATCCGGCCCCGGCAATCAGATGTACAACTACCAGAATCTTCACACGCCGCAGCGAATTGTTGCCGAGCTAGCCATGGCCAAAGTGGATCGCGCCGTTTACAGCGATCGCCAACTATACGAGCAAATGGTCGATTTCTGGTTCAATCACTTCAATGTTTTCGTGGGCAAGGGCCAGGACGCTTGGCTTGTCACCAGCTTTGAGCGCGATGCCATTCGCCCGCACGCCATGGGCAAATTCCGAGATCTCCTGGAAGCCACGGCGAAAAGTCCGGCGATGCTTTTCTATCTCGATAATTGGCTCAGCGTCGATCCGGACGCGTGGAAGCAGTTGCAAGCCGAACGCCAAGCGCGCGCCGCGCGAGTCGGAATGCGGCCCGGCCCCGGCGGATTCCCGCGTTTTCCCGTCGGCAATCCGCAGCAGCAAAAAGCGCAGCAGCAGGATCGCGGCCTGAATGAAAATTACGGCCGCGAATTGATGGAGCTTCACACGCTGGGCGTCGATGGCGGCTACACGCAGCAGGATGTGATCGAAGTCGCGCGCTGTTTCACCGGATGGACGATCGGCACGCCGAACATAAATCCCGAATTTCAATTCAACGATCGCCTGCATGACACGAAGCCAAAAGTAGTTCTCGGCCACAAGATCGATTACGGCGGAATGAAGGACGGCGAAGCGGTGCTTGATCTTCTGGCTCGCGATCCGCACACTGCGCATCACATTTCATTCGAGATCGCGCGCCATTTCGTCGCCGATAAACCGCCTGACACGCTCGTCGATCGAATGACCAAAACCTATCTTTCCTCCGACGGCGATATTCGCGTCGTGTTGGACACCATGATCTACTCGCCGGAATTTTGGTCCAAGGACGCCTATCGCGCCAAAATCAAAACTCCGTTTGAGCTTGTCGTCTCCGCCGCGCGCGCCACCGGAGCCGATGCCACAGTTCCGCTGCTGCTCGTGCAATGGTCCGCGCGCATCGGCGAACCACTCTATCAATGCCAGCCGCCCACAGGTTATTCGGACTCGGCCGACGCCTGGGTGAACACCGGCGCGCTTCTGAATCGCCTGAATTATTCTCTCGCCCTCACCGGCAATCGCCTTCGCGGCGTTCAAACGAACGTCGCCGCCGTCCTCGGCGACGTGGCCAGCGGCTCCGATGCGCACGCGGCCCTCGACTCCGCGCTCTCCGTGTTTCTCGGCGGGGAAGTAAGCGCAGAAACGCGCGACACATTGGAGAAGCAACTCGACACGCCGCAAGTGCTTCAGGCCAAACTCGACGATCCCGTTCGCAGGGTCAATTCAGATTTGATCGCAGGCTTGGTTCTGGGTTCGCCCGAATTTCAGCGGCGATAGCGATGGCCGTGCCGCGCCAGCGCTATGGCGCTGCAACGCATCCATGTAGTGAACGGCGAAAAGGGGCCACAAACATGAAAGTCTCGCGGCGAGCGTTTTTGAAAAGCGGCGGTATCGCCATGATCGGCATGAGCACGCTGCCGGGATTTTTGCAGCGCGCCGTTGCGGCCACGCCCTCGGCCAGCAAGAAGAAACTCGTCGTGCTGTTTCAGCGCGGCGCCGCCGATGGCCTGAACATCGTCGTGCCCTTCGCCGAGCCGAATTACTACCGCATTCGTCCCACCATCGCGATTCAATCGCCCGGCCGCGCTGCCGGCGATCAAGCGGCGGTCGATCTCGACGGATTCTTCGGCTTGCATCCGAGCATGGCGTCTCTCGCGCCCCTCTTCCACAATGGTTCGCTTGCTATCGTGCACGCCGCGGGTTCGCCCGATTCCAGCCGCTCGCATTTCGATGCGCAGGATTACATGGAGTCCGGCACGCCCGGCGTCCGCGCCACAGACGATGGCTGGCTCAATCGCGCCCTCGTCGAAACGCCCGAGCCCGCCGCTTCGCCCTTCCGCGCCGTAGCCATGGGCCCGAATCTGCCGCTCACGCTGCGCGGCACGACTCCGGCCATCGCTTTGCCTGACGTCAGCCAATTCAAGGTGTTCGCGCAATCGCCCGCGGTCGAAGGCGGTTTTGAAGCGCTCTACGCCCAGACTGTGGACACCGTCCTGCGCGGCACCGGCAACGAAACTTTCGAGGCCGTGGACATGCTGCGCAAAGCCGATCCCGCGCGCTTCCAACCGGAAAACGGCGCGCAGTATCCCGCCGGCCGCGTCGGTCAAACGATGCTGCAAGTCGCGCAGCTCCTAAAAGCCGATATCGGCATGGAAGTTTCGTTCGTTGATACCGGCGGCTGGGACAATCACGTCAATGAAGGCGGCGCGCAAGGCCAGCTCGCGAATCTTCTGCGCGATTTGAGCGGCAGCCTCTCCGCGTTCTCGCAAGATTTGGGCGATCGAATGGAAGATGTCGTCGTCGTGACCATGTCCGAATTCGGCCGCACCGCACACGAAAACGGCAATCGCGGCACCGACCACGGCCACGCCAATTGCATGTTGGTGTTGGGCGGCCCGGCGAAGGGCGGAAAAGTTTACGGCCAGTGGCCCGGCCTGAATCCCGATCAGTTGAACGAAGGCCGCGATCTCACGCTCACCACCGATTTCCGCTCCGTCCTCGGCGAGCTGATCGTGAATCACCTCGGCAGCAAGGATCTCGACGCCGTCTTTCCCGGTTTCGACAACGATCCCAGGAAATTCCGCGGCGTACTCAAGACCTAACTCGCTTCCACGCCGAATCTCGCGTCCAAACAACAATCCGGCGCCGCGGAACTCCCGAAAAGGAATTCCGCGGCGCCGGAGTCGGTCGATGATTATCTGTGGTCTATTACCGCGTCGTCGGCAGATCCCCTGGAAGCAATTCGCCGATCTGCGTGCCGATCACTTCGCCGGAGACGATGATTTCCACGCGGCGATTCAGTTGCCGGCCCACTGCTGTGTCATTGGTCGCGACTGGATCTGATTTCCCAAATCCCTTGGATGTAGCGGCTGCCGGGTCCAGACCCTGCTTCACCACATAGTCGTGAACCGCGCCGGCGCGATTCTCGGATAGGGTTTGATTGAATGCATCGGTCCCGACGCTGTCCGTATAGCCGTCGATCGTGAGCTGTAAGCCGGGATGCCCCAGCACGATTCCGCTAAGTTTCGCCAAAGCCTCGCGGGCTTCGGGGCGTAGATCGTATTTGCCGAATGTGAACAGCACGTCGGCCATATTCACCTTCAGGCCTTGCGGCGTGTCTGTCGTCGGCAAAATCTTGTTGAATTGTTCTAGCAGCGTTGCGCGGAGTTGTTGTTTTTCCTTTTCGGACTGCGCCGCGGCCGCCTGCGCTGCCTGCGCTGCCGCCGCCGCTTGAGCGGCCTGAGCCTGCGCCGCCGCTGCCGCGTCCTGGGCCTGCTGTTTAGCTAAGCGTTCGTGCTCCGTTTGCGCTTGTGCTGCCGCAGTGTCGGCCTGCGCCTGGGCGCTCGTCGCTTGCGCTTGAGCATTCGCCGCTGCTGCCGCCGCTGCTGCGTCCTGAGCCTGTTGTTTCGCCAAACGCTCCTGCTCGGTCTGGGCTAGAGCTGCCGTGGTGTCGGCCTGCGCTTGCGCGCTTGCCGCCTGCGCCTGAGCATTGGCCGCTGCCGCCGCCGCTGCGTCACGCTGTGCCTGCGCCTTTTGGATGTCCGCCTGCCGCTGTGCTTCGGCCGCCGCGTCCGCCTGCTGCTGCGATGCGGCTACACGTTGCGCTGCGGCGGCTTGTTCGTCCGCCGCTTGCTCGGCCAGTATGGCCTCGATCGTAATGTGATGCGCATCCGCGGCGTTCTGCACCGCGTCGCGCGAATCTTGCACGATCACCTTTTCGTCCTGATGCCTCACCTCGAGATCCCGCGCGTTCGTCAGGGAAACCTGAGCCTTGGCCAGCGCTTCCGGCGCATAATCTTGCGCGCCGGCCATCATGGCGATTTGCACCGCATTTTCGGCTTCAAAGTATTCGATCGGCGCCTTTGAATCGGCCACCGTGTTGTTCGGTGCGCTGATCGTCGCGCCAGTCACGCTGGACGCCTCGTAGCTGTATGCGCCGCGGCCTAGCAATTGATAGCTCACCGGCGTCTGCTCGAACGTCCCGGTCGTCTCCGCCGTGATCACATTCTGCAGCACCACCACTTCGCTCGGTTCCGTCACCGCGAAATACGGCTCCGCGGTCACGATCAATCCAAAGGTTTGCAGGGAAGTCGTCACGGTGATCTTGGTGTTGTCGCCGTTCAAAAGAATCTCGCCCAGGTTGCTCGATTTTCCTTCCGGCGTAATGGCCCACAGTACGTAGGTCAGGTATTCGGCGCCGAATTTCGTCGCCGGCTCAAGTTTGCTGAATTCCGCATTGATTTGAATTCGCCCTTCCTTGCCGTTCACTTTGGCGCGTCCCGTGGCCTGTGGCTCAAGCGCGGAGCCCTGGAACCCGATTTCCGTCGGGCCGCTATGGTGCTGGTAATTGATGGATACGGTCGTGGCCGGGACCATCGTCACTTGGTATTCAACCCGGTTGTGTCGCGGTGCTTTGGTTTGCACCGTCGTTTGCGCCTGCGATGCCGCTGCGAACGAGCAAACTACAACGAATGTTGCGAATGTCAGTGCTGCTTTTTTCATGGTGCTCCTGTCGGTACCGCTGGTTTCTCTAGTCGTGGGCTATTGCGAGCCTGTCG
>JBEKDK010000053.1:0-20298 GCA_050014395.1 Candidatus Acidiferrales bacterium | reverse complement strand
GAAGGGTGCCTCTAAGGCGCAGCGCTTCGGTTTCGATCTTGCCTGATGCCGGCGACCGCCCAGCCGATCCCACCGTAAAGCGTCGCGTTCAGCACTCCGATGATTGAGAACATGAAAACACCGCCCCACCCGACGGGTTCGCAGTCGATGCATGCGGCGAAAAGCAGGGTAGCAGGACAAAAGACGGCGGAGGCAAGTCCTAGCACAACCTCGGTGGCGCTCGCCGGCTTCGTGTAATCTTGGAATTCCCAATTGGCGCAGACGACCGCCGCAACTGCCAAGCCGACGATTGCAAACAGGGCAATGGTTTTCCATTGTTTGCGGATCGTCGTGGGCCCGTCGTCAGCTATGTCGATTTTGCTCATTGCGGCGGGAAGGTCGGCTTGCGCCTCGGGTCGGGATTATGCTATGGTACCGCCGCCCGAGTTGTCAACTCGTTCTTTTTCAGAGGCTTAGACTGAGAGCCGGCCGTCTGTGACCCAGCATCGCCAGATCCTCAAATCGGTTTCAGTGATTGGCTTCTTTACCCTCATCAGCCGGATTTTGGGATACGTGCGCGACGCGCGGCTCACGCAACTGCTGGGCACGTCGGTTTCGGCTGACGCGTTTCTGCTGGCATTTCGCATTCCGAATCTGGTGCGGCGGCTGCTGAGCGAAGGCTCACTGAACGCCTCCTTCATTCCCGTTTTCACCGATTACATGGAGCATCGCACGCGCGAGGAGATGTGGCGCCTGGCGAATCGCGTTTTCTGGACCTCCGCGTTGCTGGCGTCCGTGGTGGCGATTCTGGGGATGACCTTTTCTTCGTTCGTCGTGCAGGTGTATTCGGTGCGCAGCCTGACGCAACTGCACGTGCTGGCCACGCACCTGAACCGCATCATGTTTCTTTACGTGTTTTTCGCCAGCTTGACGGCGGTGGCGATTGCGGTGCTGAACAGTTTTCAGGTGTTTGCGATGCCCGCGGCCGCGCCGATGTTTTTGAATCTCACGTTCATTTTGTTTTCGCTGAGCTTTTTGGTGAAGCGATTTCACAGTCCGGCGGAGGCGCTGGCGGCCAGCGTGCTCGTCGGCGGGATCGTGCAGTTTCTGGTGCAATTGCCGCAAGTGGTGCGGCGTGGGATGCATTTCAATTTCGGGATTTCGTTCAGGGATCCGGGCGTGCTGCGCGTGGCGAAGTTGATGGTGCCGGCGTTTTTCGGCGTGGGCGTCGCGCACATCACTGTGCTGGTGGGGACGCTGTTCGCCACGGATCGCCGCATGCCGGTTGGCAGCCTGACGTCGTTGTACTTGAGCGATCGCATCATGGAGTTGGTGCTGGGCGTTTACGCGCTGGCGGTGGCCACGGCGATTTTGCCGGCGATGTCTCGGCAGGCGTCGGCGCGCGATATCGGCGGCTTGAAAGTGACACTTGGGTTTGCGCTGCGCATCGTATCTTTCATCACGGTGCCGGCGGCGGTGGGCCTGGTTGTCCTGCGCCAGCCGATCGTGCAGGTGCTATTCCAGCACGGGCAATTCGGCGCCGATTCTGCGCGCCTGACCAGCCGCGCGTTGCTGTATTTCGCGCTCGGCTTGCCGGTGTTCGCTGCTGTGAAATTGATCGTCGCGGCGTTTTATTCGACGCAAGATACGAAGACTCCGGTGCTGACGGCGTGCGCGGCGCTGAGTGCGAATCTGGCGCTGAACGTGATCTTCGTTGCGTGGTGCCTGCGCAGCTTGCAAAACGGCGCGCCGGCGCTGGCGGCGGTGCTGGCGACGTACGTGAATTTCGTGCTGCTCACCGCGATACTGCGGCGCAGGATCGGTCCGCTGGGCGAGCGCGCGATCGGCGCATCGTTCGCGAAGGCCTGCGTGTGCGCCGCGGCGATGGGCGCGGCCTGCGCGAGCGGATTGCACGCCGTGCACTTTCAGGCCATCGTATATTTCCTCCCGCGCCTGGGAGTGTTTCTGGCGTTGCTTGCGGGCGGCACTGCGGTATATTTTGGTCTGGCACGAATCTTGGGCTGCCAGGAATTGGGCGAGCTGTACGGGTTGATTTCTCGTTCGGAGCGCGGCAAACCGGCCGCGACGATCCCGCTCGCATGAGGCAAGCGCGTGGAAACTCTTGCGAATGCGTTTCTCCACTATCTGCAAGTGGAAAAAGGCCTATCGCCGAATACGATCGGCGGATACGGGCGCGACCTGAAGAGCTTCGCCGAATTTTTGGAGAAGCGCCGCCTGCGGCCCGCGGCCGTGAGCCGCGACGACGTGGTGGATTATCTCAGCTCGCTCTACCGGCGCAAGCTGGACAGCCACTCGGTGGCGCGCCATCTGGTGACGCTGCGCGGATTTTACCGCTTCCTGCTGATCGAGGATTTGATCAAGTCCGATCCGACGCTCACGCTCGAATCGCCCAAGACGCGGCGGCGGCTGCCAACGTTCTTGCGCGTTGCGGAAGTGGAAAAGCTGCTCGGGATGCCCGATCTTTCCACGCTGGCCGGGTTGCGCGATCGCGCGATGATCGAGGTGCTGTATTCGAGCGGGCTGCGCGTTTCGGAACTCGTCGGCCTGCGCGTGAGCGACCTGGATATGCAAGTGGGCTCGCTGCGCTGCATAGGGAAGGGCGACAAGGAACGCTTGGTGCCGGTGGGGCGCAGGGCGCTGGCGGCGATCGAGCAATACCTGGCAAGCGCGCGGCCCTTGCTGATGCGCGCGCGCAGGATGGAAACGCCGGTGCCGTTCTTGTTTTTGAACCTGCGCGGCGGGAAAATCACACGCTGCGGTGTTTGGCAGTTGCTTTCGGCTTACGGGCGCAAAGCGGGATTGCGCATTCCGCTGACGCCGCACAAGCTGCGCCACAGTTTTGCGACGCATCTGCTGGAGGGCGGCGCCGATTTGCGCTCGGTGCAGTTGATGCTGGGGCACGCGGATATTGCGACGACGCAGATTTACACGCACGTCGTCGAGGAACGGCTGAAAGCGATCTACAAAGCACATCATCCGCGCGCGTGAGCGCGGGCGATCGCATGAGCACGATCGGCGGCGCGCGTCAGCATGGGCGAAAGCGGCGCGTTTAGTGATAGAGTCGGCAGATTCAACGGACATATCGTGACAGCGTCTCGATGGAAATCCGGCCTGCGGCCATTCGAGCGCGAATTCGCAACGCAGGTCCCCGAGGGAAAATAAGGCTATGCCTGATTACATGTTCTTGCTCGAAAGCCGCCTTTCGGTGGAGCAGCGCGCGGCCATGCTGCGATTGCAGGAGCTGGCGATTGCCACCGAAACGAATCTTTATCTCACCGGAGGCGCGGTACGCGATCTGATTTCCGGAATGCCGATCCGCGATCTGGATTTCGTCACCGAAGGAAATCCTTCGCGCTTGGCGCACGAGGTGGAAAAGGGCGGCGGACGCATCGTGCATGAAGACGAGCGCTTGCGCAGCATCGAGCTTGCGCTGGCCGGCGACGTCGAGGCCAGTCTTTCCGCCGCGCGCGACGAATACTATTCGCGGCCCGGCGTGCGTCCGGAGATTCGCTGGTCCACCGTGATGGAAGATTTGCGGCGGCGCGATTTTTCGGTGAACGCCATCGCTATTTCGCTGAACCTTGCATCGCGCGGACTTCTGCTGGACCCCACCAACGGGTTGGCCGATCTGGAGCGGCGCGAGGTGCGCGCGCTTTCGATTCACAGCTTCACAAATCAGCCCGTGCGTCTGCTGCGCATCGTGCGGTTTGCGGCGCGCATGGGATTCAAGATCGAGCAGCGCACCAGCGAGTGGATGGAGCTGGCATTCGAGCGCGGCCTGGATAAATCGATTGAGACTGACGATGCCGGCGCGGAGCTGCGCGACGTCGCGCGTGAAGACAAACCGTCGATCGTGCTGAAAGCGTGGGAGGCGCGCGGAATGCTCTCCTCGATTCACGCCAATCTCGCGCGCCGCCATCCGGACTACGAGGCGATCACGCGCATTATTCGTGCGCGCGAGGAGCTGCTGTCCGCCGGACTGCGGCCGCGTCTGGCGGCGCCGATGTTGCGCGCCGTGCTCGGCCGGCTGAAGGATCGCGAGCGGCGTGCGTTGCTCTCGCGCCTCGGTTTCCGAGCGGCGGAATCCGAGGCCGTCAACGATTTGGAATCGGACGCCGCCAAGCTCGCGAAGCTCCTGGGCTCGCGCAAGACGGCGGTGCCGGTGGAAGCCTACGCGGTGCTGGACGATGCGCCCGAAGACTTGCTCGCCTACATTTTGGCCGAATCGAGCAACAAGAAAGCCATCGGCAAGATCAAGAATTTCCTGCACAAATGGCGGCCGCTGAAACAAATGCTGCCGGGCGTGGAAATTGAGCTGGCCAATCTGGGCATGGCGCGCGGCCCGAAATTCGACAAGGTCATCAAGGAATTTTTCGCGCTGCAACTGGAAGGCCGGGCGCGCAAGCCGGAAGAGCATGAGAAGTTGCTGCGCAAATTGGCCGGCATCAAAGAGCCGCCGAAGAAGAAGGTCGAGAAAGAGAAGCGCAAGAAACTCGTCTCCGATCTGTCAAAACGCAGCTCGACGCATAAGACTCCCCCAGCCGCGGAGGCCGAGCCGCCCGCGAAGGTTGCAGCGCCCGCTGCGCCGCCGAAATCCGCGAAGGCGCCGGCTCGCGCTGCCGCAAAGAGCGCAGCAAAACCAAAGGTCACCAAGAAGCCGGCGAAGAAGAAGTTCGCTAAGAAGCCGCCGGCCAAGAAAGCCAAAAAGAAATCCACGCGCCGCTAGCGTGCGGTGCGATTCGGGAACATCGCGAGGCCGTCCAGCGTAATTAGAGGTATGGATACCTCGATAAGCAGATTCAGTCTACGAGTTGGCTGCATTCTCCTCGCGTCGTTCGCAGTGCCTGTTTATTCCCAGCAACCCGCGGTTTGGAAAGATCCATCTCCTCACATCACGCGATTTGTAACCGTGGACAAGAACGTTCGGCTGGAGGTGCTCGATTGGGGCGGCTCCGGCAGGCCGCTTGTGCTGCTAGCCGGAGGGGGAGACACAGCGCATGTTTTTGACGATTTCGCCCCCAAGTTAACTGACAACTTCCATGTTTATGGAATTACGCGGCGCGGATTCGGAGAATCCGGTTACTCCGCCTCGGAGGTCGGCGCCGATCGCCTGGGTGATGACGTGCTCGCCGTTCTTGACTCGCTCAAATTGAAAAGCCCAGTGTTGGTGGGGCACTCAATTGCGGGAGAGGAGATGAGCTCGATCGCCAGCCGCTACCCAGGCCGCGTCGCGGGGCTTGTGTACCTCGAAGCCGGATATCCGTATGCATTCGATAACGGCAAGGGACCGAGCATGGAGCAGTTCGAAAATATCAGCGGGCCTCAACCTCCAGCGCCAAGCGAATCCGATTTGGGCAGCTTCAGTGCGCTCCAACAATATTATCGGCGAGTCCTTGGATTCACGTACCCCGAGGCGGAACTCCGTCAGCAGTGGGATTCCACGCCAGACGGACGGGTCGGCAAGCAGCGCGACTTTCCGGGATACGCGACTCTTATGGAGGGCATGAAGAAATACACCGACATTCCAGTGCCCGCGCTCGTGATATTTGGGATTCCCCACGCTCAGGGGACCTGGGTCGATACCAGTACGGACCCGAAGGTGCGTGATGCGGCCGTGGCCTATTCCGCGGCGCTGAATGCGTTGACAGAAAGTCAGGCCGAGGCGCTCGAAAACGGCGTCCCGACCGCGCGTGTCGTTAGGTTGCGCGAGGCACATCATTACGTCTATCTGTCAAACGAAGCGGACGTGCTGCGTGAAATGCGTTCCTTTCTGAGTGGCCTGCGGTAGCGGATGAACGGCGGGCGTCGCTGGAAGCCTGCCTATCGCGGGAGTTCATTCCGAGATAGAATGAACCGACATGGCGGCCCCGCGTTTCGTTCATCTGCATCTTCATACCGACTACAGCCTGCTTGACGGGGCTTGCGAAATCGAACAATTGGTGGAGGAAACCGCGCGCCGCGGCATGCCGGCGGTAGCCGTCACCGACCACGGCAATCTATTCGCCGCCGAAAAGTTCTATCACACGGCCACGGCGCATGGCGTGAAGCCGATCATCGGCTGCGAAGTTTACGTGGCGCGCGGCAGCCGGTTGGATCGCGGTAATTCCGATTCCGGCCCGCGTGACGCCAACGTCGAGCCCGGCGCGCGCGGCTCAAATCATTTGGTTTTGCTTTGCGAGAATGACGAAGGCTACCACAATCTTGTCCGTTTGGTGACCGCCGGATTCCTGGAAGGCTTCTACTACAAACCGCGCATCGACTACGATCTGCTTGCGCAGCACAGCGGCGGTCTGATCGCGCTTTCGGCGTGCCTGCGCGGCGCCGTCACCGAAAATGTGATGGACGAGCGCTACGACGAAGCCCGCGTGGCCGCGCATCGGCTGCGCGATATTTTCGGCAAGGATCGCTTCTTTCTTGAAATTCAGGATCAAGGCCTGGAAATCGAGCAGCGTGTGAATCCGAATCTCGTGCGCCTGTCGAGTGAGACCGGCATTCCGCTGGTGGCCACGAACGATTGCCACTATCTGACGCAGGCCGACGCGCGGGCGCAAGAAGTGCTGCTGTGCATCCAGACCGGCAAGACGATGAGCGATCCCAAGCGCATGAAATTTGCCACGGATCAATTTTTCTTCAAGACCGCCGAGCAAATGGCACAGGTGTTTCGCGAACTGCCCGACGCGCTGGCGCGCACCGTGGAAATCGCTGCGCGTTGCAACGTGAAAATCGAAGCGGTGCGCAATCCTTTCCCTGCGTTCGAGGTTCCCGAAGGCCACACGCCGGACAGTTATTTCGAGCGCGTGGTGCGCGAAGGATTCGCCCAGCGCGTGCCGCATCTCGAAGCACTGGCTCGCGAAGGACGCCTGCACCATCCGCTGGCCGATTACGAACGCCGCCTGACCGATGAAATTCAGATGATCAAGCAGATGAGCTACGCGGGATATTTCCTGATCGTCTGGGATTTCATCCGCTACGCGCGAGCCCAAGGCGTGCCCGTGGGCCCGGGCCGCGGCTCGGCCGCCGGAAGTTTGGCAAGCTATGCGTTGCGCATCACCGACGTCGATCCCTTAGCGTACGATCTAATCTTCGAGCGCTTTCTGAATCCGGAGCGCGTTTCGATGCCCGATATCGATATCGATTTCTGCATGCGCCGCCGCGGCGAAGTGATCGAGTACGTCACCAACAAATATGGCCGCGGCAACGTCGCGCAAATCATCACCTTCGGCACGATGGCCGCGAAGGCCGCGATCAAAGACGTGGGCCGCGCGATGGACGTGCCGTACGGGGAAGTGGATCGCCTGGCGAAGCTGATCCCCAATCAGTTGAATATCGAACTCGAGGACGCGCTCAAGCAATCTGTGCAGTTGCGGACGGCCGTCGATTCCGACGAGCGCTTCAAAGAATTGATGGCGATCGCGCTGCGCCTGGAAGGCCTGGTGCGCCATCCTTCGACGCACGCCGCCGGCGTGGTGATCTCGCAGCAGCCGCTCACCGAGATCCTGCCGCTTTACAAAACGAATCGCGATGAAATCACCACGCAATACGCGATGGATGGCCTGGAGCGCTTGGGCCTGCTGAAAATGGATTTTCTCGGCCTGACGACGCTCACCGTGCTGGACGACACCGTGCGCCTGATCCGCCAGAATCGCGGCCAGGAAATCGCGCTGGACACGCTGCCGCTGGACGATGGGCCCACGTATCAGCTATTCGCGCGCGGCGATACCACGGCCATCTTCCAATTTGAATCGCACGGCATGCGCGACATCCTGCGCCGCTACCAGCCAACGCGTCTGGAAGATCTGACGGCGCTGAACGCGCTCTACCGCCCCGGGCCCATTCAGGGCGGCATGATCGACGATTTCATCTCACGCAAACACGGAAAGAAGAAGGTCGCTTACGATTTGCCCGAGCTGAAGGAAATCCTGGAAGAAACCTACGGCGTGATGCTCTACCAGGAGCAGGTGATGCGCATCGCCAGCCGTTTGGCGGGCTTCACGCTGGGCGAGGCCGACATTCTGCGCCGGGCCATGGGCAAGAAAAAACGCGAGGAGATGGCCGCGCAACGCAAGAAGTTCGTCGATGGCTGTGCCGCGAACAAGATTCCGGGTCGCAAAGCCGAGCGCATTTTCGATTTGATGGCGGAATTCGCCGGCTACGGTTTCAATAAATCGCACTCCTGCGCGTACGCGTTGCTCGCGTACCAAACCGCCTACCTGAAAACGCATTACCCGGTTGAATTCATGTCCGCGCTGCTCACATCGGAAACCGGCAACACGGAAAAGGTGGTCAAATACATCCACGAATCGCGCGGCATGGGCATCACGGTGATGCCGCCGGACGTAAACTCGAGCGACCTCGATTTCACGCCAGTGGGTGACGCGATCCGCTTCGGTCTGCGCGCCATCAAGAACGTCGGCGAAAATACCGTGCGCGGAATCCTGGAAGCGCGCGCCGTGCTCGGCCGCTTCACGTCGATGTTCCAATTCACGGATGCCGTGGATTCGCATCTGCTGAATCGCCGCGTGCTCGAAAGTTTGATCAAGTCCGGCGCGCTCGATTCCGTCGGAAATTCACGCGCGCAAATGTTCGCCGCAATCGACCGCTCCATGGAGCGCGGCCAGCGCCGCCAGCGCGATAAGACCAGCGGGCAGAGCGGCCTTTTCGGCGGCTCCGCTGCCACGGCCGCGGCGCCGGCCGAAGAGCCGCTGCCGGACGCCGAAGAATGGGCCGAGCACGAATTGCTGGCGTCGGAATTCGCCACGCTCGGGTTTTACATCTCGGGACATCCGCTTGCAAAGCACGCCGCGCGGCTGAAAGATTTGGGGGTGACCGATCTGTCCCTGCTCGAAGGCCGCCGCAACGGTGAGGAGATCACCGTGGCCGGCATCGTTGTCAGCACTCGCCCGATGCGCTCTCGCAAAGGCGACCGCTGGGCCATCGTGAATTTTCAGGACATGACAGCCGCGGCGGAAGTTCTGGCGTTTCCAGAGGCGTTTGCGCGGCTTGAAGCTACATTCAAATCCTCGGGCCCGCTGGTGCTGAAAGCGCGCGTCAATGTCGAGGAGGTCGGCACGCGCCTTGTCGTGATGGAAGCGCGTATGCTCGAAGCCGCGCCCGGTGGCGTGCGCGCGCTGCACGTGCGAGTAAACTTATCCGGCGATATGGACGAATTCACGCTCGATCGCGTGCGCGAACTGTTTGCGGCGAAGCCCGGCGCGTGTCCGGTGGTTTTCGATTTGCTCTCGCCTGACGGCGCGGCCGCCACGTTGCGCGCCCAGCAGCGCGTGCGCCTGGACGACGATTTGCTCGTCGCGTTGCGCGCGATGTGCGGCGCAGATGCCGTCGAGCTTGAACGGAGTCCCTCCTAATGGCGCGCGACCGCAAAAGCGACATGGAACGTTTGGAGCGCGAAATCACCGAGCTGCGCCGCCTCGCCGCGCACGAGCTTCCCGAAAGGGAAGAGGACCTCGAGCGGCTGCGGCAAGAGGTGGCCGCGCTACACCGCGAATTTCACGATCACATGAGCGCGTGGCAGCGCGTGCAACTGGCGCGTCACAATCAGCGTCCCTACACGCTCGATTACGTGCGCCTGCTGTTCGAGGATTTTCACGAATTGCACGGCGATCGCAATTTTGGGGACGATGCCGCGTTGATTGGCGGATGGGCGAAATTCCGCGGCCGGCACGTGATGATGATCGGCCAGCAGAAAGGCCGTGATACCAAGCAGCGTGTGGCGCGCAATTTCGGCCAAGTGAAACCAGAAGGTTACAGGAAGGCCCTTCGATTGATGCATCTTGCAGCTAAATTCAACCGCCCGGTGTTCACATTTGTTGACACTCCGGGCGCGTATCCTGGTGTTGACGCGGAAGAACGCGGCCAAGCCGAGGCCATCTCCCGCAATCTGCGCGAAATGGCACGCTTGCCTGTGCCCATCATCGTCACCATCACCGGCGAAGGAGGTTCGGGCGGGGCGCTGGCGATTGCCGTGGGCGACCGCGTCTTGATGCTCGAAAATTCCGTCTACTCCGTGATCTCGCCCGAAGGCTGTGCTTCGATTCTGTGGCGCGATTCCAGTAAGGCGGAACTCGCCGCCGCGGCGCTCAAAATCACGGCGCAAGAGTTGATCGAACTCGGCCTGATCGACCGCATCGTCCGCGAACCGGATGGCGGCGCACACTTGGATCATGAAGCCGCGGCGGCCCTGCTGGCTCCCGTGCTGGAGGGCGCGCTCGGCGAGCTGACTGTGCTCAGCACCGCCGATCTGCTGAATCAGCGTTACGAAAGACTGCGGCACATGGGACAATTTTTCGCCGCGCCGGAATTGTAAAGTGAGGCGCTTATGTTCTGCGATAGCTGTGGTTCCGCAATGTCCCCCGAGCAGAAATTTTGCAGAGTCTGCGGCAAGCAGGTTGGCGTCGCGCCGGTCGCAACACCCGGCGGCGGGTCTGCCGGGCGCGCCGCGGCGATCGGCGACGGCCGCGTAGCGCAGCACCTCACCATTCTCGCAACATTGTGGATCGTGATGGGCGCCCTTTCGCTGCTGGGAGCCGCGGCGCTGCTCGCCATCTCCGCTTTCCCGATTGGCCGCTTTATTCCCAGCGATTCACCGGCGCCCGCTGCGGCGGTGGGGCTGTTTCACTTTATTTTTCTGGCGCTGGGAGGCTTTCTTTTCATAACGGCCGCGCTGCAAATTGCGGCGGCATGGGGCCTGTTGCGGCATGCTGACTGGGCGCGCATTCTGACGCTGGTACTGGCATTCTTGCGCATTCTCGAGGTACCGCTCGGCACGGCGCTCGGGATCTACACAATTTGGATTCTGATGGGCCCGACCTCCGATCAAGAGTACCGCGCGCTCGGCGCCGCTTGATTTCGCCTCGGCGCCCCAGCGTGAGCGATGCGGCGACCCAGGCGGAAGCCTTGTCGGAGGCGCCAAGGGGCTGCGCGCTCGTTGTTCGATTGGCGTCACCGGTTGCCGCGGCGGTTGTGGCACCCGCGCGCGTCCCGTAGCCTCTATGCACCCGCATCGGGAGTATGAATGTCTCGCCAGCACAACTCGGGGAAAGCCAGCGCCGCCAAGCACGAGGAGATCGCCGCCAAAGACCTCACCGCGGGCCTCTTTCGCGATTTCGAGCGCCTTGTCGAGATCAAAGTGATGGGCCGTGCCTTCCAGGTTCCAGAGCGGAACACGGTTCTTCGCTGCTTCCAGTACCTGAGCCCGGATACGATTCCGTTCGGCCGCTTCTGCTGGAATCAGGAATGCCAATATTGCCGCATCGTCGCCAAGCTCCCGGACGATGCCGAGGCCCACGAAATGCTGAGCTGTAAGTTCATGGTTTCCAGTGGCTTAGAGATCGTTGACCTAAGCCCGGAGCTGAAGCTGTGCCTGCGCGCGGTCTTGCCTAAGATGCGTAAGAAGGGTCACGCGCTCGCCAAAAAATAGGTCAGGTCACGGCTCGGGCGGATCTTGGGCGCCTGCTCAAGAATTTGGTTAGGTAACCGATCGAAAAGCTGTCAAATCTTGAAAAATAGATCCGCGAATTGTGCTATTATTCCGGTGTAGATTTTGCGTTTGGATTCGCAGCCCAGGTCGCAACTTTTTTGGCGCGCCGGGTTTGGTTGTTTGAGGCTCATAGCAGCACGTACGACATCATGAGTTTGCCGGTGCTCGGGCGCACCCTACCACCCCGGAGCCTCCTTACGCCCAGTACCGGCAAGAAGGGCGCCCCGATCCCTCGGGGCGCCCTTTCCTTTTCTACGCGACCCTCGTCACGGCTGAATTCCGTATCCGCGTGCGCGCGCATCGCAGACGCCGCGCAAACCTGAATTCCCCAATCGCATGTGATAGAATCTCGCACTGCACAGGAATTTCGAGGAACATTGAAACCCAAGTTCAAGTTCGCCGTCGGCACGGGTATCATTCTGGTCGCGCTATCCTGTCTTGCGTGGGTGGGCGCCCGCGACAGCAAAACGTACTACCACACGATTCCTGAGCTATCGAATCTGCAGGGTTCGGCGCGCCGCGCGCGGATTCGTGTGGGCGGCGATGTCGCCAAAGGTTCGATCGTGCATCGCGCGGACGGCGTCGATTTCATTCTCACTGAGGAAGGGCAAACGCTTCCGGTGAGCTACGTCGGCTCCGATCCGCTGCCCGACACTTTTAAAGATGGCGCGCAATGCTTGGTCGAAGGGCACGAGACGCCCGACGGGCATTTCGAAGCCGAGACAATTCAGGCCAAGTGCGCGTCAAAATACGAAGCGGCTCCTGGCGGAGTGTTGCCGCCGGCCGCGACGGGCCAGCCCGCGGCGTCCGGTCAGCCTGAAGGCGCGCCGGGCGCGACCGCACAGTGACGTTAGGTTTACCTACGAGCTAAAGTTTTCAGCGGAAACCGGAGACTTGCGTGGACCTGTTCGGTTCTTTTTCCCTGTTGCTTGCGCTGCTGTGCGCTGGCTACGCCATCGTAGCCGGCATCTTTGCCGTCTATACGCGGCGCCCGCTGGTGATCAAAAGCGCGCGCAATGCGGGCATGGCCGTCTGCGTTCTGATTTGGCTCGGATTCGGCAGCTTGGTCTATCTTTTCTACACCGACAATTTTTCAGTCGCCTACGTCGCCGAGCACAGCAATCACGCCCTGCCGCAATTTTTCAAATTCCCAGCCGTGTGGTCGGGCCAGGAAGGCTCGCTGCTGTTCTGGAGCTTCCTGCTATCGATTTACGTTTTCTCCGTGCTCTTCGCGTATCGCGGCAAGCATCCCGAGCTGATGCCGCGCGTGGGCATTATCCTGGCGGGCATCCAGTTTTTCTTTCTGATTCTCAACGTTTTCATCGTCAGCCCGTTCCACATGCTCGGCACGCTCGATTCCGCCGGCCTCATGCATCTGGTTGCGCGCGCCGATGGCAACGGATTGAACCCGCTGCTGCAATATCCGGAAATGATCGTTCATCCGCCCGTGCTGTATTCCGGTTACACGGGATTTTCAATTCCATTCGCGTTTGCGCTGGCCGCGCTGCTCGGCCGCTATCCCGGCGAAAAATGGATTCACCTCACGCGCCGCTGGACGATGATCGCCTGGGGATTTCAAAGCGCCGGCATCCTGATGGGCGCGCATTGGGCCTACGCGGTCCTCGGCTGGGGCGGCTACTGGGGCTGGGACCCGGTGGAGAATGCGTCGCTGATGCCGTGGCTCACGGCCACCGCGTTTCTGCACTCCGTAATGATGCAAGAAAAGCGCGGCATGATGAAGGTCTGGAACGTGTGGCTGGTGTTCGCCACGTTTATCCTCACAATCGTCGGCACCACGCTGACGCGCAGCGGCCTCGTCAATTCGGTCCACGCCTTCGCGCAATCGAGCATCGGCCCGTGGTTCTTCGGATTCGTCGGCGTGATCCTGATCGTTTGCTTCGTGGCCTACTGGCAAAATCGCGATTACCTGCGCAGCGATAATCAGCTCGATTCGATGATTTCGCGCGAATCCAGTTTCCTGTTCAACAATTTGATTCTGCTGGTGGCCTGCATCGCCGTTTTGTCCGGCACATTGTTCCCGGTGATTTCCGAAGCCGTGCGTGGCACGAAAATCAGCGTCGGGCCGCCATTCTTCAACAAGGTGAATATCCCGATCGCGATGTTCCTGCTGTTTCTCACCGGCGTCGGTCCGCTGCTGGCCTGGCGCAAGACGTCCGCGGAAAGTTTGAAACGCCATTTCGCATGGCCGCTCGCCGGAGGCGCTCTGGCCGCCGCGATCGCCATCGCGTTCGGCCTGCGCGAGTTCTACGTCGCGCTATGCCTGCTGCTCTCCGTGTTCGTTGTGCTCACGATCGGCAGCGAGTTCTACCGCGGCGCGCGCGTGATCGCCTCGCGCACGGGCGTCAACATTGCGCGCGGAGTCGCGCAGCTCACCATGCGCAACACACGCCGCTACGGCGGCTACATCGTCCACTTCGGCATTGTGCTGGTATTCATGGGCATCAGCGGCCAGGCGTTCAATCGCGATAAGCAAATGCAAATGTCGCCGGGCTCCAGCATGACAATCGGTCCGTACACGCTGATCTGCCAAAATTTCGATTCCACGCCCGGCCCCGACCCCAACGCGCCGAATTACACAGCCGAGCGCGCCACCATCGAAGCCGATCGCGGCGGCAAACAAGTGATCATGCTTTATCCCGAGCGGCGCATGTACACCACCAACCAGGAATCCGGCACGATGGTGGCGATCTATTCCACACTTAAAGAAGATCTTTACGTTGTGTACGCGGGAGAAAATCCCGATACGCAACAGCCGATCATCCACGCCTATTTGAATCCGCTGGTGAAATGGATTTGGCTGGGCGGCGCGGTGGTGATCCTCGGCACGATTCTTGCTCTCATTCCGTCGCACCAAGCCACCATCGTTATCAGCCCGGTGCCGCAACCCGCGCCCGCGGGTTTCGGTCCGCAGCCTGCAACTGCTGAATGGAGACGCTATGGCCGCCGCACGTGATCTGGCGCGCGGCCCGCATCGGCCGCAAACGAATTATTTCGTGGTCGCCGCCGCGCTGATTTCTCTCGCGCTGCTGGTGGCCTTCGCGCCCGTGAAGTTGCGCGCCAGCGGCGATGAAAGCGATCGCACCGAGCACCTCGGCGGAAAATTGATGTGCATGTGCGGCTGCGGACAGGTCCTCAATGAATGCAATCACGTCGATTGCCCGCTGCGCGCCGGGATGTTCAAAGAGATCGACGCCGACGTCGCCCGCGGCGAATCCGACGACTTGATCCTCCAGGATTTCGTGCAGGAGTACGGCGAAGCCGTACTTTCTTCTCCGCCGGCCAAGGGATTCAATCTCGTTGTCTGGATTTTCCCCGGCGCCGCGCTGGCCTTGGGAATGTGCATCGCAATACTGGTGGTGCGCAATTGGCGCCGCCGCAAACCGGCGGTTTCGGTTCCCGCCGGTTCCGCCCCGAAGGGCGTAGACGCGGTGCAATTTGAAAGCGCCCGCCGCCAAGCCGACCGCGAGACGGAGGACTGATCGGTGCTTCCCGCGCTCATCATCGGCTTCGATTCGGATTCCATGATGCTGCTGGCCTGCGCGCTGCTCGCGCTCTCCACGCTGGCCTTCATTTTTTGGATTGAGGCCGATCCCGCCGATTCCGCGCCGCACCGCTCACATCTCGATCAATTGCTCGAGCGCCGCGATACGGTGTACGAGAATCTGCGCGATCTGAAATTCGAGCATCGCGCCGGCAAATTCGCCGATTCCGATTTCGAGCAGATGAAAGACAGCCTCGAAACCGAAGCCGCACTGGTGCTCGGCGAAATTGAAGCGGCCACCGGCAGCGGCGTGCGCACTCCGCGCCCCCCGCGCCCGAATCCCAGCGAAGCCCGCACATGAATCGCGAAACACAAGTCTCGATAAGGATGAACATGAAAAGTTCCAGCATCGCGCGCATCGCCCGGTTGGCAATGGCGTTTGTTGTTTGCCTTTTTGTTAACGCGGCATTCTCCGCCGCCGCGATGGCCGGCACCGTCGCCGGCGTGGTCCGCAATGGCACGAACAACAGCGTTGTTGCCGGCGCGCAGGTACTCCTGATTTCGTTGCAGGGCGGCATGCAAGTGGTGGCCAACACGAAAACCGATTCCGCGGGCAAATATCATTTTCAGGACGACGCCATCGGCCAGGGCCCCATGCTGCTTCGCGCCGTCTATAAGGGCGTCAATTTTCATCAGCCGCTCCCGCCGGGCACGCCGACCGCGGACATCACAGTGTTTGAGCCCACCACGAATCCCATGGCGCGCGCGGTTGCCCAGCGCCTCGTCGTGCTGCAACCGAACGGGACGTCGTTGCTGGTCGGCGAAGAATTTTCCATCGAGAACAAAGTGACGCCGCCCGCTGCGTATTACGACGAAAAGGGCGATTTTGAATTCCAAATTCCCGAGGGCGCGCAACTCAGCCAAGTTTCCGCCTGGGGCCCATCGGGCATGCCGGTGGTGCAGGGAACCATAGACAAAGGCCCGAATCATTACGCGATTGCCTTTGCATTCCAGCCCGGCGATAACGGCGTGCGCATCTCCTACGAAATTCCTTATGGCTCCAGCAGCGCCTCGCTCGTGCTCACCTCTCCCTACGATTCCGGGCACATGCTGGTAGCGGCACCGCCGACCGTTCAAGTCTCAAGCGACGGATTCTCGCCCGCCGGCTCCGAGCAGGGCTACAGCGTGTACGCGCGCGACACGATTGCCGCAGGAGCGAAAGTGCAGATCGCCGTCTCAGGCACCGCCCCGCCGCCCGCGGCGGACAACGCGTCCGGCTCCGGTGG
The DNA here is from genome assembly GCA_050014395.1 of Candidatus Acidiferrales bacterium. Lineage (GTDB taxonomy): Bacteria > Acidobacteriota > Terriglobia > Acidiferrales > UBA7541 > DASPOJ01. The sequence continues at coordinate 4,013 of JBEKDK010000053.1, read as the reverse complement.
CGCGCCGGATCAGACCAACGGCCGCGATTCCGGCGACGCTGCCAGCGGCTCGCTGCAAGTGATTCCACCGCGCCTCGATTCGCTGCGTTGGATTTTGATCGGCGGATTCGCGGCGCTGTTCGCGCTTGGCCTTGTGTATCTGTGGCGGCGGCCTGTGCTGGCGCCGCAATCGGCCAGCGCCAGCGTTGCAATGCCTGCAGGGAATCCACCCGCACGCGCAACCGCGCCCGTGGCCCATTCGTCGCCTGCGAGCGCACCGGCCGCACCCAGCACCGCAGCCGCGCCGGGCGCGCCCGAGTCCGTCGAGCAAGCCCAGCGCGATGTCGTTCAAAGCCTGGACGGCATGAAGGACACGCTCTTTCGTCTCGAACTCCGCCGCCAAGCCGGCACAATTTCCGAAGAAGAGTACGTTCGCGAGCGCGCCCGCATGGAAAAAATCCTGCGCGATCTTCTTCACGGATGATTTGCTCTCATCCCACGCTGTGACGGCGTACAATCCGCCCATGCCTGCGGGCCTCAGCCTTTCATTTGCGGCAATCGAAAAACGTTTCGGCATGCGCCTCGCGCTGCGCGGAATTACGCTGGCGATTGCGCCCGGAGAGTTCGTCGCGCTGGTTGGCGCGAACGGCTCTGGCAAGACGACGCTGCTGCGAATCGCCGCGCTTTTGATGCGCCCCAGCGCGGGGAAGGTAAGCATCGGCGGCGATGGTACCGAAACCGTGGCCGGGATTCGAGCGCGCTGCGGACTCATCTCCCACGCCACTCTGCTCTACGACGAGTTGACAGCTGAAGAAAATCTGCATTTCTTCGCGCAGCTTTACGATTTGCCGAACGCCGCCGCGACCTGCGCCGCGGCTCTCGAACGGGTCGGCTTATCCACGCGCGCCCGCGATCTCGTCCGCACATTTTCGCGCGGTATGCGCCAGCGCCTCTCCCTCGCTCGCGCGATGTTGGCTGCGCCGCGTCTTCTGCTTCTCGACGAGCCCGCGACCGGCCTCGATCCCGCCGGCCAATCCTGGCTGGGCGCCGAAGTGGCGCGCCTGCACGCCGACGGTTGCACAATTTTGATGAGCACGCATGGCCAGAACGAAGCGCAGTCCGCCGTAACGCGCGCCATTCGCCTCGATTCCGGCGTCGTCGCGGAAGATTCAGTCGCCAGCGGCGATGTCCGCGCAATCTTCGCTCGCGGCGGATTGGAGCGATAATGTCGAAGTTCATATCCGCAATTCATTTCTCCTAGAGCGGAGTCCCGATGTCGCGGCGTTGAAGTCGACGCATTTCTCTTTAGGAGGCCGGGGCTTTAGCCCCGGCGTAACGGCAACTCGAAAAAGGGGGCTTTAGCCCCCGGAACACGATTCGGACGGATTGACAATGAGCCTGACACGATCGACGAGCGTGATCCTCTCGAAAGAACTCCGCGTCGAACTGCGTTCGCGCGAGCTGCTCTCCACCACGCTCGTCTTCGTCCTGCTCGTCCTGGTACTCTTCAGCTTCACATTCGATCCTACGTCCGCGGAAGCGCGCCGCTTCGGCCCCGGCCTCTTGTGGCTGGGGCTGCTCTTCGCGAGCTCGCTGATGCTCCAACCGTCCTTCGTGCGCGAGCAAGCCAACGACACACTCTCCGCCCTGCGCATGACGCCGATCAAGCCATTCGCGATTCTGCTCGGCAAGATCGCATCGAATCTGCTTTTTCTTTTTTTCGTGGAGCTGACCCTGCTCCCGATTTTCGCCGCGCTTTACAATCTGTCGATCCTGCCGGTGCTCGGCCGCCTGCTGCTCGTCCTGTTCCTCGGCACCGTCGGCCTGGCCACGACCGGCACCGTTTTCTCCGCGATCACCGCGCAAGCGCGCCTGCGCGAGCTTCTGCTGCCGCTGCTGCTGTTCCCGATCGTCGCGCCCGTGCTCATCGCCAGCAGCGAAGCCACGGTCGGCCTGCTTTCGCCCGCGGCCGCGCTCGATCGCGTGTGGTTGGTTTTTCTGATCGCCTTCGACGTCGTCTTTTTGACGGCGGCCTGGCTTTTCGGCGAATATCTCTTCGAGGAATGAGGCACCACTTGGGTTCCGCGACAAAATCGACGATGGCCGGAACCGTTTTCTACGCGGTGTTCGCTTACGCTTTCCTCGGGCTCGCCGCCTACGCCGCGCTGTTCGTAGCGCCGACGGAACTCACCATGGGCGTGATCCAGCGCATCTTCTATTTCCACGTGCCAAGTTTCTGGACGGCTTTCATCGCCATCGCCACCACAACCTTCGGCAGCATCGCCTATCTGGCAACGCGCGCCATGAAATGGGATTGGATTTCTGTGTCCGCCGCCGAATTGGCCACAGCATTTCTGACGATCGGACTCGTGACCGGCCCCATCTGGGCCAAGCCCGTCTGGGGCGTGTGGTGGGCTTGGGACGCGCGCACAACATCGACGTTCGTGCTCTGGGCGATTTACGTCAGCTATCTTTTGCTGCGCACTTTGGTTGATGAACCCGAGCGCCGCGCGCTGCTCTCCGCTGTCGTGGCGATTTTCGCGTGCCTTGATGTGCCACTGGTTTATTTTTCGATCTGGTGGTTTCGCACGCAGCATCCGCAGCCGGTGATCGGCGATAGCGGTTATCTTGATCCGCGAATGCTCAAGGTTCTCTTGTTTTGTTGGGGTGCACTGGTTGTCGTTTTCCTGGCCGTCGTGCGCCAGCGCTATCGCCTGGAAAAATTGCGCGCCGAAGTGGACGCTTTGCGAATGGAAGCGGAGCGCCGTGGCCTGTAACACGTCGTCTGCCACAAAAAGGGAAGGGAGTTATCGTGAAGAATTTGAATAGCGTGTTCGCAGCATTCATGGCCGTGTGGGCCGTGTTCTTCGTCTATCAGATCACCATCGGCCGGCGCATGGCGCGCCTACAAGATGAAATCGAGCGCCTGAAGAATCGCTTGAAGTAGCCGCGAGCCCTCTCCGAATGAGCGAGCGCAAACGCGTCGGCGTGGTCCTATTCCAGTTGGGCGGGCCGGACACGCCCGAAGCCATCGAACCGTTCCTCTACAATCTTTTCTGCGATCCGGACATTATTAATTTCCCCGGCGCGTGGCTGGCGCGTCGCCCGCTGGCGTGGTGGATCGCGCATCGCCGCGTGCGCACTGTGGCGGATCATTACGCCGCGATCGGCGGCCAATCTCCAATTTGTTTGCTCACCGAACGCCAAGCGCGCGCTCTCGAACGCGCCCTCGCCGCCCGATGCGAAGGGCGCTGCGACGCGAAATGTTTCGTCGCCATGCGCTATTGGCATCCGCTTACGCGTGAAGCTGTTGCCGCCGTGCGCGCGGCGCAACTCGACGATCTCGTCCTGCTCCCGCTCTACCCGCAATACTCGTTGGCCACCACGCTGAGCAGCATGAAAGAGTGGACGCGACTCTATCGCCCCGCCACGCCGGCCCCGCAAGTCCACGCGATCAAAGAGTTCTACGTGCACCCGCTCTACATCCAGGCCCTCGTCGAGCGCATCGCCACGGCGCTCACCCATTTCGACGGTCCCACTGGCGTGCATTTCGTCTTCAGCGCGCACGGTCTGCCGATCGCGCTTATCGATCGCGGCGATCCGTACCCGCGCCAAGTGGAAGAAACCGTGCGCCTGGTCCTCGCGCGCGGCCAATGGAATTGCGAGCACACGCTGTGCTATCAAAGCCGCGTCGGCCGGCAGCGCTGGCTGGAGCCTTCGCTCACGCAGACGATCGAGCGCCTCGCGCAATCCGGCCAGAAAAAATTGCTGCTCGTTCCGCTCTCCTTCGTCACCGAGCACATCGAAACGCTGTACGAAATCAATATCGAAGCGCGCGCAGAAGCGCTGCACCTCGGTGTCGAACAATTTGAAATGATGCCCGCGCTCGGCGATTCCCCCAAGTTCATCGCCGCGCTGGCGGACTTGGTCTTGCGCGCCGCGGGAATCGAATCGCCAGCTTAGCCGGCCTGCTCGCAGTGATCGCCGAATTGGCCCCGGTTCGGCAGCCCGACCCGGCCGCCTTTCACCCTCCG